>CAZVJA010000060.1:0-25705 GCA_964626885.1 uncultured Planctomycetaceae bacterium | reverse complement strand
CCGAACGGTACTCCGGCGACCTATTATCGGGATCTATTGCGGACGACCTCTGCCCGGGCACTTCTCGACGTGCGCGGGCCGGAACTTCTCGCAGCGCTCGAATGCCGGCCGTGGCTCGTCAAGCCGAACCGCGAGGAATTGACGAAGACCGTCGGCCGGGAGCTTGTTGACGATGATGCACTGCTCGATGCCATGCGGGAGATCAACCGCCGCGGCGCGGAGTGGGTCGTTATCACGCAGGGGGCGAAAGCAGTCTGGGCGACATCGGCCGAAAAAACTTACCGCCTGCAGCCGCCGACCGTGCCGGTGGTCAACCCCATCGGCTGCGGGGACGCGATGTGCGCGGGGATCGCCTGGAGTATCGCTCGCGACGAAGAACCGTTGAAGGCACTCCAATGCGGAATAGCCGCGGCGGCCGAGAACGCGGGAACGCTGCTTCCGTGTCGACTCGATCCGCGTCAGATTCTCTTGCGAGCGTCGACAATCAAAGTCGAAGAACTCACTCCACCGAACGATTTCCCAGCCCCGTCATGAAATCGCGGAGCTTTTCTTCCGGAAACAGGGCAAAGGAGAATTCGCGGTCGCGAAGAATCGCGTTGGCGGCCAATTGCTGACGTGTCGTCGCCAACTCCTCTTCGATCTGCCGCCGCTGGTCGCCGGTGAACTCCGTAAGCTGCTGGCTGAGAGAAGCCAGCTTCTGATGCCGCTCGTAATTCGTACGTGAACGGCTTCGACGAACGCTCCTCGGCGCGGGTGCCGAGTTCCAAATCTCCTGCTGCTGGGCCACCAGTGTCGCCTTTTCCGTAAGCAGCCCATCGAGCGCAGGATTGTCACCGGCGTGCAGGTGCCGTTCCGGGCTGAATTCGAGATCGCGGAGCAACGACAGCAGCCGTCGCTCGTCCTGCGGTTCGACATCAAACGGCTTCCCCAGCGGCAAGTGCAACGAGGCCGAGAGGGTTTGAAATGCCGGTGCTGCGATCTTGAAAAACCGCATGATGATGCGGTCGGTCATCTCGTCGTACTTCGAACCGCCGATGCCATGGACGAACAGGTCCGCCAGAAACAGCCTCGCGAACAGCGTCGTGGTGAGAGCCCGTGTCCGCAGACGAATCCCCTGCTCGGGGAGCGTCCGCAACACCTCAACCGCGCAACAAGCGTCGCCGTTCTCGGGGAGCGGCAGCGTGGCGAAGACTTCCCGCCCATCGGAAAGCCGGACCTGCTTGCCGTCGCGCTGCACGAGCAGGCGCCCCCGTTGGCGATCCCCTTTCCGCCAGACCCAGAACGGAGCTTCCAGCCAACCGCCGATGTCCTTCAATTCTGGAACTGGATGCGTGCTGCTTCGCACGCGATACACCCGGCGATATTCGCCGAGCACCTGGTTATAGACATCATGAAACCGCGGCAGTTGCGCGATGAGATGGCTCGCGAACCAGAGAAACGGCTCCAATTCGCACAGCCGCGAAATCGGAAGTTCGAGATTCGCGGTTCCCCATTGACGCTCCAGCCGGCAACGGGTGACGGTCAACGTGTCGCGCAACAGCGGCGATCGTTCGAGTTGGCGAATCGCCTCGGGCCAGACCGCGGCACCGATCGGCGCGATCTTCCAGTGCGCCATCTTGTCGGCGAGGCGACCGCCGAACGAGCGAAACAGCTCTTGATTTGCAACGACTGTCTCTTCCCACGGCCCCGCCGGTCGGTCGTCGTCGAAAGCCAGCGATTCGACAAATGGTTGAGTGGGACTCCCCGCGGGCACGCGAATGCGCGATGTGTTGGAGACGTCGTTATCGACGATCAGGTTGAGTGCCGCGCCGCCGGCGCGGGCCGCCATTTCGCCGATCGCGAAGTTCTTCGCCCAGACTCCCGGATGGAACAACGTCGGCTGATGGCCGGCGACGAAGAGCAAGTCAGCCGGTTCGAGGTCGATCGATTTACCGAGCAATTCCAACGTGTACTTGCGGGCGGCCTCCAAAGCGTCGCGGCGGGTCCATTCCCGCAAGACATCCAGTGTTCGCCCCTGCACCGGGATGTTGGCCGCGGAAAGTGCGGTGCAGTTCTCCCGGGCTGAATCGAGCGCGTCGGCCAGCGACGGCCGCGCGAGCAGCTTATTGTCTTCGCGGGGGACGCGAAGAGGCTGGCTTATCCAGGGGGATTCTTGCACGGCGGTGGCTGTGAGCATCGGTCGGTTTCAGCACGGTTCGGGACAAATCGCGCTGGGGAGGGACAGCTCGGCCATTTCGCGCTCGAGCACTTCCCGGTAGTAGGCCATGCGGCGCCGGGAGTCGTCAAGGGAGCCCCCAAAAGAGCGTTTCTCGTCCAGGTAAACCAACGGAACGGGAAACTCGACGATCCGCATGCCAGCCGCCACTGCTTGCACCCACAGCTGCAAGGGCATGGCATACCCCAACTCAGTGATGCGGAAGTTCCGCAGCATCTCGACCCGGTATGCCTTGAATCCGCAGAACGAGTCGGTCAGCGACAACCCCAGCTTGCAGTTGATCAGTCGGGTGATTTCCATATTGATCCGACGGCGCTCTTCCGGCGGAATGCTGTCTCCGGAGAATTTCGCCAGATAGCGGCTCCCGGAGACGATGTCCACCGGCTCCCCTTCCGAAGGAAAGACTTCGGCCGCCAGTTGCGGAATCAGCCGCGGTTCATGCTGCCCGTCGCAGTCGATTGTCACCAGCACGTCGTACTCGTGCTCCTGGGCGTATTCAAAGGCGCTGCGCAGCGCGGCGCCATAACCCATGTTTTCCGCGTGTGTGACGACCTGCAATCCGGGGATAGCCGCGAGGCGTTTCGCGGTGCCGTCGGTCGATCCGTCGTCGACGACGAGAATCTCCTCACCATATTTGCGGACTTCATCGAGCACGCCGGCAATGTGGGACTCTTCATTGAAGACCGGCAGGGCAATGAGCAGTCGGGGCTGCATGAGGTCATCCACCAGCGAGGATTTTCTACGGGTGGTTTCAAAACCGGGAGGGCGAGGCTCCCGCCGAGCCGCTGCATCCGAAAGTCTCTGGCAGCGGCGGCTCCACAGGAGTGTCGCCCTCCCAAATACATTGTTTTGAAACCACCTCCACGGAGTTTAGAACGTCCAGCAGCCGCCGCGGCATAAACCAAGTTGCCGAGACTGCCGCGGGAAAAGCCACAACAACACTCACGCCGCATCGGTCCATTCTAGATGGGGTCGGAGTGAAGTCAACCAGCCAATCTCCTTCGTGGAGGTATCGTGCAAAATGTGGCCCCTTCGGTTGTGAGCAACGGCGGGAATCATAGAATAAGCATTGCAGGCACAAATCATTCGATCGGTCCCCCATTGCCGTGCTGCAGACGACGGGAGGGCGTCTCATCCCCGTTCACCACGGCTGAAGGAGAGGTTTCACCATGGCGTACACTCTTCCCGAATTGCCCTATGCAAACGATGCGCTCGAACCGCACATCGATGCCCGGACGATGGACATCCATCGCACCAAACACCACCAGGCGTACATCAACAACGTGAACGCAGCGCTGGAGGCGTATCCTGACCTCGCCGCGAAATCGGTCGAGGATCTCGTCAAGGGCTTGTCTTACGTTCCCGAAGCCATCCGCACCGTGGTCCGCAACAACGGCGGAGGGCATGCGAACCACAGCCTCTTCTGGACCGTGATGGGTCCGAAATGCGGAGGCGATCCCGGGGGCGATCTGGCACAGGCTATCACTTCCACATTCGGAAGCCTTGCGAAGTTCCGCGAAGATTTCGCCAAAGCTGGATCGACCCGGTTCGGCAGCGGCTGGGCTTGGCTTTCAGTCGACAAAGGGAAACTCGTCGTCGAAAGCACCGCCAACCAGGACTCTCCTTTGTCCGAAGGGCGAACGCCGATCCTTGGCCTCGACGTCTGGGAACACGCATATTACCTGCACTACCAGAACCGCCGACCTGACTACATCGCCGCATTTTGGAATGTGGTCAACTGGAACGAGGTGGCAAAGCGGTTTGCTGCGGCGAAGTAACTTCGCGGAGGCATTCTGCCCCAATCACCCGATTTACGCATTTAGCAAGCGTTTCAAGATTTCCGATCATGGCTGCGCGGTAAACTCCGCGCGGCCATGTTTTTTTGACATGCCCCACACGGATTGTGACCGATAATTCTCGATGACTGCGGAATTCTTGCTCCGTGCCGAGCTGCCCATCAGGCATGCTGATCAAGGTGCGAAAACCCAAAGAAGTCTCGGAAAGGCTGAATCCGGACGGTCGAAATTCGCCGGGGCGTCGAGATCGAGATGAGACTTATGTCGCTGCGCACGTTCTTCACAGCGGGTTGTTTTTCCTGGATCGCTCTGATGGCGGCCGGGTGCATGGTGCCGGCGTATCGTTTGCCTCACGGTTTCAGCAGCAGCTATCACCGGCACATTTACGGTATGGAGCCGGTGGTGATCGGCGGCATTCCGGAAGATCAGCTTCCCCTTGAACCCGCACCGGGGGTCTTCTTTCCGGAATCGATTGAACTTCGGCGATCGACGGCGGCTCCGCAAGCGGGTGATCAAGCCCAAGCGTCGACCGCATCTCCCCGAGCACAGCGATTGATGCTCCCCCCTCCGAGCACTCAAAAAGCAACGCCGCGGCGATAGAATCATGTGATTTTTGTTGTGTTGCGGCACGCGAATTTGGTTTTGACACGCTGCGGCATTCCGGCTATTCTCCCGCCCCTCAGTCAATCATCCGTTTGCCGGTTCGCCGGTTTTCAGGATGATCTGTCGGCGATTCTTGGGAGTCAGCCGGTGCAAGGACGCGCCGCTTCCGCAAGAGTTCCACGAGACTGCAGCACACTGCCCGGCGTGCTCCACCGACACGCCTGCCTGACACGGAAGGAAGGTTGCGTGGCCAACGGACAACGCGTCCTTGTGGTCGACGGGCTCTCGGAAACCGAAGAGGTTTTGAAAGCCGTTCTCGAACCGCGCGGCTTGCAGGTCGAGCATCTGCGCGGCAGCAGAGAGCAGCAGAGGGACCGCGACCGGCCCCACGTGATTGTGCTGCATGCCGACGATTCTCCATCTGGTCGTTTGAAGCGGCGCAGTTGGTCGGATGTGCCGTGCGTGGTCATCGGCACCGCGAGATTTGATGACGGCCAATCCTCGACAAACCGCTCATGCTATCTGCAGAAACCCTTCTGCTACCGGGAATTGATTCGCGCCATTGAGGATCTGCTGGCCCGCCCGGCGCGATCCGAGAAGTAACGACGACCCCGCGAATCATTTGCGCACCGCGAATTTCGGAAACGTATTCGACTCTGGCCGACGCACCGTTCCGACGCATCTCCTCAGGCACCAGGGAAAGTCCATTATTCAAACTGGAAAATGGGTGGCACGCCCTGAGTCCTCGAAGGGCGTGGCGGCAACAGGGACCACGCCCTTCCTGGCGTCAGGGCGTGCCACACAAGTGTTCAATTCCCATTGGTGCAAGCTGAATAACGAACCGGCCCCGGCCCGCCACATGACGTCGAAATTCCCCGGCGCGGAGTGGTGGCGGAGCCCCACCGTGGTATGATAGTTCCGTCATACTATCAACTTGCGTCCTCCGGTCGTCCGTTTTTCCACGATCACGTTCCGCCGGAGCCAACGGCTGATTCGTTTACTCTCGACGGGAAGTGGGATTGTGACCAAGGCGACGTTGCTGGTCATCCACGGAGCCGACCAGGGGGCTCGCTTTGATATCGGAGAGGCTCCGGTCGGCATCGGCCGGGGTGTGCGCAACGAAATTCGGGTCGTTGACAACGAGGTCTCGCGTCAGCACGCCACCATTCATCTTACTGAGGGGAAGTATGTACTGACCGACCGAAATAGCTCCAACGGCACCATGGTCAACGGCGTGCAGATTCGCGTGCGCGAATTGCGCAACGGCGACCAGGTGCAGGTCGGGCGGAGCGTGCTGCTCTTCAACCAGGTTTCAGAATCGGACGAATCCCGGTATATCGTCCATCAGATCGATCTCATCGGCAAACAGGGGAACGACGATCGATCGAGCATCGTCGGGGAGATCGGTCGCGAAACCCGCCAGTCGCTGCTCGATCGCACGATGGCCGGAGAAGCGGCCACATCGGCCCAGACACTCGCCAACCTGCAGGCGTTGTATCGCATTTCGGACGAAGCGGTCAGCCCGTCGATTTCGCTCGATCAGCTTTTGAAACGGATTCTCGATCTGACGATTGAGGTGGTCGGCGCCGATCGCGGATGCGTGCTGCTCGATGATCCCGCCACCGGTGAAACCGTGCCGCAGGTGTTGAGTCACGGCAGGCGCGCCGACCCGTCGGCCCGCATGCCGATCTCACGCAGCATCGTCGATTATGTGCTGCACGACGGCCAGAGCGTGCGGACATCGGACGCGCGAACCGATCAGCGCTTCGAACCTGGGCAGAGCATCCTGCAGGCGGGAATTCGCGAGGCGATGTGTGTGCCGATGCAGGGACGGTATTCGACGGTGGGTGTCATTTACGTCGATACGACCACGCCGCCGGAACGGGTCATCCTGCGCGGAAGCGCCGCCCCGCAATTCTCGGATGAACATCTGCGACTTTTGATCGCGATCGGGCGGCAGGCGGCGCTGGCCGTCGAGAACAACCGCTACCAGCAGGCACTCGTGCAGGCGGAACGACTGGCAGCCATGGGTCAAACCATCGCGATGCTCAGCCATCACATCAAAAACATTCTTCAGGGGGTTCGCGGCGGCAGCTACCTGATCGACATGGGTCTCCGCGATCACAACGAAGACCTCGTCCGCAAAGGCTGGGGAATTGTCGAACGGAATCAGGGAAAGATTTACCACCTGGTGATGGACATGCTCACGTTCAGCAAGGAACGCCAGCCGGTGATGCGCGAGGCGGCCTTGAATGATACCGTCACCGAGGTGTGCGAACTGATGCAGGCCCGAGCCGAAGAATCACGAATCACGTTGGAAACGCGGCTCGCGCCGGAACTGCCGCCGGGGACATTTGATACCGAGGGAATTCACCGCGCCGTCCTCAACGTGGTGATCAACGCCCTCGACGCAGTGGAGGGAACGGAAGGCGGCCGTGTGACCGTCACCACGGGGCACGATGCGGCCAGCGACATGGTCTTTGTTGAAGTGACCGACAATGGTCCGGGAATTCCCGAGGAGCAGCTCGGACGGATCTTCAACATCTTCGAATCGACAAAAGGGGGCCGCGGGACGGGACTGGGTCTCGCCGTCAGCCAGAAGATTCTTCGCGAGCATGGAGGTGAAATTCAGGTCGAGAGCAAAGCGGGTTTCGGTTCCCGGTTCGTACTCACCTGGCCCCGCCACGACGAAGAGCACCGCGCCTTCGAGAGTTCCACCGGCGGGAATTAAGTGCAACCCCAGTTCGCGTGCCGTGCACTGACCCGTCAACGCGACGGCACTTATCCGTTCGGTTTAAAAACCGCCGGTCGAGCGCTGTTTCGGCGGCTTCTCTTTTTCTTTCTTCGTCGATTTCGCCGGCGGGAGGCCCCCTTTGAACGCGAGCGGCGGGAGGGCGTCCAGATCGACTCCTATCGAACGGCCGTCGACCGTCCATTCGGTGGCCTTGGTATTCGCCAGCAGCCGAAAATCGTCCGCATTGAGGTCAGCCAGCGTCTGCCGCTTGGATTCCGTCAACAGCACGCCGTCCTCATCCAGAAGAGAACGATGGATATGCCCCGGTCCCCAGAAAGAATTCCACTCAGCGCGCCCCGCGGACTGCACGCTCGGTTTTGTTCCCTCGGGCAACGGTCCCTGTCTGAAGAACATGCCAAGTTGAGGCGTATAGCCGCTTGACTGCTCCCACCATCCAAGTTGCCCATCCGTCGGCTGGAAACCATCACAGACGAGCAAGGCCGGAGGTTCGGCCGATCCTTTGTTGTTTGAAGGCGGAGGAACCACGGCCGTTTCCCGAACAAAGATTTGCAGCACCGGCCTTGCCTGTGTTTCCCGTGTTCGCCCCCGACAGTGAAACAGCTCACCCGCCGCGGAGAGAGTGCAGCCATAAATATCGACCGCCTGCGGTCCGCCCGATGGGCCATCTCCCATGAGGAGGTCGAATCCGCGATTGCCGCTGGCGCAAAGAGTGTTGTCAACAATCAGGCCCCCCCGCGGTGCATTGATCGTGAACAGGCTGTCGCGCGCCGTGAGGGAACTCGTCGACACGTGCAAGTAATGTTGATAGTGTCCCGCCGGTTGAGCGGGCGCATTCCCCGAGAGACCCGCTGACGTCTCGGACCATTTCACCAGCCCCGCGTTGCCAGGACTGTCGAGAACTTGCCCGATCAGCAGACTATTACGTATCGACAGGTTTCCATCGGCTACGCTCACAAGCCATTGCGGCTCGGTTCGACGCGCCGAGTTCTGCATCTTCAAATTGACGCCGACCAATTCCAGATTCCCTTTGGAAACCGACAGGAAGGCATCGGCCGATTCTTTGCTGCTTTCGGGAACGGCTTGAATGGTCAAATTTCCGCGGCTGGAGTCGTCGAATTCAATTCGCAGCGACTTTCCCTCGACCCGAATCGGGCTGGAGGTCTTGATTCCCGAACCGGAGACGTGGAACACCGCTCCGTCCTGCCAATCCGTGGAAGCGATGACCCGTCCCAGATCGCTGGTGCGCGAGGAATCCAAATTGACATTGCGCACTTTCGTGGCCGCGAATTCCCCGAGGAAACCCGCGGGAAGGACGGGCCGCTCGACCAAGGCCGCGGCATACGCGAGGATCGCAGGCTCCGGAGTGGCGAACTTCGCGGAATCGCACCCCGGACGTTCTCCGTCCGTCGCTTTGATCCCTTCGGTCCCCGGATTCGTGACGGCGAGGCTCGCGGGAGTTATCGCGGCCCAGTCGCCGAATTCGCGCCCCGGCCACGGCAACCGCTGAAACTGCAATGTATCGACCGGTTTCTTCCAGAACTCTTCCCAGATTTTGGGATCGCTCGCGATGCGATGGATGCCCAGATCCTTCTGCAGCAGAACCTTCCAACCGAGAACCAGCGAATGCTCCATCGACCAGTCGAGGTTTTTCAACATCGAACCCCGATTCCCTTCCGAGGAATCTTCCTGCCAGTCGCGCAGGTACAGGAGTTGCGAGTCTCGCACGCTGGTCTCACAGGCGACGATCGAATTGAGCAGCCGCATTTCGGTCGTGGGAGGATTCATCACATCGCTGCCCGGAACCAACTCAAACGCGTTGCGGCCACCGCAAATCATCGAAGAGAAAAGCCTGATCCGACGAGCCAAGCCGGCGGAGTCGGTGCCGATCTTCACCGGCGACGGAGCATTTCTGGCCGTGAGCCCCTGTGGGGGAGCAATCGACTGCGGACGATTACCGTTCGCCGGCTCCTGTGTGGCGGCGACGGCATCCGATGTGCTGGTGACACGAAGCGCCGGAGCCTCCCCAGAGCCGAGGAAACTATTGCTGATGAGCGCATCGACCGCGGGCAGATTGAACTCCAGCGCCGTGAGGTTGCCGCCGCGGACGAAAACGTTGTGCAATAAGGCGTGAGGCTCGCCGCGCGGATGCTCCGCTTCTTCCGGCATTCTTCCCGAGACCCGAAACGCCACCAGCGGTGAAGTTCGCTCCCCTTGCATCGTGACGGAACAATCGCGGACGACGAGATCCCCTCCTTCGACGACCACCAGCTTTCGCGGCGCATCGCCCGCATATTGGCCAGCCACGGCCGTGAAATGGATCCCCCGAAGCTCCAACGTCCCGCCCGCGAGAGTCAATGCCCCCACCGCAGCGTTCTCGAAGTTCGGAGCGAGCAACACAACCGGACGGCTCTCCTGGGCCGCGGCAATCACGACTCTCCCATGCGTTTCCAATCGCTCACCCGTCAGCAGAAATGGCCCATCCCCCACCAGTTCCACGACTCCTCCCGCATCGGGAAGATTTTCGAGCGCGTCGTTCAAGCTCGCGAATTTCGACGGCGGGCCAGTCGTGCGGCCGACGCGGAATGTCGGAAATTTTTCGCTCGCTTCCTTCAACGAAGCATTCCAGACCTGTGCGACCCAGTCGGGAGTCAGCTCCTTCTCCCCTTGGCGGCCGATCGGAATCTGCTCCGCTTTCCCCGCGCCCGCGGCGGCGTTGTTGGCTCCATCGGTGAGGACTGCCGCCTGAGAATTCTCCGGCGGTGCATCCTCTTTTTTTTCTTCCTTCGCGGGGGGAGCTTGTTCTTCGCGCCGTCGACTGCGGGGGGGCGGCACGACAGGATTCGCGGCGTTCTGCGCGCCGTTGCCCTCAACGCCTTCCACGTTTTTAGGTACGTCAGACGGATCGACTCCCGAGCCGATGCTCATGAAGAGCACCCCCAGCAAAACCACGCCGAAGATGATGCCGCCAACCCACGCGAGTTGCTTATAATCGATCGAGTTGACGGACCAGGTTCCGGAGGAACTCTTTTGGCGACTGGCCGCCGGCTTTCGCGAAATGACCGGCTCTTCGGATACCTGCGGCCGCGCATTTCGCGCCGAACCTCCCACCCCCTTGTTTTTTTTTCCCTCCGGTCTCGCGGTCCGCGCCGACGAGTCGTCGGCGCGTGGCGGCAACTCTCGCCGATCGCGGCGGGAGCTCTGTTCTGACGATGGAAGCGACGGATTCGCCATGCGCGGCGGGAGCGAAGGAAAACGTACCGAATCGTCCGCCGTTCGACCGGTCTCCTCCGCAAGTCTGCCGGAATCTCCTTTGAGCTTGCCGGAATCCCCCTTCAGTCGGCCGGAGTCTCCCTTGAGGCGACCCGAATCCCCTTTCAATCGCCCGGAGTCCCCCTTCAACCGTCCGGAATCGCCCATCGGCGGAGGAAGTGAGGAAGCCAACTTTGGGACGTCGTCGACTTCGGATGTGTCGGTGATCGCATCCAACACCATCGTCTGCTCGCGCGACATCCGCAAGTCGACGTTCTCGAGATCCTTCAGCAGTTCCGCCGGCGTCTGATAGCGCTCGCTGGCTTTGCGCGCCATCATCTTGTGCAGAATTTCCACGGCTCCTTCCGGAATTTTCGGATTCACGCTCCGTGGATCAGGCCTTGGTTTGGAAACGTGCGCATACAACTTGTTGGTCACGCTGCCGGTCGGAAAGGGGGGCGAGCCGGTGAGCATCTGGTACCAGGTGCATCCCAGCGAATAGATATCGCTGCGGATGTCGGCCGCCTGACTGTCGCGCGCCTGCTCCGGGGACATGTAATCGACCGTACCAACCGTCGTCCCCTCGCGCGTAATCCCGGTGTCGACCGTTTCATCGATGGACCGCGCGAGCCCCATATCGGTCAGCTTGACGGTCCCATCCTTCATTAACAACAGATTCGAGGGCTTGATGTCCCGATGGACAATTCCCTGCTTGTGCGCATGATCCAGCGCGCGGGCCACCTGCTTGATGATCTCAATCGATCGCATCAGGGGAATTCGCCCGTTCCGCGCTACAAGCTCGTGGACGTCGGTTCCTTCGACGTATTCCAGCGCAATGTAAAGATGCCCGTCGGCGTTGCCGGCATCATAAACAGTAACGATATTGTCATGTTTCAGTTGCGCCGCCGCCTGGGCCTCGGCTTGAAATCGCTTCACTAGCGTGGGGTTCGAGGTCCGCTCACGCGGCAGAATCTTCAGCGCGACGGTCCGCTTGAGTTGGGAGTCGAGCGCCAGAAAGACCGTTCCCATCCCGCCGGCGCCGATCTTCCGGATCAACTGATACTTCCCGAGCGATCTCCGATCCGTTTCGATCTCGCCGGAGGGGAGCTTCGCGATCGGTTCTTGCGTGCCTGAGCTGGAATCAGCTGACATCGAAATACCCCGCAGGCCCGCGGTGTTCGACACGCTCGGGAGAGAGCAGAATCATCCGCCTAAGACGTTACGAAATCTTATCTTACCAACGGTAGTGGGAGAGAGTCAAAAGCCCGCCGTCATCAATTTCGACAGGGCCCTTGTCTGCATGATTCGGCTTTACTCCCCTTCGGGCAACCCCCAGACGAGGTTGAGAATCCTGCCCGAGCGAAAACCGCAAATCAGCCCCTTCCCGAGGGGGTCGCACCGCAGATGCATAATTTCATCCGGCGTGGCGGTGGCCCAGAGCAGTTCCCCGTCCGAGTCCATCCAATACAGGTGGCGTTCGATGGTGGAAACCGCCATCCGCTTCGGGGTCCAGGTGGTCGCAACACGACCGGGACTCCCTTCCACGACATAGGAGCCGCGATTTTCACCGTTCCCGTCGAAGCGCTGTATGCCATAGCTGAATGCCGCCAGATACAGTGCCCGCCCGTCCCCCGAGACGCTCATATCACCCACGTTCGACCAGAGCGTGTCCGACCACTCGGCCTGACCGTTCAATCGATACCGGCACAGCAACCCATGCTCGGCAGCCCCAATCACTCCCGCCGCGCGAGCCACGAATTTCACATAGCTCAGTGGGCGAATCGTCTCGAACTTTCCGACAGTCTTCTTGTCCATGTCGACGATGCGGTTTTCGCCGTTCGCGAGACAGACCGCCACGTGATTCCCAAACGGCGCCACGTCGATGGCGATGATCTCCTCTCGGCAGTCCTCGGACCATACCATCTGAAGCTGACGGTTGAGAATCCACAGCACCGACGAATCGACAACCGCGGCTCCCCGGAAACCAGCATCGCTCCACGCCAGATCCTGCAGCGCATGCGAACCGCGCGTCAGCGCGACGACCTGCCCTAACCGGTCCAGGAGATAGATCCCCCCGGATTCGTCCCCCGCGATGACATGTCCCGATTCTCGCGGATACACCAAGCAGCTCAGCGGTGCATCGGTGGTGAACGACCAGTTCCGCTCGGGGGCCAATCCGCGGCCGGCATCGAGCCAGATATGGTCGTCCGTGGCGCTCATCGTTGAGTGATCTGACTGCGGAGAATGTCGAGCCCTTTTCGCAGGTCGGCATCGCCGTTCAGATCAATTTCTCCCGCCGGGTTCTTGAAGGCCATTCGTTCCTCGGACGGCAACTCCACGACGACGTCCGGTTCAATTCCGATCTTACCGTACGTCTTGCCGCGCGGCGAGTAGAATTTCGCGGTCGTCAGCCGCAAACCCATGTTGCCGTGCAGCGGAAAAATCGTCTGCACCGACCATTTGCCGTAGGTGTTTCTCCCCACAATCGTGCCGCGGCGATAATCATGCACGGCCCCGGCGACAATCTCGCTGGCACTGGCGCTGTCGCCGTCGACAAGCAGCACCAGCGGCAGGCGGTCCGTACCGATGTTGCGGGCCGAATACACGGTATCGGAACCCGGTCCTCGGCCATGAGTCGAGACGATGACCCCTTGATCGAGAAACTCATCGAGCACTTCCACGGCCGCCGTCAGCAGTCCGCCGGGGTTACCGCGCAAATCCCAGATGAGAGCCCGCATCCCCTGACGACGCAGATCCGACAGTGCTTCTCGCAGCTCGTCCGGCGAGCTTTTCTGGAAACCGGTCATCTGAATGTAGCCGATCCCTTCCGAACGATCGATGATCTTCGCCACCGGAACGCTCTTCACGTGCACCGGACGGCGGACGAACCGGCCGTCGTGCAACTGCTTGTCGGTACGTTGCAGAAGCGTCAGACGGACCGAGCTGCCGACCGGCCCGCGCAACAGCTTGGCCGCCTCATCCGTCGTCATGTTCGAGCAATCAATGCCGTCAATGTTCGTGATGTAGTCGCCGGGACGCATGCCCCCTTCCGCCGCGGGGCTCTCCGGGAGCACGTTCACCAGCAACTGCCCTTTGCCGAGTTCCGATTTCAACTCAATACCCAACCCGACGAAGTTCCCTTCAATGTTGTCGTGCAAGTCGGCGTGGCGGTCGGGAGTCAGAAAGTTGCTGTAGTCATCGAGCGAGTTGCACCCGCCAAAGACGTATTCGTACACCACTGCTGAGTCCGACAGGCCGACCTCACGTGTCGCGATGTCGCACACTTCCGAAACAACGTACCGCGCTCCTCCAGGCTGCGAGATCGGCCGATTCCAGTATTGCTCGACGAGAATCGATCGCATCCGCGTGATCCGCGCCGGATCGACCCCTTCCAGATGACGATGGACGAACCGTTCATTCGCCAGTGCAAGGTAGAGACTCTCGGTGCCGTGAGCCACAAAAGAGGTCGCACTCACCGGCTCAACATAGTTCGAGCGCACTGTCTCAAACACCTCATCAAACACCTGCAGCGCCTCGGAGCGGGACATCCGCAGCAGCCGATTCTCGAAGCTTCCATCGGCGTAGCGGCGATCGATGCTGAATTGCGCCTTCGAGCGTCGCAGACCGTACTTCAGCCGCTCGTTCTCGGGGTGCTCTTTGACGACATGCTCGTAATGCTCGATCGCCTTGATCCAGTCGCGCGTCCGCTCGAGGTCTTCCCCCTCGCGGATCGAGGACTCGACCGTGGCATCGTGCGACGTATCGAGGAGCCGAGGCTCGCCCGATTGCGGTGCGGCCCAGGCCAACGGCCAAGAGAAGAGAGCGAGCGACAACAGGCCCGCCAGAAAAAATCCGCGCTGTGCAAACAATCTCACCGGCATGTCGTCCCCCCCAAGGCGAATGTCAACGTCATGTCACGCTCACGGATTGCTCAAGAACCGACGTGACTCAGTTGAATATAAGCCATGGCGAACCGCTGTCAAAAAAGTTCAGCGACGTGTGTCGCATCGCATCCCGCACGATCCGCACAGTATGACGGCGGCGTGAGCAACATGACGATCACCGGTCCCCGCGACGGATGCAGCGCGTCTGCGGGTTGCTGAATTTGACCGGTCTAGGACGGGCTCGGGTCGGACGATTCCACCTTCTGCGCGGGGTCGGTAAGAGTTGACGCATCCCCTTTCAAAAACGGCGTGACCAGCATACCGCGAAAGGTTTGCCAGCGCGGCTCGTCAAACTCTTCCAAACCGAACTGAATCGTTGACGGATCGTCCCGCCGACGCAGAGTCCCCGCGAGCCGATCCCAGACGGAAAAAACGGACGAATAGTTCGAGTCGGTTTCCAGACGCCAGCGCGAATGATGCACCTTATGGATGAAGGGAGTGACAATCACCCACGCCAGCCAGCGGTCACACGCTCCCAACGATATATCCGCATGGTGCAATTGCGTGACCGCGATGACGAGCGCGTCGTAAATCAGGAGGAATTCGATCCGCAGACCAAGCAGAGGGATCAACACCAGCCGCAATCCGGCTGAAATCAGATGTTCTCCCAGATGAAACCGTGTCGCGGTCGTCACATCCATCCGGTTGTCGCTGTGGTGCATGCGATGAAACCGCCACAGCAGCGGAATGCGGTGATTCGCCCGATGCCACAGGTACATCCAACCGTCGAGCAAGACGATCGCAGCGATCGTTTCCGCCGGCCTGCTCCATGACAGCAGATTCAACAACCCCCAACCCTGGGTCTCGCTCCTACCGGCCACTCCGACTGTCGCCGTGCTGAAGATCAGCCCCAAGACGACCGTGTTCAGAATCGCCACCGCAAGATTCCGACCGGCGTGAATCCACCGTTCCCGCCGCACACCAAAGAACGGCCGGCCCGTCTCCCAAATCCAGAAGAGCACCAGCAGCGCGACGGAGATGGCCGGCTTCAAACCGTACAGCACACCCATAAGTTTTCCGATAGCAGCAAATTCCAGGCGGTGGGAACAATCGACTCATTCAACTCGTGAACCGACCGAGTTGAATTGATAGATCTGGATGGGCGGGGTCGAGCCGAAGGCGAGCCCCCGGAACGAGAAACGTGACCCGTCAATCCAGGCCGGTCCACTAGTTCCGTTCTCCACTCACATGGGACAATCGTTCGCGCATCTCCCGCACAAATGCCGGAAACGCGATCTCCGGGTCAGCAATCTCCGGATGCCACATCTTTTCCCATTCGAGAGAGTACCAGCCGGCATAATTGGCACTGTTTAGCAATCCGAGACATTCGTCAATCGGAAACTCCCCTTCCCCGAACAATACATAATCCGCATGTTGATGTCCGCTCATCAGCGCGTGGGCACCGCGAGCCGCCTCGTCGAGTTCCCTTTGTGAAACCCCGGACCGCGCGGCGGTCGTTGTGTCGGTATGAACTGAGTCGGCCTGCCCCTCGGACGGGTTGCTAACCGAATCTTTCCAATGCGTATGCCGAATCCACGGCCTGAGCCGCTCAAATGTCTCGCCCAATGTTTCGCCGACGAACCGCCACGGATGGTGCGTGTCCCACAGCACGCCCACTCGCGGGCTCTCGACATTCTGCATCAATTCCCACTCGAGCCGCGAACTGGAGAAATCCCCGTGCGTCTCCAACAGAATCTCGACCGCTGGCTGTTCCGCATATTCACCCAGCCTGTTCAGCCCGTCGGCGATCGATCTTAATGCGGCGACTCGTTCTGTCTCGGTAGGGCTACCGGTGTTTGATTCCCCCTTCGGCAGCACATCCCCAAAAACGCGAACGAACGACGCCCCCAACGCCACCGCGAGATCGACATACCTTTGACCGACGATTAATTGCTTTGTTCGCGCCTCTTTGCCTGGTTCATCGAATCGAACTGACGAAGCCAACCCGCAAACAGCAAGACCGGCGTTGTTCAGCTGACGGACACACTCTGCTAATCGCGCGGGCTGAAACTCCGGCACTTCCGGCAAATCGATCTGCCGGGAAAGCAGCCGAATCTCGACTCCCTGGAAACCGAATTCCGGCCCTTTCCGCAAGATGTCTTTCCAGGACCAGTCTGGGCAACCGAGCGTCGAAAAGGCGAGCTTCGGTTCGGCGGATCGAGACATGTTCAAGCCCAACTCGCGGGGATCTTCAGCACGATGTCTGATACATTCAGTTCACTCAGTTCAATTTGTGTCGAAATGCATCGTCCTGCGCAGGGGATGAAATCGCAACCGGCCCCGAGCGAATTTCCACATGTCGCGTCCCATCGCACTCCCTCAAACCCCCGATGTCCCAGCCCAGTTGCTGGCAGCCGTGCGCGATGATTACGAGCGCTTCGCGCATTCCGGAATGCCCTCAGCCCTCGAACCGTATCTCCTCGATAAATTCGACCTCGATGTCTCCGCCGAATACGCGGGATATCGGCTTAAGAATCCCTGGGGAAAAGCCTCCGGCCAATTGTCGATGACCCCGCGGCAGGTCGAGGAAGACGTGCGGGCGGGGCTTGGCTTCGTCGTGCTGAAAACAGTGATCGCGCAGGATGAATCCGGCACGCAATCCATGGAAGCGTGGGCGCAGCGCGAATCGCGGATGGATGTCGAGCCGATTGTCGGGCAATCGGGTGAGCAAGGCTGGACGGTGACCTGGAAGGGACGCGGCTGGTGGCAGAGTTTTGACGACTACTTGCAACTGATTCGCGATGCCCGCCGCGCCGCGGAAGGGAATGGGACGCTGATCGTCCCCTCCTGCAAGTTTCATCTCCCGGCCCCTGGCGAAACGTCATGGAATATCGCCGAATATGCATGGACCACGCCGCGGTTGCTGGCGGCTTGGCACGATTCGACGGACGAATCATTGCGCCCGATGCCGCTCGAGAAAGACTTCAGCCCGACTCTCGCTGCGAGTGACCGAGCGTCCATGCAATCCACCGTCATCGATTGGCTGCGAAAAGTGCCGGACCTGATTCGTCACGCGGCGGTGGCAGGTTCACCCGACCCTCAATCCACGGCGATCCCCTCGAAGAACATCCGTGTCGGCTTGAAACTTTTCAATGCGCTGTTCGATGACGACTTTCAATGCGCCATGCTCGATGCGATCCACGCGCCAGAGCAGTCCTCTCCCGATTACTTCATCTACGGCAATCGCCTGTTCGATCCGAACCGCCTTTTCGATGGGCATCGCGGGGCCGCCTACGGCGGTCCGGATCTCAGCGATCGTAACCTCCGCGTGATGCGGCGGTTCCTCGCAACACGAAAAGAAACCGGCATGAAGCTTCCCACACTCCCCTGGTCCGCCACCGGCAATATCACCTCGGGGCAAATGGCTCTCAACTATGCGCTGTGCGGAGCGAGCAGCTTTCAGATCCACACGTTCTTTCAACTCCCGGTAAATCAATACGCCCTGCGCACCGGCAGCCGAACAGAGCGGTCGCTCCACGAGCTCTACTTCCACCCGGAGCGCGGTTTCATCGTCTGGATGCACCACTTGGCCGGGGAACTTGGCCTGCCGCGCCAGCCGATTCGGTTCGTTGACCTGGTGATTCGAGCGCGAGCCTGAACTGGCGGATGTCGTCGAACCGCGGAGCGTTCGATCAGATTACCCCGTTCTCGCTGCAATTACCGAGATTCGGTCCCGATCTGCACCTGCAGCGCACCGAGCATCTTGGTGATCTCCGCTTCCTTGCGATTAATGAACGGGATGTTCTCCAGCACGATCGCCCGTCGCTCATCGCTAGGATGCAAAATCAACCGCCCCGTGCGAAGCAGCGCGTACTCGAAAACGTCGTTGATTTCCTTATCGATCCGTAAATTCGGCGCTGAGAAGCGTTCGAGATTGCTCAGAATTCCGTGATGGTGCAGCAATTCGTTCGGCCGCACTTCCCAATAATCAAACCGCACGTTGACGAACACCGCCACATAGATCAGCGACAGCACGCCGGCCATCAGAAAATAAAACGTGGCGTTGGCGAAAGGATTCATCCCGCTGATGATTCTCCCCACGACCGGCAGCAAGTCGGGATTGAACGTGAACAACAGCCACAATCCCAACCCAATGGCGACTCCAATAAAGAACAGCGTCAGCGAAGTCGTGCGTGGAAAATCAAACGACAACACCACGAGATTGACGCCGAACACCAAGAGAAACACCAGGGAGACCATGCTCTTCCGTTCGGACGGGGCGTCCCCCGCCACGAACATGAATATGCCGGCGAGGATCGCCGCAATGAGCGTGGGATACATGAAGACCACTTTCGGGTAAGGCACGAGATAGATGTTTTTCTTCGGTTCTTCGCCCTTTGCTTCCGCCATGATGGTCTCCGGCTTCAGTCGGTAAGTCTCGGGAAATTTCCGCCCGGGTGGGCCCTGTTCTCAGCCATTCGCACGCCGCCGCAGAATCTTAACGCACATCCGGCTCCGAGGCGGAATTTCCATCCACCCGCCATTCTTCACCGTACGTGCGACAGCGTTGTGCGTCGTACAGAATGTACCTTCCGGGATCGTGAGATTCCAGACTGTGCAGCCGAAACGAAGCCCGCCCGAGGGGAGAATTGAAGCATGCGCCCGCAACGGCTCAAGAGACCTCAGCTCGCGATCGCCGTTCGCAGAGTGCCGTCGTTATACGCATCAGAGGCGGTGGAATCACTGATCGCCGCGGCGCAACGGCGGGAAAGGGGAAAGTCGTTGCGGACCCCCATCCCCATCTCGGCGTGCTTCTGGTCGACAACCCCGGCGAGTTGCTCCAGATTGAACTTCGGCCATTTCTCGCCCAGCTTCAACAGCTGTTCCAAACCCCGGTACTGCTGTCGCAATTGGTCCGGCAATAGAGCCGAAAGGGCCACGGCGGCGACCGACGTCCGCCCCAATCGCGGATCGGCAAGAATCCGCACCCCCTGGTGATGATACAGAATACAGCAGACCAACTCGTCCGGCAGATTCCAGCGATGGGCGAGCGACGCCGCTGCCAGCGCATGGTCCCAGCCGAACTGCTCTCGTTCGTACTCACAAATCGATTCCGGCTGGGAATCGCGATTCTCCACCAGCGGCAGATACCCTTCAAACAAATCGTTCGTCAGCACCGGCAGCAAGTAATCTTGCAGCACCGCGCCGGCGAACGCGGCATCTCCGTCGGCTTTCAACAGAGCTGCAACCTCCCTCGCGAAGAGCGCCTTCTGCAGGCTGGCGTTCCAGAAACAACTCTGATTGATGAGCTTGGAGTTCCGGGCGCGAACCGCCGCTTCCATTCCCGCCGAGACCAGCAACATGCGGCTCTGGCGCAAGCCGATCAGCGAGAGCGCCGTATGCACGCTGTTGGCCTTCTGCCGCAAGCCGATGAAACTGGAGTTGACGTACTTCAGCAGCTCAACGGTCAAACCGGTATCGGTCTCAACGATACGGGCCAGCTCCGCGGCGTTCGCGTTCGGCTCATTCGCCTTCTGCACAAAAAGCGTCACCGCGTGCGGCAGCGCCGGCAGCTTGAGCGTCGGCGGCAACGCCGCCACCGTAAACTGCCCGAGGGCTTCTTCCCGAATTCCGGTCCAATCGACTTCCGCCATGATTTCCGCTCTTACGGTTTGGTTGACGGTCCCAAGCCACTTCGCATCCGAAGAATTCGCGCTTGCGAGCGCTCCACGCGATGGCAGCGCATCGGCAATGCCGGCTCAGCACGCACTCAACTGCATCCGCTCCTCGTAGCGTCGCAAAAAAGAAAGGTGGCTTGCGGCGGCTGAAGCCGGGGTCATTGCCCGGAATTCGGCATCGACCTTGCGAGCGAGATCGATGACTCGGAATTCGGACCATACGGATTCCAGTTGCACTAACTGCTCGATTCCGTCCGGAACCTGCTGGAAGGGATCGGGCATCAGCCCCGCGATGGCGCACGCCGAAACGGGTGAGCGACGCAGGTCCGGGTTGAGCTGTACGAGCGAAGAAATACTGTCATGGTGTCCTGCGACGCAGCAGATCAGATCATCCGGGAAACCCCAGGAAAGCATAATCCGGGCCGCCGCCTCGGCATGGTTCCAGCCGAACACCTTCTGTTCGAACTCCGCCAGCCCGACGCGCTGTGCGGCTTCGAGATTCCAGAACTTCAAATAGTCGTCGAGCATCGCGCTGGTTAAGATCGGCAGCGCGAAGTCTTGAAGCAGCGCCCCGGCATACGCCAGTTCCGCGTCTGTTTGCATCAGCTTGGCGATCTCTCTCGCGAAAATCGCCCGTTCGAGATTCGTATTCCAGAACACCTGCACGTTGATCAGCTTCGACTCGCAGGATTTCATCGCATGCCGCAATGCGCTGGTGGTCAGGTACAGCCGCGCCGAGCGCGCCCCCAGCATCACCACCGCCTGCTGCGCTGATGAGACCTTCTGCCGCACGGAGACCGCGCTCGAGTTGACATACCGAAGCAACTCGCAGGTCAGCCCGGCGTCGCTTTCGATGATCTCCCCGAGATGCTTCGGGTTGGCATTGGGAAGCATGGATTCTCGAGAGAATTCCATGAGCGCCGTCGGCAGCATCGGCAATTTGACGCCGGGGGGAAGAATCGTCTTCTTATGCGGTCCCAGGAATTTTTCCCGTAGTCGGTTCCAGTCCATGATCAGGCCCCGTGATTTTCGTTTGCTTGAGTTCCGTCGATTTCACCGTTTTTGTCAGTCCGTCAGACATTTCGCCGCCTTGGATCGCCTGGGCCGCGACGAATCGTGTTCAAAAAACACCTTCACAAAAATATAGGTCGTAAATCCCCTGATGTTTCCCGTTTCGCGGCGATTTCCGGCGGTATTTTGGTGTCGGACCGTGGTCCCCTTCAGCATTGGCTCGACTGCAGTTGCTTTTCGACGCGACGCAAAAATGTAAAGTGATTGGCAGAGGACGATTTGGGAACCATCGCCTTGAATTCCGCATCCACCTTCTGGGCTATTTCCAGTAGGTGGAACTGAGGCCACTTCGCTTCCAGTTGCATCAGCCGTTCAAACCCATCCGGAACCTGCCGGAACGGGTCGGGCATCAGCCCGGCCAAGGCACAAGCGGCAACCGGAGTGCGGTTGAGTTCCGGATCGGCCAAAATGCCCAAACCCCGGTGATGCGCCGCAACGCAACAGATGAGATCGTCTGGGAAGGCCCAGGCGAGCATGATGTGCGCCGCAGCCTCGCCGTGATCCCACGTGAACATCGCTTTTTCGAACAGCGCCAGGTCGACCGGCTTCGTTTCCTGAAGCTTCGAGAACTTCAAATAATCGTCGAGCAGCTGGTTTGTCAGAATCGGCAGCAGGAAGTCCTGCAGCATGCCGCCGGCGAACGCGACGTCACCGTCGGTTTTCAGCAAGCGGGCGATCTCACGTGCGAAGATCGCTCGCTCCAGATTCGTATTCCAGAAGACCTGAAAGTTGATGAGCCGCGATTCGTGCGACTTCATCACGTTCCGAACTGCACCGGTCGTGAGATACAACCGCGCGGTGCGGACTCCCAGCAATGAGATGGCCTGTTGCGCGGACGAAACTTTCTGCCGCACCGCAACGGCACTGGAGTTCGAATACTTCAGCAGCTCGCAGGTGAGCCCCGCGTCGCTCTCAATAATCTCGCCCAGCTGTTTCGGATTCGCGTCCGGTAATGCCGATTGCCGCGAGAATTCCATCAGCGCTGTCGGCAAAACCGGCAGCTTGATGCTCGGCGGCAAAATCGACTTCTTCTGGGTTCCGAGGAACTTGTCGCGCAGTTGTTTCCAATCCATGACGCCTTCCCGCGTTTTCTGCTCCTAAGCCCTTGATATCTAAAACCTTGTGAGGCACCAGCCGCTCGATCTTCGAACGTTCGAACCTCCCAATTCCGCCCAATAATATAGGTCAAAATTCGGGGTTCGCCCGGACAGACTATTTTCCAGTTTCTTGCAGGACAGCCCTTTCGATGAATGCGAGTCAACGAGCCGAAACGTTCCATCAGCGGGATCAGCGTCTTCTTGAATCCACTCCGGCAATCCGGGTAACCTCGATTGCCGGCACCGGGCGATTCAGCCCAATTGGCGAACGGGATGCCTATTCGTCGAGCATCGAGTTGCACCGCCGCTTCCTTCGTCTGCCTCTCTTGTCCTTCAATAGTCCGATTTGAGTTCGAAAGCATGAATCGACACCTGTTCCACAACGTGGCACGTCTGTTTGTCACACTGATATTCGCCATCCTTGTTGAGTATGGGGGAAACGCGCGGTGCGATGACAAAAATCTCCCCTCGAAGGGAACCGCCTCGCCGCCGAATGTGGTGATGATCATTTCGGACGATCAAGCCTGGACCGATTTTGGATTCATGGGGCACCCGGTAGTGCGCACGCCGCGGCTCGATCGACTGGCGGCTCGAAGCGCGCTCTTCCCGCGCGGATACGTCCCCACAAGCCTCTGCCGACCGAGTCTGGCCACATTAATCAGCGGACTCTATCCGCATCAGCACGGCATCAGCGGCAACGATCCCCCGCGCGGCACCGATCGCAAGGAAATGCTCCGGCACGTTCGCCGAATTCCGACACTCCCGCGAATGCTCGCCCAGCGAGATTACGTCAGCTTTCAAACCGGGAAGTGGTGGGAGGGGAACTTCGCGGAAGGGGGATTCACCACCGGAATGACGCATGGCGATCCCGCGCATGGCGGAAGGCATGGGGACGTCGGGCTGAAAATTGGCCGCGAAGGGCTCCAACCCATTCTCAACTTTCTCGATGGCCGAGAGGGTAAGCCGTTCTTCCTCTGGTACGCGCCGATCCTGCCGCACACGCCGCACAATCCTCCGGCACGGCTGCTCGACAAATATCGTAACCCGCAAACACCCGATCAGGTCGCGCGGTATTACGCGATGTGCGAATGGTTCGACGAAACCTGCGGCCAACTGCTCGACGAACTGGACCGCAGACATCTGACCGAAAATACGCTCGTGGTATTCGTTACCGACAACGGTTGGATCGCCCCCGCCGAAGTTCGCGGACGATCGGGGCCGAACACTCCCTACGGACCGAAATCAAAACGTTCGCCGTACGACGGCGGCACACGGACGCCGATTCTGCTGAGTTGGCCCGGCCGCATCGCTCCCGCCCGATACGAAACTCTCGTCAGCAGCATCGATCTGGTGCCGACCATCCTGGCGGCGACCGATTTGAAACCGACAGCCGAGATGCCTGGGGTGAATCTGCTCGAAGTTGCAGCCGCGCGGGGAAAACTCGAGCGCCATGCCATCTTCGGCGAAATTTTTGAGCACGATGTCGTGGACATCGATCACCCCGCGCGAGGTTTGATGTTTCGCTGGGGAATCGACGACCATTGGAAGGTGATTCTCCCAACGGAGCGGATCGCCTCGACGGAGAAACTCTCGCCGGAACTCTACGATCTCGCGGCCGATCCTCACGAGATGCACAATCTCGCCATGGAGCACCCGGAGACGCTCGCACGCATCAAAGCAATGACCGACTCCTGGTGGCCGGGACGTTAGAAGACGCGCAGCCTGTTTCACGAGAGGTGGTTTCAAACCGGGAGGGCGAGGCTCCCGCCGAGCCGCTGCGTCCGTAAGACTGTCGTTATGGCGGCTCCGACGGAGCGTCGCCCTCCCAAACGCAAGGTTTTGAAACCAACGCTACGCATCGTCGTGCTGCCAGAATCGTCGCAGCCGTCCCCACAACGGGCGATGCCGAATGAAATCCGTGGCGGCCGGGAAGGCCTCGATTCGATCGTGATGGTAGCGGAGCGCTTCACGGAAAAAAGTGTCGAGCGCGTTCAAGTGATCGGCGTGATGGGCCCAAGCCGTGACATGTTCCTCGTCGAGGTCATCGGCGTTCCACAATTGCCGCACTCCGACTGTGAGGGATTCCCCCATGGTGTCGTGGTCGTGGCTATGCTCATAACCAAGAACGTGGCCGAACTCGTGCATCACCGTCGTTAACAAGTCGACCGAACCGGCTGCCGGGCCATTCGCCGCAGCCATGAGTTGATACGTACCGCCGATCGACGTGAACTCCGAGTCATCCCCGGGCGTGGCATCAATGAACCAGCCGAAGCCGGCGGCATCCTGGTCGATGTAAATCGTATTGCCGATCGTCCGTCCGAGAATTCCGCCGGGAAGATCGACGATTTTGAAGTTCACATTGGCGAGGAGCGTCTCGGCCTCAGCGTCGGTTGCTTGGACAATTCGCCGCACCGCCTCGTCGGCAATCGTTTGCAATTGCGTCGTCGAGAGCAGTGGCACGGAACCGGTACTCGCGGCAATCCCCTGGCCCAACGGCTCCACGCGCAGGTTGGCAAATTGGTGCGTCCAACTGGTCCAGCCCATGATCTTTCCGGCTGAAACACTCGCCGTGGTTGCGTAGCTTGTTCCGTACCGCGCGTCGACAATCCACGGAATCCATTGGTCGTCTCCGACCGCCTCCCAACCAATGCTGTACAAGAATTGCACGGCGCGGAGCAGCGCCTGATTTTGCCACTGATAGACGTCGGAATAACCAGCTCGGTACAGAATCTCCGCCTGCACGAACGCCCCTTGCAGCGCCTCCCAGGGATAGCCGGTAAACTGCGGGGGAAACTGAAACGAACCGCCGCGGCGCATTTCCTCGGGGAGCGCGCCGTCAATGCTGTAGCCGTTTTTCGTCGCGCCGAGCGGGTTGATGGCCACCGGCTTTGAAGGATCGGCTTGCCAGCTCAAATCGCCGAAACTGAAACCGGCATAGCTCGATCGGTCTCCCACCCAACCTTTGAAGACCTGCGCCACTCTGGCGAGCAACTGCTGATCTCCCAGATAGATGGCGACGGCAGCCAGACTTCCCCCCGCCATTGTGCCCCAGTTGTTCGGCCGATCTTCGAAAGTGCTGACCAGCGTGCGGCCGGCGAGATTTTCATGAATCACCTGGCTGAGCCACGCACGGAATGTCGCGTCCTGTTCCGGAGTCAAACCGACCAGATCCGCCGCGATCACAAACGAAGCGAGGTTTCGTCCCAGAGCCAGCGTTTCACCGCCGTTCTCGGTCTCCATGATCGACATGACGGCATCGCGAACCTGGTCCTTATAGGTTGCGTTATTCGTCCGCACGCCGACGAGCGCCTTCGCCAGCGTCGTCGTGTCCGACTTATCGTCCTGGTCGGCGAGAAT
>CAZVJA010000059.1:0-26947 GCA_964626885.1 uncultured Planctomycetaceae bacterium | reverse complement strand
ATCCGCCACAGGGGGAACGACGCGACCCCCAGGCCGATGAGGATGGCGAACAAAATGCCGAACTAGCGGATCAACGTGTTGTATTTCGGGTGATTGATTCCCAGCGACTGAAACGCGCTGGAAAAGCCGTGCGTCAGGTGAATCCCCAAAACAAGGCACCCGACCAGGTAAATCCAGAAGGTGCTCCCTTCGTGCAGAATCCGCGCTGCTTTATCGAACGGCTGCTCCCCCTCCGGGCCTTTCAGGCGAACCCCGAAGTGAAAGTCAGCCAAGTGCACTAACAGGAAGATCAGCACGACCACTCCCGACCAGAACATCCAGGTCTCGGCAGCCGCGGGAGCGGGGGACGTCGTGTCACAGGCATCGAGCTTCGAGGTCTTCTGAAGGTACCGAGCCTTTCGGGCGGCGCGGTTCTCGCTCCAGGTTCGCACCGCCAGCCCGATATGCCCCACGAATAACACCAGCAGCCCCGCCTCGGCGATTTTGATGAACCACTCCTGGCTGTGAAGCGTATGGGCATATTTGTTGTAGGCTTCGGGACCGACATACAGCAGCAAATTGCCGGCCAGATGCACGACCAGGAACCCGCACAACAGCAGCCCCGTGATCGCCATCACGAACTTCTTCCCGATGGAAGAAGTGAGGGCTTTCGTCAACCAATTCAAGGCCGGCTCCTTCGTTGTCGAATTCGTCCCAGAATGCTCCCAAACGATTGTTCAGAAGTGGTTTCAAATTTCTGTCTTTGGGAGGGCGACGCTCCTGCGGAGCCGCCACAACCAGCGACTTTCGGACGCAGCGGCTCGGCGGGAGCCTCGCCCTCCCTGTTTTGAAACCATCTCAGGATTATAGGAGAAGGTCGGTGAACTTCAATCGTGGCGAGCGAGACATCGTATCTAGCGTCAGCGACTTGAAATTCTTAATCGTTTTACCTTCGCTTCTTGCGCCGTCCCGCCTTTCCCGAAGCGCGGCGCTTCCCTTTTCGGTTGCGGGTCTCTGCTCCGCTTTTCCCAGATCCTAACTCGCGCGCCCGACCGCCGCGGCGTTCCCCCGTGCTGCCACCCTTCCGTGCATCACGATGCCCAGCCCGACCATCTCGTCGGGCAGTCTTCTTCTTTGCGACGCGCCGTTCCTCGTGCTCGCTGGATCGACTGGAGACCCCCTTCTTCACCGTACCGCGTGTTTTTCCCGTGGTCGCCACAATGCTGAACTCCAGCGTCCGGCGATCGACATCCACATGCGAGACGCTCACCCGCAACCGGTCTCCCAGCCGATACTGCCGACCGGTTCGTCGTCCCACCAGGCTGAAGGTTCCGGAGTCGTAGTCGAAATAATCGTCCCGATCGAGCACGCTGATGTGAATCAACCCTTCGACCGGAAGCTCTGTTCCCTGGCAGAAAATGCCGAACGGCTCGACTCCCGTAATCAGCGCGTCGATTTCCAAGCCGACCTTGTCTTCGAGAAACGTCAACAGCTTCACTTTCGTCAACTCGCGCTCCGCCTTCTCCGCGCGGCGTTCCGTATTGGAACAGTGCCGCGCCAGCTTCTCCAGTTCCAGCGGCGGCTCACCGTGCGGCTTCCCCCTGCTGGAGCAGAGCTGCGCGAATAATCGATGGACGGCCAGATCCGGATACCGGCGAATCGGGCTGGTGAAATGGCAATAATCCTCGACCGCGAGTGCATAATGCCCAACGTCCGCGGACGTGTATTCCGCCTGCTTCATGCTCCGCAAGAGGGCGTAGTTGAGCGCGCGCTCGTGCGGTTTGCCGCGGACTTCGTTGAGCAGATCCTGCAATTCGAACCGGGACTGAAACTGCTGAATCGTATAGCCGAGCGCCCGGGCGAACTCCGCGAATGTCTTCAACTTGACGAAATCGGGCTCGCCGTGGCCGCGCCGCAAAAAGAGCAGCCCGCGATCCGAGAATTCCCGCGCGACGGCGATGTTCGCCGCCAGCATGAACTCCTCAATGATCTGATGGCTTTCGTCATGCTCGACGGCATGCGCGCCAGCCACTCTCCCCTGCTCGTCAAAATCGAGCTTCACTTCCCGCAGGCTCAATTCCAGCGCCCCGCCGCCAAAACGACGGGCCCGCAGAATCATCGCCAGTTCGTGCATCGCCGTCATCAGCTTCCGCACATTGCCGGGGACGTGATGCGATGTCCGCTCCGGATCGCGCAACAGCGGCATCACTTCTTCATACGCGAACCGCCAGGTGACGTTGATGGCCGAGCGGCAAAATTCGGTCGACAGCGGCGTCCCCTCCGGGCTGAACTCGATGTACACGCTCTGCGTGAAGCGGACCTTCCCTTTCTGCAGGCTCGCCAAACCGTTCGAGAGGACTTCCGGGAGCATCGGCAGCACGCGGTCGGGGAGGTAGACGCTCGTCCCCCGCCGGCGAGCTTCCACGTCGAGTTCGCTCCCCTCTTGCACGAAGTGAGAGACATCGGCGATGTGCACTCCCAGATGCCAGTGCCCGTCGTTCGTCCGCTTCAAGGAAATCGCGTCGTCAAAGTCGCGGGCATCGACCGGGTCGATCGTAATGATCGTCTCACCGGTGAGGTCACGGCGTTCTTCGAGCAGCCGCTCATCGAACGCTTCCGCCTGATCGCGGGCTTCATCGAGCACCCGCTCCGGAAATTCATCGGGAAGCCCGAACTCGTGAATGATGGAGAGCGTATCTACCCCCGGCTCGCCGCGCGCGCCCAGTACTTCGGTCAACACCGCTTCTCCGCCGCTGAAGTGCGTGGGGAAACGGAGCATCTCGATGACGACCTTGTCGTCCGGCCGGGCTCCCTTCGCGCCGGGGTCGCCGACGTACACCGGCTCGGCGAACGCCCCGCCGTCGATTCGCACGTACCCCTGCCCCCCGCGTACGAGGTACGTTCCGACGAACGTACGAGTCGCGCGGGTGAGGATTTCCTCGATGCGACCGGTCCTCTGTCCTTGCGAGCGGCGCCGCTTGAGCAGCCGCACCAGCACTTCGTCGCCGGTGTGCGCGTCGCGGAGATCCTCGCGCGCAATGAAAATGTCGCCGGTGCGCGCCACCGCATCATGCGGAATGACGAACCCCGCGCCGCTGGAAATCTTTCGGAGGATGCCGGCGATGAGCCCCGGCGCGACCTTGAGCCGCAGGCGCCCTTTTTTTCCCTCGTGGAGCTTACCGGCACCGATCAGCCGATCGAGCGCGTGGCGGAGCGCTTCGAGTTCTCCCTTGGGAAGCTTAAGCCGCTTAGCAAGCGCCTGCGCTTTAAGCGGCTGATAGCCGACCTGTGAGAGATAATCGACAATCCGCTGTTCAAGAGGCGTCATCGGGATATTCGTTTCAGGACGGTGCGTCGACGTGCGTCTGCTGGAAATGGTTCTCGATCTTTAGCAACCGAGAGAAACGACTCATGTTGCAGTGGATTTTGCGAAGGATTCAAAACACCTGTCCAAAGTGGGCTCGCACGGAATCCCGTCGGGACGGCTGCTAGCAGAGTCCAGTAGGGACATTTGATAATAGCCCCGCGATTTATCGCTGGGAAGGAGGTTAGAATCGAACGACCGAGTCCTGGAGGGACGACTGAAATTCACTCTCACTCGGGTCGACGGGAAACATCCGCCGCTAACGACGTAAAAGGCCTGCTTCGATGTCACACTCCTATTCCAGCTCCCTCTTTCACTGCACATTCAGTACGAAAGATCGGCGCAACTCGATTACCCCGGCCTTGCAAGCGCGATTGTGGCCATATCTTGCGGGGATTGCCAAGGAAAACGGAATACGCGTCATGGCGGTCGGCGGAGTCGCCGATCATGCCCATTTGCTGTTGTCGCTTCCCTCGACGATGGTGATTGCGAAGGCGATTCAGCTCGTCAAAGGGGGATCGTCGAAGTGGATTCACGACACATTCGCGGAACATCGCGATTTTGCCTGGCAGGAGAGCTACGGCGCGTTCAGCGTCGGTGTTTCACAGGTCGCGCGGACAATTCGGTATATCCAGGCGCAGGAAGAACACCATCGCAAACAGACATTCCAGCAAGAATTCATAGCCTTCTTGAAAAAACATCAAATCGAATACGATCCGCGATACATTTGGTCGTAATGGGGCGATGCGACCGAATTCCCTGCGCAAGGGAAACCGATGCGCCGTCGATTTCAGACTTCAGTCGTCCCTCCGGGACTCGTCCTTTGACGACGGCTCCCCGTTCCCAGCGATAAATCGCTGGGCTATTGTCGGGCGTCCCTGCGGGACTCAGCAAAGCTTTCGAAGCACGCCGTCGCTGCAGGATGAAACCCTATCGACCCTTCATGAACCGAATGCCCGTTCAGCGATAGTTCTGTACGACGCGCCATAAAACATGTCGTGACGCGCGCGGTGCAATCCCGAACGAGGAATCCGAATCGGGACGATCACGCCACGCCGGACTTTTCCCCTTGTTCGCCTTTGAAAAGTTTTCGTTCGAGTCGCGGGCTGTAGGGAGTCCAGTTCGAGCCGGAGTTCGGGTCGTCCTCAATAGAGCGGGCAAACTCGTGCACCTTCGCATCGAGGTTATCGAGGTGATGCAGCGCGATCGCTTCCGGGGTCATCGGCAACTTCGGGCTACCGAACTCATAAGAACCATGATGGCTGATGATCATGTGCTTCAACCGCAATGCCAACTCCGGTGGATAAGGCTGCCCCGTCCCCGCGACAACCGCGGCGATCTTCTCGTCGAGCATTTCCACGCCGATGATCAGATGCCCGAGCAACTGCCCTTCGTCGGTATAGGTGAATGCAGTTTCGCAATTCATTTCGCGGATCTTCCCCAGGTCGTGCAGAAAGATCCCCGCCAGAAGCAAATCGAAATCGATCTTCGGGTACAAATCGCGAATGCGATGCGCCGTCTCCAGAATATTGACCATGTGCTCCAGCAGCCCGCCGTGGTACGCGTGATGCGTTTTCACTCCGGCGGGAGAACGTGACAGGTCGTCAATCAGCTTCTCATCGGAGAGAAACGAATCGATCAGCCCTCGCAAATGCGGATTCACGATCGTCGAGAGGAGCTCGATCATCCGCGCGAGCAGCTTCTCGACATCGGCTCCGGTACGCGGATGAAATTCGGCCGGGTCGAGTCCTTCCGTCGGCACCGTTTGAATGTGCTTGATGATCAGTTGCAGCGTCCCCTGAAAGAGCTGAATTTTGCCCTTCACGCGGACGAAGTCGCCCGCGTTGACGTGCGCGACCAATTCCTCGGTGACGTTCCACATCAACCCGCTGATCATCCCGGTCTTGTCGCGCAGCGACGCCAGCAGATACAAGTCGGCGTTCCGGTTGGCCCGCAGTTGCTTGTCGGCCAGCAGGTAGACTTCATCGACGGCCTCACCGTCTTTCAACTCGTTCACATAACGCCGGGGCATGAAACAGGGGCCTTCACGTGCATCAAGATATCGGGGGCGGGTTACAATTCAGATCGATTCCGCAGCCCGATTCTAGGGAGAGGTCGCCCACCCAACAAGCCACTGGCTTCCCGGCGGGACGAAGCGCGCGAACCACCCTTTTGAGCCGCTTGTCGATTTGCTAGACTCCCGCCGACGCGCGACCGCCGTCGCTCCGAACGATTCTCAGAATACATCAACCGCGCCCACGCCTCGAAATTGTTACTGCCATCACCAAAAGAATGAAGATCTCCATGGCCAAGAAACCACAAAACGCCATCAGCCCCACTCGCGAGGAAGACTATCCCGAGTGGTATCAGCAGGTCATCAAAGCCGCCGACCTCGCGGAGCTTTCCCCCGTGCGCGGCTGCATGGTTATCAAGCCGTGGGGCTGGGGGGTGTGGGAGAACATGCAGAAGGTGCTCGACCGCATGTTCAAAGAGACTGGCCACGAGAACGCTTACTTCCCGCTATTCATCCCGATGAGCTTTCTGGAAAAGGAAGCGGAACACGTCGAGGGGTTCGCGAAGGAATGCGCCGTCGTCACGCATCATCGGCTCGAGCCCGGCCCGGAAGGAAAACTCGTCCCCGCCGGCAAGCTCGAAGAACCGCTCATCGTCCGGCCGACGAGCGAAACGATCATCGGCTCGATGTACGCCCGCTGGGTGCAGTCGTACCGCGACCTGCCGATCCTGATCAACCAGTGGGCGAACGTCGTCCGTTGGGAAATGCGCACGCGGATGTTTCTGCGGACGGCGGAGTTTCTCTGGCAGGAAGGACACACCGCTCACGCGACCGAACAGGAAGCGCTCGAGGAAACCCGCCGCATGCTCGATGTCTACGCCGACTTCGCCGAGAACTACATGGCGATGCCGGTTATTAAAGGAGAAAAAACCGCCGGCGAACGGTTCCCGGGCGCGGTCAGCACCTTGACCATCGAGGCGATGATGCAGGACCGCAAGGCACTGCAGGCGGGAACTTCGCACTTCCTCGGGCAGAACTTCTCGCGCGCTCAAGAGATCAAGTTCCAGGACCAGAACGGCGCGGAACTCTACGCATGGACGACCTCGTGGGGTGTATCGACCCGGCTGGTCGGTGCGCTCTTGATGACACACAGTGACGACGACGGACTCGTTTTGCCGCCGAAGCTCGCGCCGAAACACGTCGTTCTTCTGCCGATCTACCGCAACGACGACGAACGCGCCGCAGTCATGCCCTATTGCGAGAGTCTCAAGAAGGAACTCGAAGCGGTCGACTTCGCCGGCGATAAGGTGCGCGTGCAGATCGACGACCGCGACTTGCGCGGCGGCGAGAAGAGCTGGCAGCATGTGAAGCGCGGCGTGCCGTTGCGGGCCGAGATCGGACCGCGCGACATCGAGAAGAACGGGGTCTTCCTCGCCCGCCGCGATACCGGGACGAAGGAGGGGATCGACCGGTCAAAACTCGTCGCCACCGTGGCGGATATTCTCAACGAGATGCAGTCGAGCCTCTTCCAGCGAGCCCTCAAGCTGCGCGAAGAGAACACGCGGACCATCGATAAGCTCGACGACTTCAAGGCCTGGTTCACGCCGAAGAGTGAAGAGAAGCCGGAGATTCACGGCGGGTTTGCGATGTGCCACTTCACCGAGACGCCGGAGGTCGAAGCCTTATTGAAGGATCTCAAGGTGACGATCCGCTGCATCCCGCTCGACGCCGAGCCGCAGCCCGGCCGCTGCCTCTTCACCGGCCAGCCGACCAGCACCCGCGCGGTCTTCGCGAAGGCGTATTGAGAACCTGTTGATGCACCGCAGTCCCCACGAGACGACCTCGCGAGGACATTTACACCCCTCTCCCCGTCGCGGGAGAGGGGCCAGGGGTGAGGGGGCGGCGTTCCCTGACAGTCGAATCAACCACAAACGACTCGCCGCCCGAGGGGTGGCTGCGGGAAAGCCTCCGTGGCACAGGTGTCCTGCCTGCGCGCCTGCAGATCATTCCAGGAACAGTACAAAGCCCAAGAGCGCGATTCCGCCGAGCCCGCAGGCGGCCGCCACGATCCACGCCGCCGCGCCCACCCGCTTGCTGTGCACCGGGCAACTCTTCGCCCGCCGCTGCACGCGCACAATCCCCGCCGCGATAATCAGCAACGCGACCGCGCCGGCGCTCAACACCACCCGTAGAGTGAATTGTGAGTTCATAGAGAAATGATAGGCAGCCGCTCATACGGTTCCAACCGAAAGCATTGTGTGCTTCATTGCCGAGAATTCCGTAGTTCTTCATAACAATTCCGACGTCACGTTCGTCCGGAATAGCGTGCGCGCCGAAATTTTGTACGATGGACGGCACAGTTGTCTCTCGGTGATGAGATTGTTCAATGTTCTTTCCTCGAAAAAAATGGGAGTGGGTGGTCGCCGAGGAGTATGCTCCTCAGCAGGTCATCGGTGTTGCGCAGAGGAACCGCAACGGCTCGGACCGGCAGAGTATTCTGCGTGGCTGCAAACCGGGGATGCGGGTGACATTCCGCCATGATCCCGATCAGCCGACCGACCCGACAGCGATCGCAGTGTTGGTGGCCGGTGGGCAACAAATCGGCAATCTCTATGCCGGAATTGCTTCAGAAATCGGCCCGTTGCTGGGGGCGGATGAGGAGGTCCGGTTCCCCGCGACGATCGCGAGCGTCGGACCGTACGAAGACGCAGAGGGTCGGAGGCTACTCGGCGCGGAACTCAAGATTGTCCGCGAGGAATACCGCTGCATCGAAAAGTTCTGGCTGTTCGGCGCGGTCTATCGCGGGGTGGTGAAATCAGTCCCGGTCGTGGGCCGGCTTGCCAGTCTTGTAGACAAGGGACTCGTTTCGCTCACAAAGAGCGACCCGTTTCTGCTCGGCCTGGCCCGGTTCGTCGCGGGCTTTCTCGTCGTCTTTTCGGTGTTTGTCGTGCTGCACAGTCTCTACCGGACGATCGTCGCGCTATTCTGAACACGCCGGAATGTGTGGCCTCGCTTGAGCAGGCGTCACGCTGGGACGATTCCATCCCCCGCGCGAATCACCGCGCTCCCGGACCTCTGCCAGCTCCCCTTCTTCGAGGTGATCACTCGTCAGACATTGACCCAGCACACATGCTTATATGAGCATATTCCAGCAGGTGAGCTTGAGGGGATTTATCAACGTAAAACCTGACAGAATAGGTGGAAACACTGATTTTTGATCATCAGGATAATTGAGGGATCTGTTGAATTTATGATTGTCAGTCAATAAGATCACTGGGGGTAAATCGTCCTCATGGGAGGACATTCCCCCAATATACATTCATCCATAATTCGAATCGCGAGCCCCTGCCATGATTTCAAGAGCCTTCTGGCGAGTATCCCCCACAGTTGCACTTGCGTTGATGAGTGTTTTGACTGCATCCAGCGCGAATGGAGCGAGTATTACGGTTGACGAGTTGCTGTATCAAGGGAACGCTAACAATCCGACGGTACTCTCCGGGTCGGTCGACATGACGCTTTCGGGGAACCTGCTGACTGTCGTGCTCACGAATACCTCTTCCGCGGTCTCGTTTGATGGCAACGGTGCGTTCAACTTGCTCACGGGGTTGGCGTTCAATTTGCCGAGCGGCGTCGGCATCGCATCCGGCACGGCGACGGTTCCCGGCGGAGCGACAAATCTCAACTTCTCAACCTCGGCGACGAACGTGGGAAGCGAGTGGGGATATTTCAACGGTACGCCGAGCCAGGGGCACTGGAACTCCGACGGTCCCGCGGTTCTAACTTACAACACGATCCTCTCCGCACTGATCGCCGACACGACCGGTCAAGGTGGAGCTGAGTTCGCACCTGCCGCACCGGATCTGGGACCGCCGAGCGGGCTGGACGGCCCGGATTTCGGCCTGCTGAGCAGTTCTCTTGCGAACGGTGTCGCCGGTGGTCTTGAAGCGATCAAATCGCCGATCACATTCGTGCTGACACTCACGGGAACGATTCCGCTGAATCTCCTTTCGCAGATCGAGTCCAACCCGGTCGGGATTTCGTTCGCGTCACCCACGGCGGGAGTGTTGATTTCGCATTCCCCAGAACCGGCAAGTCTTGTGCTGGCGGGGATTGCCTGCGTGACAGCGGGATGCGGTTTCGCGCGTCGACGATTCGTTCGCGAGCGTCCCTGACAGCGACTCGTACATTGCCGGATCTCATTGCGGCTTCGCAGCCGGTTTAGATCTCGCGCCCTTACTCCGCCAATATCGGTCGACTTCCTCGGGGAGCAGGTGGTAGATGTAGATGGAATACCCCGCCGTTGCGACCGGATCAAATTCAAGAAAGTAGGCAAATCGGTCCTTCCGCAAATTGCCGACGCTCACCGCATGCCAGCCCGGTTGCGGACCGCTCTTGGGATCATGCGTGCCATCGGCATTAAGAATCAGCAGCGGCGGCGAGCCATTGTCGAGACAGATCAATCGAGCCGGTGTCGGGCCGGAGCATGTGATCTTCATCCCCCGCGCCTCGGGATGTGCCCCAACCCAATCTCGAAGAAACAACATATCTTGTCCCCAATCGATGTTGCTCGACAGGAGATGAAAATGGCCGTGTCGCGGCCCGCCGGCAAGTTCATTGAAGTATGCCATACTGTGCGGCCAAATGAGCAGGCTACTCGCCGCTGACAACACGACCGCCGTGATTCCCGCGCAGCGCCATCCGATACTTCGTTCGCCGAGGCTGCTCATCAGAATGAACGCGAAGGGAAACATCGGCAGCACGTATCGAAAGTGGATGCTGAAGCCGGTCTGCGAACTGACGACCAGCAAAATTGACATCCCGGCGACGAGCGGAACGCATCCTTTCAACGACCAAACACGTGATCGGGCGATCGATGCAATCCAAGACACCAAGCTCAGGCCCAAGAGCGCCCACGTCCCAACAGGCCATTTCACCGCCAGACCATAGAGATAGTAGTACCACCAACCCCGCGGGCTCCATCGCCCGTGCAAGTACGATTGAAATTGCCCATTCTCGTTTTCGAAATCGCGCTGTTGCAGGTCGATCCCTTGCACAAAGCTCTTTGGGAACGGCAGCGGGAGTTTCCCCAACCAACTGTTCCGAAAACGATTCCCCGGCGAGTCAGGACCGGCAGAGTCGCCACCCAATGTACGGCTGACAAACTCGAACGCTCGCAACTCACGGCCTGATTCCGCGAACCCGTAGAAGAGATTCAATGAGTATATCGCCAGCACGACGATTACCACGAACTGCCGAAAAGGTGGTCCCTGAAATCGTGTTCGAACCGCGTTGACTCCCCAGAAGACTCCCCAGAGAGGCACAAGTACAATCAGCGTCGTACGTGTGAGGAGCGAAAGACCAAGGGTGATGCCCGCCACGATTGCGGTTCGCCATGTCGGCTGTTTCAACCAGTGCCAGCACACGTAGACCGCGACGACTCCCATCGCGGCCGCCGGTACGTCGGAGTTCATCGTCTGGGCATGTCCCAAAATCGTGGGATCAAAGCACCACAGCGCAGCGGCGAACACACCAGCGAGTTCTCCGTACAACTCGCGCGCCCAGCGACGGCAGATGACTGCTCCCAATAACGCGAACGGCAGGCAGGCCAACCGCGCCAGTATGAACAACCAAAACGAGCGCGCTCCATTGACCTCGATGAAGTCGCGCCCCACGGCGAATTCCGGCCGCGCACCAGGTGCATCCGACATGGACCGCCAGTCGCATTCGGCCCCGGCCACCGCTACCGGAATCGCCGCCACAGTCCGCACCAGCGGCGGGTTGACCTGGCGTAACTTGAAGTCGGCATACCAGAGGTGACTGAGCCCCGCGGGAAGATCCGCCGCCTCCATAAGATTGGGGGAGTGCAACGCCGCGCCCCAGGCAACCAGAACGACATGCAACGCAAACATCAGTATGACGATGGCATCAGCGGCGCGGCGAGTCGCTCGTTGCACGATCTGCTGTGCACCGGAGTCCGCCGCCTGCATCTCATGGGAGGAGCAGCACATCGACTTCATACGGCTCACCAGGCCATTGGTCCGCAACAATGGTCAATGCGCATTTTTGAACCGTCTGAGCGACGGGTGCAATCGATTTCTCACGAGCCGAAATTTCCGGAGATTCGCGCAGCCGCACCCGTAGCGACTGGACAACCGATGGGTTGGCATCCCCGGTTTCCATCAAGATTTTGTTGGAGGTGGCATGCGCTGAAGTCACGTTGAACGGAATGCCGTCGATCGACTTGAGCGTGAGAACCTGTCCCTCGTGACCACGACGAAGCGTCAACATGGTCGAGCCCAACAAGTGATTGTGGTGCCGAAAACTCACGGAAACCGGAACGGCTAAAGGGACGCCACGTCCCCCGCGCCGCTGTTGGAATATCAGAGCGTTAGGAAGCCAGGCACGATCCCCCTGCTTCTCGATCTGACGAGTGTCGATTTGAACTCGAAAGCGATGCACCGTTCGTTCCAGGCGATTGAGCAGTCCACCGGGATGGCTCGTTCCCAAGGATTCCACGACAACACCCGCGCAAGGCGTCGTGCATTCCATGACCGATGGAGCATCATCCGGTCCGGCCGTAGCTGCGGTGATCACTCGGCATTCCGTCGACAGAGGGTCGTTTGCTTTGACGTCGGTGAATTCGAGGTGGGGAGGATCGACGCGCAGGTCGGGGACGATCTCGCAGCGCACCAACAAAGAAATCACCGGTGCTCCCGGCTCGGATGTCTCAATATGTGCCGCAACATCGAGCGGTCCTTCCCGACCGCCTAAGGTCAATCGTGCTTCGCAATAGCTGGCTTCTCCCGGAGAAAGCCGCGAAGGACAGGTGATTTCCAGGCACCCGCACGCCACGCGAGCAACGCGCAAATCCACCGGCCATTCTCCCCGATTGACAATGGGAAACCGATGTGTCAATTCCATTTCCGATTGCAGCACGGCGCCGAAATCGTGGGTGTTCAATGAAATCTCGACAGCGGAATTTGGTCGGTCCGGGCGCGACGCGGAACGGGCACTTCGCTCCCGGGGCGAGAATACAGAAATCAATGGTCCGGCAACCGCCAGGGCTGCAATGCACGCGATTCCAAGCCCGACCACGAGAAACGCTCGTGGGCTAACGCCCTTGCCCTGCATTCGTTGCTGTTCCTGGCGTGCGCCGCAGAAGCCGAGAAGTCCATTCGGGACGCAAATACGCAATCAAGACCCCGATCCAGCAGGCCGTGATCCCCATCATGGCGGGTGTCCCCAGGGACCGCGAGCGTGAGGCAGCAGCGTCTCCCAGTAGTAGCGCATGGCCAGTGAAGGAGTGTGCGATCCGTTCTCGCCGAATATGCCGCGTCCTTACTCCAGACGAGGGATCGAGCACAACGAACTTCCCGTCCTCCATTCCCAACAGGCCAACGAAGTGCACGGGACCGGCCTCCCGGTTCGACAAGCTGATGAGCGCGGGGCCGTCGAAATCCTCCAGCTCGTCAACAGTGCAATTTACGGGACTTGGTTTTAGACCCAACTCCTCGGCCGCACGAGATAAGTCTGCCAGAGAGGTCAGCCCGGCATCGTCCGTGCGGCAGAGCTTCACAATCTCATCCAGCGGGCGCTCCCGACCGAAGTAGGCACTGAAGAAATACAACACTCGAGGGCCACACCATGATGCGTCCGGCCGCAGTATCTCGTATGGTACGGAGACCGGGCCTTCGTCGGAATCGGTCGCGACGGGCGGTTCCGCAGCGCTCAGCGCGACACCAGCCGCAGCGCAGGCGAACAGCAACCGGAGGTATTGCCTCACTGTTTTTTCTCCGACTGGTGTTTGCGGACGAAGAACCAGTATGCCGTAAGCGCCAACAAGGCGAGTATGTTGACGATTAGAAGTATTGTCCGCCACGGATTTGCCGACGATTTGAACCACCGCTCCTCGGGCGGGCGGCGCCCACGCTCCGCGAGCGCGGTCTTTTGCAGTTCTTCTCCCGCGTTCCCCACAACGTACAGGTATCCCTTCGGCTCGTCGATCACGTTCGTCCCGGCGATCGGATGAACTTCAAAGAGAGCGTCCTCCAGCGGCTTGTTGACGTGTACATCGGAAAACTGAAAATCCGCGTGAGAGCGATCATAGCCCCGGGAAGCCCAGACACTATCGGGCTGAGAGTCATCGGGTACAAGAATCAGATCCATAAAACACATGCGACACTTCTGATAAAAGGGAATGCCCTCTTCCAGATCGATCGGCTCGCTCCATTCCACAGTGGAGGTCGGCAGCAATTCCCATTTCTCCGGTACTCCCGCCGTTCGCAGTTTGCTGGTACGAAGCGCCCGGAGCGCATAGCCGTGCTCCGGGGCAAACCATGCCTCGACCCGGCTCCCCCAAAGACCAGTATCGCGGAATGGTTGTGTTTCCATGACGAGTACAGGTAGAGGATCCTTGCCCCCCGGAGGGGTAGACATTTCCACTCGGTATTGCTTGGGAGATAGGATCCTGAACAACTCGCTCCAACCGATCGCCCCTAGGGATGTCGCCCGCCGACTGAGTTGATGGTCTTTGGAGTCAGACAGAGCAAGCGAGCTGATCGGCAGGCCGATGCCGCGTGCCACCTCATAACTGGTCTGATCCACCCGCTGCTTGTCGACGTTCAAGCTTCCGACTCTCTGGTTCGTCGAATCGTCGGTGGCTTCCAGGTATGACTTCCATTCATCCCCTGTATAGACATGAACATAAAGCCGGTCCGCCCGGTTGTACGCCCCCCCCAAAGAAGGGACCGGCACCTGCTCCAACCGAGTTTGTCCTTTCGCATTCACCAGATAGCGGAAATGTTCCTCATTCGTGGGCATCGCGCGATATTCTTCGATTGATTGACGCAATCCCTTCGGACTCTTCCCTGGCCTGCTTTTATCCATCCAATCGGCGATATGCAGTCTAGCATCGGCGGCTTCGTTCCGTTCATCACCGGGAGACCAGACGACTACCAGATCGGCCTGGAAGGATTTGATCGCATTCTCGCGCGCCACCAGAACCGCCCGAAAGTCCGCCTGCTCCTGCGCGGGAACAACCTGCGCATAGATCAATAAGACAACCAGAACGCAGATGGAAACTCGAATCTTCATAGATCCGCCATCGTAAGATTTCCTGGATATTATCACGTGTGGACGGACTTCAAAGATGACTGACCACACCGCATCTTGTATCACTTACAATCGCGTCCGCCGACACTTGTCGCTGGGATACCTCTCCCCGAACCAGTTCGAGCAGGCCGCATAACCCAAACCGCGCGCCCACCATTCGTGGGTAAGTCCAGCTACACAAGGTAACGTAGATTTAAGTTTTCTTCACCGAGCGGCGTCGAAGAACAAACCAATAGATGACCGCCGCAATGAGGCAAATCATATTTGCAATCAATAACGCCGACCGCCACGAAGAGGAAGGTACACTCCCTCGGGTTGGGGGACGGAGCTGCCGCTCGGAGAGGGCTGTCTTGTGCAACTCCTCGCCAGCCTCCCCCACCACGTACAAGTATCCTTTCGGTTCATCGATGACATTCGTTCCGGCGACCGGTGCGATGTCAAACAGACCGGAATCGAGCGGCTTTCCAATCTCAACATTTGAAAACTCATAATCAAATCGGAGGAAATCGTAAGCCTTATGAGGCCACTCTTTCATCGGCACCCCTTCGATCACCGTGCGGAACTGTTCATAAAACCGGAGGTGGCATTTTCGGTAGAATGTCAATCCCCCGGCGATGGCTTGAGGGTCACTCCATTCGACAGCGTAATTCGGAAAATAATCCCAGTTTGTTCCGCCGGAAGGCTGCAGATCGCTCGCCACGAGTGCCATCGGCGCGAATCCATGCTCCGGAGCAAACCAGACTTGCAGGCGGTACAAGCCATGGCCTGTCTCACGGAACGGGGATGTCTCCAAGATCAAAGAAGGTTTCGGGTCGGTTCCTTCGGGAGGAATCGAGGTTTCCTCGCGCGTCCGCTCGGGCGGAAAGTTGCGAAGCAATTCCTTCCAGGCGAGGGATCGCGCACCTGTCGCCCGCGGACTTATCTCGAACTTCAAAGATCCTTCGAATCGATGGTTCCAAGCCACTCCCGCCCCACGGGCGATTTCATGCCAGTTGTCATTTGTCCGTTCGGTGGAGTGAATGGTTAACCCTCCTGTCCGGCCCCCGGTGCGCTGATCGGGCGATTCGTGGTAGTTCTTCCAGTCCTTCCCGGAAAAGACGCTCAGCGCGACAATATTGCCGTCGACCGAACCGCCCTCAGCCAACGGGATCACTTCGACGCGAATTCTTCCCGAGGCATCGGCAGCGTAGCGAAGATGCCGCGTAACCGTCGGCAACCGAAGGAGGCTGTCGAAGTTCTCGGGCCGGCGCTGATTCGGCGGCGATAGCTCGGGGTGACTCTTGGCGACCCAGGCGGCGTACAGCTTTCTCGCCTCAACCAACTGCGGACGTTCCGTTCCCATCGACGAAACCACCGAGATTTCCCCCCGGAAATCCGCCAGGGAATCCGACCGTGCCGACAAGACGTCGCGCAGCGCAGCTTGTTGTGGGGGATTGTCACCGGCAAACACGGAGAATGCGACCGATGAACAGACAAGAAATATGGGCAGACGAGTTCTCATACTTCGTCCAACACGGTGTTGAAGATAAGAAGTATTAGACTTCGCAGGCCTCCAACGGTCGCCACAGCCGGAAAGGAGACCCAGCGAAGAAGATCCTGATTTTCCTGATGATACTCTCGCGCGGCACGTAATTCTTAATGAATCCGCGTCCCTGGTAAATCCTAGAGATCCTGACAATCCTTGCGCGCGCAGGCGAGGTCGGTCTGTTGGAGCGGCGTTTCGCAGTAGCAGCGCTGTTCAGCCGCGTCGTACTTGCAATAACGATCATACTCAAATCCGCACACCCCATATTGAGGGCCGCCGCCGAAATTCCGGCAAGTCTGTGCTTCGGTTCCGACGGCGCACTCCTTAACCTGCGAGCCGACACCGTTTTCGCAATTCCAGCACTGGTAATTGACGCACAATCCTTCATTCGACGAATAGTTCGAACATTTTGAGCAGATCAGCGTGCAGGACATGCTCGCGAACTGACTGCAGCGATAACCCTCGTAATCAGTGGTGAACATGTCGCAGCCCCCGAGCCCACCGACGACGGACTCCATTTCCGTCGCGCTGAGCCGCGCGTTGGCCTGCGTCAACTCCAGCGACATCCAACCACAAAACACCAGCAACCCGACGAATACAACTCTTATTCTCTTCTGAAAATCCTTCATTGCACACGACTCCCATGGCGGCTTCTTCCGTACAACCCTCTAATCCGCGTCTAGTGTTATCACGTTTTCCGAGAAATGCAAGAACTATTTTTCCTGCTAAGAATTCCACATATTGGAAATAGCATTCACAGATATTCCGCATCACTAATCGCTCTCACATAGACAATCATAGTGAAGATCGTCTCCTGCCCGCTCAACTGAATTGAAATCGACCCCTCTCCCTCAACGCCCCATTTCTTGCAACGTTATCGCCCTGTTGCGGCCGTCTGAAATCTCCGTTCGCAGTTCAAATTCCCCGACAACTCCGCTACGGTGTGGTGCAAGCCTCTGGAGAGCCGTGGTATGACACTCGAACTCAACTGGATCGCGAATCCCTCGCCCGCGTGCTTTCACGTGGTGGATCTGTTGTTGCGCGACCAACCGATCCAAGACACGACTCTGGCAGGCGCGCTCGATGCCGGCACGCAAGCGCTCGCTCGCGAGATCGACAACAACGGCTTCTCACGCGAGTTGTTTCTCAGCCACTTGGTTCCCCTCTCTGCGAACATCGGCGGCAACCGCCAGCTCGCCAGCATCGCACTCACCAAAATCGTCGGTCCCCAACGAACCGAACAACGCATCGACCGTCTGACGGATATCCTCACGCACCTCGAATCCGCTTTCTCTCGCGCAATGCCCGATCTTGTGGAACGACTTGAGCGCGACGCCGCCCCGCTCCGCCGAGACTGGGACATCCACGGCGAAACGCTCATGCAATCTCTTCGCCGAATGATCGATGAGAATGTCGTTGTCTCTCGCGCGGACGCAATTCTCGTCCCTCCAGCCCAACCTGGCGGCGGAGCAGCCCATCTGCTCTATAATTCCGTCCGCATCGAAGTCCTGCCGCTAGAATCACAGCAGGTCGTTCCGGAAGTCGTCCGACTCACCTGGCTGCTGGCGCAACTCAATGCCGATCTGCCGATGTATCAAGGGGACGTGCATCGCGATCGGCTGCCGTATGTTGCATCGCTAGCGATGCTGCCGGCCGTGGCCACCGCGGCGGCGGAACTGGATCTGATCAAAGGTCGTGACGGCGCCGTCGCCACGGTCATCAATGAGTGGAATATCGAGCCGGCAAGACAATCACAGCTGACGGACATCCTCACCCGTTGGTGGGAAACCTGGCAATCGCAACGGCCGGGATGGTCGATTGCGCTGGCGGCACTCGACCGTCTTCTGGCATAATATTTTATCTTGATGTCGTTGGGTTTGGCTTTTCACCCCGCGAACCTCCCGCGACATTCAAATCCGATAATTCAAAGCAATCCTTACCCACGAGCGATAACACCACATGAAACCTCGCCGACCAACTCTCTGCCAAGCTGCCGTCGCTTCCCTCACCTTGGCCATACTCGTGTCATCCCAGCCGGTCGAAGCCGCCGACAAAGACGAAGCCACCGAGAAGGAAACACCCGTCGTTGAAGTGAATCCTGACGGACAGCCGAAAGGTTATGATAAAGCCCCCGACGGACCAACCTATTACTTGTGGCGAGACGGAGATGTCTGGCACCTTCGCACGAAGACTAAAAAGAAAACACATCAGTTTCATGGACTGATTCGGATCAAGGGAGGAACCGTGAAGAAGATTTACAACTTCTCAGGGCTTGAAGCACAACCGCGAAAGAAAGGCAAAAAGGGACAGGCCGCTCCGGCGGACATCGGAAGGTGGAACGACGCTCGCAATGAAATTGAATTCAAATTCCGAACATCTGGCGGCGAGGATGGTTTCGATTTTCAACTCAGCGACAAAGCGACTGATTTGTCTTTAGATTTGAAGTTGGACGGATATGAACATCGCGGGAGGATCGTGGTCGGGAAAGATGCTCAAACTCCTCCGCAGCCGGTTTTTACGATCGCAATTCCGCAGGACCAGCCGGACAAGAAAAAAGGTTCGGCAAAGACAAACTAACCCAGCGTTCTACCACGGGTTGGCGGTTCGACGAGGGAATCCAGTCATTCAAATGACGTTCACAAAGGACGCGGCATGTTGCATCGACGCGACCTGATGATCCGCCTGGGGCAGATTGGCGCCGGAGCGCTGACGCTGCCGAACCTGCTCCGCGCCGATCGGCTGCGGGCCGATTCCGCCAGTGCCGTCAACAACGCGTCGCAAGCAAAGTCCCCCGCGAAGGCCGGCTCCGCCAAGTCCTGCATCCTCGTTTACCTTTGGGGCGGTCCGCCGCAGCAGGACATGTGGGACATGAAGCCCGATGCCCCAACGGGTGTCCGCAGCCACTTCAAGCCGATCTCGACCGTCGTTCCCGGCATCGATATCTGCGACGAACTCCCCCTCTTCGCAAGATACACTGACCGCACCGCGATCATTCGCTCGTTGACACACGAAAGCAACAACCATGAGCCGAGCGTCTACCGCACCCTCACCGGCCGCATCGATAACACGCTCGTCGTCCCCCGCAATCAGCGGAACCGCCGGAACGCGCCGAACCTCGGCTCGATCGTCTCCGCTTTTTCACCGATGGGGACAATTCCCGCCGCGGTGACCATTCCCCGGCCGATCGGACATAGCGGTGTGACGTATGCCGGCACGCACGCCGGGTTCCTCGGCTCCCGGTTCGACCCGATGGAAATCGCCGCCGCGGCCGATACCCCCGAGAAGCCGACGCACTCGATGTCGCTGCAACAAGAAGTCAACGAACAGCGGCTCGTCGCTCGGCAGGGATTGCTGAATGTCATCGAAGCGCACGACCGCCGCTACCAAAGCGACAAGCTCGCCACCGGGTTCGACAGCTTCCGCGAGCAGGCGTTCGGCATGCTCTCATCGCCGGTCGCCAAGCAGGCGTTCAACCTCGATCTCGAACAGCCCGAGACACGCGACCGCTATGGACGGAACGAGTATGGCGAAAGTTTTCTCCTCGCGCGGCGACTGGTGGAAGCAGGAGTGCGGCTCGTCACCATCAGTTGGATGCGTATCGGCGTGAACGGCAAGGTGGCCAACGTCTGGGACAATCACGGTCCCTACGAGGGGAAGAACGGCACCGAGATGCTGCAGCAGCTCTACTGCCTGCCGTCGCTCGACAAAGGCTTTGCCGCGCTGATGGACGACCTCTCCGCGACCGGCATGCTCGATGAAACGCTGATCGGTATGTGGGGGGAATTCGGCCGCACGCCGAAGTTGAACGCCCAACAAGGGCGCGACCACTGGGGTGCCTGTCAGTCGGCCATTCTGGCTGGCGGCGGAATTCGTGGCGGACAAGTTTACGGATCGAGCGACCGCGAGGCGGCGTATCCTACGTCAAATCCCGTCTCGCCGGAAGACATGCTCGCCACCGTTTACCACGCGCTCGGTGTCCCGCACGACGCGCTCATCCGTGACCAGGTCAACCGCCCGCACCGCGTGGTGGAAGGGACGCCGCTGACGGCGGTGTTTGGGTAGAAGCTAGTCAAAGCTTTCAGCGGTCAGCAGTCAGCTTTCAGCAAAACTACAGAGGACCGTAAGGTGTGCCGAGGTTTCGCGAGGCACACCATTCACGTGGAATCACGGTGGGCCTCGCAGACTCTGCCCACCCTACCTGACTTGGATTTGGGAGGGCGACACTCCTGTGGAGCCGCCAATACGAGGGACTTTCGGTCGCAGCGGCTCGGCGGGAGCCTCGCCCTCCCGGTTTTGAAACGACCTAGAGAAGCTTTCAGCGGTCAGCAATCAGCTTTCAGCATTGTAGGGGGTGCCGAGGTTTCGCGAGGCACACCCTTCACGGGGAATCCTGGTGGGCCTCGAAGACTCTGCCCGCCCTACTTGGCTGAACGGAGCAGAAGCGGTGGACTCGACGCACGTCAGTTTTATGAAGTCTTGCCTGGAGAATCTTGTTGTCGCGATTAAGAACCATGATCCAGACGCTTGGAAGGATTATGCATACCTGATCCATCAGGTAATGCAGTCCTCGCCCGCGGATCTTCGGGACTTCGTCATTCAATACTCATGCGATCAAAATGAGAACAGTGTTCAATACTGGGAAGTCTTGTCTTCGCTATTCGCCTTGATTTGGCGAATTGTTGGAAACGAATATCGAGAGGAATTGGGCTCGGTCGCAGTCCGCAACATCAAGGTCTTGTGCGACATGGATGAAGCCGAGTTCGCAACGGAAGCGATCAGAAGGACGTCCTTATGATTCGCCGGTTTGGTGGCACGTCCGGAAAAGTGACGTGGTGTCGTGGAACGGCTCATTCCTGGGCAATTTTCATGATCTCTTCCCTCAATTCCCCCGTTGACGGAGAATAGAGGACAAGGGGGGCGATGCATGTCGGCCACCCCGAATGGGCCCGAATGGGACAGCTGGCGCGGCGGTCGGGTGGCACGTCCTGAGGCTATGCGAAGGGCGTGGCAATCGTGCGTTAGATGCAACTCCTACGGCATGCCTGCCCTGCTGCGTTATTCAGGCATGGCACCCTACGCCAAACAACACCATGCGATCGGTCCACGAAAAGTGACGTGGTGTCGTGGAACGGCTCATTCCTGGGCAATTTTCATGATCTCTTCCCTCAATTCCCCCGTTGACGGAGAATAGAGGACAAGGGGGGCGATGCATGTCGGCCACCCCGAATGGGACAGCTGGCGCGACGGCACGGGTGCCCGCCAAAGGGAGTCTGGGAGCGGTTCGTGAAAAAGCTTGTCGATCGACTTTCAATAAAGTGGGTCCGGCGGCTGGTGGTCACGGTTTTCGGCGCGACCATCGTCCTGGCCGGCGTCGTGTTTCTTTTCACGCCCGGACCGGGGTGGGTCACGATCTATGCGGGGCTGGCGGTTCTGGCCACCGAGTTCGTCTGGGCACGCACATTGGTGCACAAGGTGCGTGATCGCGTGCAATCGGCTGTAAATAGCGTGCGGGGCACCCCAGCCGCGGAACCGGTCCCGGTGACCGAATTGAATTCCGACCGGACGGAATAACACGTGAAACAGGCCTGGCCAAAGGTTATTCCCTGCGGGTGGTTGTATCACCGGGGAGGGCGAGGCTCCCGCCGAGCCGCTGCGTCCGAAAGTCTCTGGTGATGGCGGCTCCGCCGGAGCGTCGCCCTCCCAAAGACAAAGTTCTTAAGGAACCACTTCGGGCACCGAGAAGGTCCACGACCAAACACGGCGGATGATCATACGTCAGCATTCGCCTTTCAGCCCCCTTCCCGCTGATGTTCAATCTGCGTGAATTTTTCGTGACCGGCGGCGGTGAGCCGCTCGACCATAAGCTGATTCCGCTCTTCCTCGTTCAGTCCCTGCAGCATGGCGAAGATGATGCATCCCAGCACGATGCTCGACACCTCGACCACCGTCGTCGGCAGAGCGAACTCCTTGAGGTCCGCGAAGATTTCCTCGGCGCTAACGTACTCGCCGAATTTCCGGCTGTCATACGTCAGTTCGACACCGCAGAAGTCCTTGCTCCATTCGTAGTCAAATGGACCATATTCCAGCCGGCGATGCGTCACCCAGAAGCGGGAGCCCGCAATTCTCAAGGAGTGCGATGATTGGTTTTCGCCGGAAGTGGTCACGTTTGAGACTTCCTACATGACAATTCCATGGTCATGGCGAATGAAACACTGCGCTGGTTCCCCGCGACCGGTGGGCGGATTGTAATTTCCCGACGAGATTGACGCCATTGGGGAGTGATCGGACGGCCACGGGCCGCTGCGTTAAGGCATCCGCGTTCAGTATCTTCCCGCGGCCCGGGAGGTCGTCTTCCACCCTTGTGCTCGATGGGGGGGAGACCCCGCCAAAAAAAGCCCGCTTAAATCGGGTTGGCGCTTGACAAAGGATGCGATCTTTAATACTCAAGTGGCCGAATAGCCCCGCGCGCCGGGGAAGGATGTCAAAGTCAACGAACAATCAGGACACGATCACTCAGAGGTTGAAGCAGATGGTCATCGAATGGATCGGCGACGGAGAGTTGTCGGCGGGTGTCCCCGTCGGCGGAAGCATCGCGGCCGTGTTGGAAGGCGGGAGGTCGCGTTCCTCCGCGTCGAACAGGACTTTCGACGTCCGCATGGAAGACGAAGAGGACGAGGAGTTCGAGGACGAAGAAGACGACGATGAAGATGATGAAGAGCTCGACGAAGAGGAATTCGATGATGAAGACCTCGACGATCTCGACGACGAAGATTTCGACGACCTCGACGACGAGGAATTCGAGGATGAAGACCTCGACGAGGAGGACGACGACGAGGACGAAGATGAAGACGAGGATGAAGACTTCGACGATGACGACGACTATTGATCGTTGTCGTTGGGCATCTTCCTGGTGGAAAGCAGCGTTCAACGCGTGACGATCCACGGGGGCGTACTTCCGTCCCGTTGCGAATAAAATGACTGCCGTGGGAAGCCCGCTTCCCACGGCGTTTTTTTTCGTGGTTTTCGTACAGGGAATTTCAAAACAGGGAGGGCGACGCTCCTGCGGAGCCGCCATAACGAGCGACTTTCGGACGCAGCGGCTCGGCGGACCACCCTCCGGGCGGTGCCCCCTCGCCCTCCCAAACGCAGATTTTTGACACGACCTCTAGTGCTCAACTTCTGCCGGAAACCGGCTCACATCGGGGCGGAAGTTCGATATTGCCTGCCCTGTCCTGCTCTCCCTTATGCCGCAAGAGTTTCACCGGCGATGTGCATGCGCGGATACTGTTTGCCCGGGGCGCAATCAGTGATGAGCCATTCGGTTGTGGAAATTCCGACTGGAGATTAATGTCGAGACTTTCTCGGGTGGGCCGAATTCGCGACGACAGTCCGTCAGCAAATTGCGGCGCTTTGCCCGTCATCCTCCAACTGAGGCTCGCACAGAGTTGACCCAACTCGCCGATCAGATCGCGGAAGCAGCCCGCCTCATTCGCGGACGATGGTCGCAGAGGCCGCGCGTCGGGATGATCCTGGGGACGGGGCTGGGTGGACTGGCGTCGCAGATCGACGTGGCCACGAAGATTCCCTATGCCGAGATTCCGCACTTTCCGGCTTCGACTGTCGAATCGCACGCTGGGCAGCTCGTCTGTGGCGAATTGAACGGTGTCACGCTCGTGGCGATGGAAGGGCGGTTTCATTACTACGAAGGGTACTCCCTGCAACAGGTCACGTTTCCCGTCCGGGTGATGAAGGCTTTGGGAGTGGAAATTCTGATCGTGACCAATGCCGCCGGCGGGATGAATCCCGCGTACAATCTCGCGGATCTTGTCCTGCTCGACGACCATATCAACCTGATGTCCGACAATCCCCTTCGAGGCCCGAATGACGACAGCCTCGGGCCACGATTCCCGGATATGTGCCGGCCTTATGACGTTGAACTCATCAATGCGGCGCGCGCCGCGGCGGACGAGCTTGGCATCCCGACGCACTCGGGAGTGCTGGTCGCCGTCAACGGCCCGAACCTCGAAACACGGGCGGAATACCGTATGCTGCGGACACTGGGAGCCGACGTGGTCAGCATGTCGACGATTCCGGAAGTCATTGTCGCGGCGCATGCCGGTTTGCGGACCGTCGGGTTCTCGATCGTCACCGACCTTTGTTTTCCCGAGACGCTCGAACCGGTGCGGATTGAGAAGATCCTGGAGGTCGCCGCCCGTGGCGGTGAACGACTGTCTCGATTGATTCCAATGCTATTCGAACGGATTCGAGCGGATTAAGGAACCCAACAAATCAGGGTTGGAGGAGTGTTTCCCAGTCTTTTCCTGTTCCTGGTTTCCTGGCTTCCTTATGATCCTACTGTCTCAGTTCCATGTCTCTAGGTTTTTGTTGTGAGACCCATGTTCGAAAAAGTCGCCGGTGCGGATTTTGTTCGCGGTGAGCACGATGCTCTGCGGTTCTGGAAAGAATCGGCCATCTTCGCAAAGCTGCGCGCCCAGAACGCCGGAAAGCCGAAATGGAGCTTTCTCGACGGCCCCATCACCGCCAACAACCCGATGGGGGTGCACCACGCCTGGGGCCGCACGTACAAGGATGCCTACCAGCGCTATTTTGCGATGACCGGCCGCGAGCTGCATTACCAGAACGGCTTCGACTGCCAGGGCTTGTGGGTCGAGGTCGAGGTCGAGCGGGAATTCGGCCACAGCACGAAAAAGGCGATCACAGAATACGGCATCGACAAGTTCGTCAACGCCTGCAAGCAGCGCGTGCTCCGCTTCGCCGCCCGGCAGACCGAACAATCGATCCGCTTGGGTTACTGGATGGACTGGGACAATCCCAATCAGCTGCGCAGTCTCGCGGAAGCGATCGGCACCGAGAAGCAGGTGACGATCACCGTCCCGAGCGGCCAGAAAGCCTCCGGGCGCGCGGACGAACTCGTCGCGCGGCTCGGCAACCCGGAATGGGGCGGAAGCTATTTTACATTCTCGACCGAGAACAACGAAACGATCTGGGCATTTCTGAAGAAGTGCTTCGAACGCGGGAAAGTGTATCGCGGACATGACGTCATGCCCTGGTCGGGGCGAGGCGGGAGCGCCTACAGCCAGATGGAAGTGGCTGACGGCCGCAAGCTCGCGGTGCATCGCTCGGTCTTCCTCCGTCTGCCGCTCAAGGGACGCGACAACGAATACCTGCTCGTCTGGACGACGACTCCCTGGACCCTCACCTCGAACGTTGCGGCGGCAGTCAATCCCGAGCTCGATTACGTCCGCCTCAAGACGAAACGGGACGGCGCGACCTATTACTTCGCCAAAGACAACCTCGAATATCCGCGACTCGGCCGCGAGTTCAAAGAAGGGTTTGGCCGGCCGGAATGGTCTTGGCCGGAGGGAACCCCCAAGCTCAAGACGATCGCACAGATCTTCAAAGAACAGGGAGGCTTCGAGATCGAAGGGACGCTGAAAGGGGCCGAGATGATCGGCTGGGAATACGGCGGTCCGTTCGATGATCTCCCGGCACAACAATCTACGGGAGGTGTTCCGGAAGAACCGGAGCTAGCGCATCTCAACGGCATCACCTGCCACAAGGTGATCGATGGTGGACGCGATTCCAAGGGAACGCCGAACGTCGTCGCGGGTGAAGGAACCGGCATTGTGCACATCGCCCCCGGCTGCGGCGACGTGGACCATCAGCTGGGTAAGGCACTCGGCATTGTCGGCATCGCCCCACTCGATGAAGAAGGACGCTTTCTCGACGGCTTCGGTCCGTTCACCGGCCGCGAGGCGATCGATCCCGAAACTGCGGAACTCGTCTTCGCGAAGCTTAAGGAAAAGCATCTCCTTGTCACGGTCGAAGAGTATCCGCACATCTACCCGCACTGCTGGCGGACCGGCGACGAGCTTGTCTTCCGCTTGGTGGATGAGTGGTTCATCAACATGGACTGGCGGGAAGAGATCCAGGACGTCACGCGAAAGATCCGCTGGCTGCCGGAGAGCATCGATGGCCAGGCGCGCGAGCTCGAGTGGCTGGCCAATATGCGCGACTGGATGATTTCCAAGAAGCGCTTCTGGGGGCTCGCGCTCCCCATCTGGCGCGACGAAGAAGGGCCGGAAAGCGAGAAAGAGTTCGAGGTCATCGGCTCGCTGGCGGAACTGAAAGAACGCGCGGTCGAAGGGTGGGACGAGTTCGAGGGACACACGCCGCACCGCCCCTGGATCGACCGGGTCAAAATCCGCAACAAGAAATCCGGCAAGATGATGTCGCGCATCCCCGACGTGGGCAATCCGTGGCTCGACGCCGGCATCGTCCCCTTCTCGACCCTGCAATACAACACCGACCGCAACGCCTGGCGGGAATGGTACCCGGCCGACTTCGTCACCGAGTGCTTCCCCGGCCAGTTCCGCAATTGGTTCTACGCGATGCTGGCGATGGCGACGATGATGGACAACTCGCCGCCGTTCAAAACGCTCCTCGGGCACCGCCTCGTGATGAACGAGGAAGGGAAGCCGATGCACAAGTCGGACGGCACCGCCATCTGGTTTGAGGAAGCGGCCGAGCAACTCGGCGTCGATACGATGCGCTGGATGTATCTCGCGCAGAACCCGGCGAACGATCTCCGGTTCGGTACGCGGCACAAGGATCGCCCCGTGACGCTGCAAACGGCCGAAGGGCCGATCGACAAGACTCGCGAAGGACTCCCCACCTGCGAAGTGGTGAGCAAGCCGGCCGACGAGATCCGCCGGCAGATTCTGATTCCGCTGTGGAACTCGTATGCGTTCTTCGTGAATTACGCGCGGCTGGATGAGTTTGATCCGACCGCGCGGGCGATTGCCGTGGCGAATCGACCGGAGATCGACCGCTGGATACTGTCGAACTTGCAGGCGCTTGCCGAAATTGCGAACCGGGAGTTCGCGAATTTCAATGTCGCCGAGGTCTGCCGAGCCGCGGCCGATTTCATCGA
>CAZVJA010000058.1:0-26987 GCA_964626885.1 uncultured Planctomycetaceae bacterium | reverse complement strand
AAACCACTGCCGAAGTCACGGCGATGGCCAGAAGTATCATCCCAATTCGGCGAACAGGTTCGTAGCGCATGTTAACGCTCCCTCGCAATTCGTTCGTCCCAAACATTTTTCACTCGCTCACTTGCGGGGCCAGCGCGCACCCGGTAATTGAGTCGCCCGAACGCACCTGGGAGACTCGTTTGCCTTTTGCCGTCAGAACGCCCAGCTTGCGTATTCTAATCCGGAGATCGCCCAGGTACCAAGTCGGGTTTGACGACACTCGCCTTTGAGTCTGGTGAAACCAACGGAGGGAGAACGCAATCCCCCCGGATCCAGATCGGTAACGACCAATCATTGGCGATCGAAGAGCTCCTCCCGGCAAAAAAAGACGCTATTTCTTCTTTCGCACCGATGCGGGTCTGCGGGTCGGCTTTTTCGCGGCCGATCTTTGCGCTCCGTTACGGGGGCTTCCCGGTCGGGTCGTCTTCGATTTCGTTTTCCCATCCGCCACTTTGCTGGCCCCTTTGGGGCGACGCGGTTTGATTGCTGCCGCACCGTGACGCAACAAATGCTCCAATCTCTCCGGAGCGGTCCCGAGCTCAAACCCTTCCTCGGGAACCGGATACTTGTCGAACTCAAAGGCTTTTCGCATCTTAGGATCGACCGCCAGGCAGCGCAGCAAATGACAGAAAAGCAGGGTGTCCGGTTTGCGGACAATCGATTTGAGGAGTTCCGCCGCCTGCTGAGGATTTTCGCCCGAGGGAATCAGCCCCAGCCAGATCGAGGCATTCGTCATGCGCCGATCGACCGGCACGATGTGACTGCCGAGTGCGGCGTGCAGCGTATAATTCCGCACGAAGGGCGACAATTCCTTGATGCGAATTAACTGCTTCGTGGCAAGCTCGAGCGTCTTGCGGCGAAGCGTCTCGAATGCAAATTCGAAATGCTTCTCAAATACATACTGCAAAACGGCACGGACACGATGCGCCCGCCATTCCGGATCATCCATCCCTTCAAACGCGGGAACAAGCTCGGTGATCGAACTGACTCGCACTTCGTTCAGATCGTGAAACATCTCCAACAGCCGCTTCTGTGCCGCCTCGGCCTCTTCGGGAGACGCGTCTTCCAGGCAGACGGCGTACAGCAACGTCTCTAACACAGGACGTTCCTGCTTGGGAGGCGATGATTTGTATTTCTTTTTGAGTACGGTGACCAGCTTCTTGCTGACAGCCTGCCGATCGGTGGTCTTCGCTCGTGTGGGGGAAGACATGGCGTTGGGTTCTATCCTCGGACCAAATAGGAATAAAAGGGACTTCCATCAGGAGTATCGCGAACGCCGCGATCTTATCCCGTGTCGTTGTCCGCCGCGGGGGCGGCGTCGAAGTCACCTCCCGGATCATCAAGGCGTGGCTGGGAGACTGACTGCGTATCTCCCGAAGATTCGGAACCCTGCAGCGCCTCGCGAATCAACCGCGACGCTTCAATGCTCTTTTTCACTCCCTGATCCAGGATGAAATGCAGGACCGGAGTGTACCTGGTATCCAGCCGCTCGGCGATTTTTGCTTGAAGAAATCCTCGCGCGGAATTGAGCCCGCGCATGGTCAGCGCCTGCTCCTTGTCCGACCCCATGATCGACACATAGATTTTCGCCGACCGTAAATCGGCACTGACCTCGGCATCGATGACCGTCACGTTCTTCACGCGGGGATCCTTCAACTCGAAGAGGATCGCCGTGCTCACCACTTCCCGGACCGCCTGAGAGACTTTTGCCACCCGCCGTGAAGTCATAGTCGTCCGATGCGGAAGAATGTCCAATGCCTCGGCACGTCGATCAATCGAGCGTGCGCTTGATTTCGTCCACGCGGAAGGCCTCAAGCAGGTCGCCTTCCTTCACGTCGTTGAACCCGTCGAGGCGGATACCGCACTCCATTCCCTCGCGCACTTCGCGCGCGTCGTCCTTGCCGCGCTTCAGCGAGGCAATGTTGTAATCGGCCAACAAGGTCTGATCGCGAATCACATGCACGCGGTTCGACCGCTCGATCGTACCGTTCAAGACGCGGCAGCCTGCAATCGTGCCCATTCGGCTGATGTGGAACGTCTGCAGAACCAGCGCGCGGCCCGTGGCTACTTGCACCCGCTCGGGAATCAGCAGCCCTTCCAGCGACCGCTTAATTGTGTCCGTCACTTCGTAAATAATGTTGTATCGGCGAATATCCACCCCTTCACGCTCGGCCATCTGCATCGCGCGATCTTCCGGAACAACGTGGAATGCGATGATGATCGCCCCGGATGCTTCGGCAAGCGCAACGTCGCTTTCGTTCACGCCGCCGACGCCGTCATGCACAATCTGCACGCGAACTTCGGGATGATCCAGCTTGCCGATCTCATGCCGCAGCGCCTCGATTGATCCCGGCGTATCAGCCTTGATGATCAACGGCAAATCCTGCACGACACCGCCGCGGGCTGCCGTCAAAATGTCGTCTAGTGAGCGTGGACGATTCCGACCGCTCAACACCGCCGTGCGTCCACGATGCCGCCGGGACTCCGCCACCTGGCGGGCTTCTTCCTGGTTCGCGACGACAAAAAACTTATCGCCGGCTCCCGGAATGACATCGAGCCCAGCCACGCGGACTGGTGTCGACGGCCCTGCCGATTCGATTTCCCGGTCATGATCGTCGTACAGCGATCTCACGCGGCCAAACGCCTCGCCGCAGACCATCGTATCCCCGCGGCGCAATGTTCCCATTTGCACGACCATCCAAGCCAGCACACCGCGCCCCTCGTCGCGAAACGCTTCGAGACAGACCCCTGCCGCCGGACGATCGGTATTCGCCTTGAACTCGTTCAATTCCGCCGTCAGCAGAATTGTCTGCAACAGATCATCAATTCCCTGTCCCGTCGCGGCTGACGTGCGGACGACTTCCACATCGCCCCCCCATTCCGCCGGCAAGACATTGTTTGCTGAAAGTTCCTGCAAGACCTTCTGCTCATTCCGGCTCGGAAGATCGATCTTGTTCATCGCCACCACGATCGGCACTTCGGCCGCTCGGGCGTGGCTGATGCATTCCTGGGTCTGTGGCATCACGCCGTCATCGGCCGCAACAACCAGCACGACAATGTCGGTCACGTTCGCGCCGCGAGCCCGCATTTCGCTGAAGGCCGCGTGACCGGGCGTGTCGACAAACGTGATCTTCCGCCCATCATGTGCCACCTGATAAGCGGCGATGTGCTGCGTAATTCCGCCAGCCTCACCCGCCGCGACGTTAGCCCTGCGGATCTTATCCAGCAGCGAAGTCTTGCCATGATCGACATGCCCAAGAATCGTAACGATGGGCGGACGTTCGATAAGGTTCTCGGCAGACTCCTGAACATCCAGCGAGGCCTCGAGTTCCTGCTCGATATCGCGCGGCCTGTTGATCGACAGGTCAACTCCCAGTTCTAGCGCGACTTCGACGGCAACATCCTCGGCGAGGTTCTGGTTAATCGTCACCATCTCCCCCCGTTCGAACAGGCAACGCATCAGATCCCGAGCCGGACGCCCGATGGCCTCGGAAAGCCCACGAACCGTGATGGGGGGGGTAATCTCAGCTTCCGTCTTCAGAGCGGTCGAGCCCACTGTCCGCTGCCGACGACGACGGATGCCGCGCAACTTCTGCTGGACGCCTCCCCCGCCTCCTTCATCGACAAGCGGCTTCTTCGATCTTCGTCGGTCACGGCGGAGTTGCTTGCCGGCTCCCTCTTCGTCTTCGCCACCGTAACTTGCCGCACCGACAAATTCGCGAGGCGCCCCCTCGTCCCCACCCTTCTTCTTTTTCTTACGTTGTTCGGCGGTCTTGCGGAGATGTTCGTGTAACGGGCTTGGCTGCTCCAGATGCTCGGCCGTGAGTGGAATATCCGGCTTTTGCGGTGCCGCCTCGGGCCGCGCGGCGGGACTCGACGGAGGCTTGTAATTCGGCGGCAACGCGACCGACGGAAGCGCGGCTTTTCCCTTGGGCTTTGGACGTCGCGCCGTTTGACGCCCCTCTGCTTCGGAAACCGTGCCGCGCGGTCGCATCTCCCGAATCGTGCTTCCGCGGGCACCAGACGGCGGTACATATTCGTCGGGACGCATCGGACTTCCGCCCGAACTCGGCGCGTTATCCGGTGCTGATCCAGCACCACCACGACGCAGTGGACCGCGCCCAGCTAACGGCGAGGACGCACTGGACCCTCCCGATTCCGCCTCCGCCGTCAATTCCGCTGTCGTGGCGGGCGTGTCAACTTCTTCTGACGAAACATCTGCGGCATCTTGCTGCTGCTCGCTGGGTGTCTCCTCGACGGCCGCCTGCTTGCCTCGACCGTTTTGCGGCCGGGGCACCATGGTCTTGATGCTGCGGACCTTATTTCCAAGATCACGGGGCTGTTCGCGCACCGGTGCCAACGGCTCTTCCGCGACGACTGTTCCCCCGCCCGACTTCTTCGCCGCATCGAGGTGGCGCAGAACCAGATCCTTCTCTTCCGGAGAAATACTCGCCAGCGCCGAGTTCTTGATATGAATCCCGGCACTATTGCAGTGCTCAATCAGCACTTTACTGTCCATGCCCAGCTCTTTAGCCAGGGCGAAGATCCGAATCTTCACATCCATCTTGGGATGACATTCCTTCCAGCGGACGGCTTACGTCCACCCGGTACCTTCGATCGACCGTTCTTTTTTCTCTGAGCACCAGCCAAACACTCGAGGAGAATACCTAATTCACACCCCTCGAATTGCCATACCGGTTGCACACTTCCTCATTCTTCCCCCGTGGAGGCTTCCGCTTTACTCAATGCTTCCCCCTCCTGCGATTCCGCGGCAGGTTCATCCTCTTCATCGGCGGAAGCAGCCGGCTCCGCACCCGCTTCTTCTTCGGGACTCTCAGACTCCGCAGCATCCTGTGTCGCCACACCACCCTCAGCGCCTTCAGTCTCCCCCTCCGCTAACTCATGAGAATCCTCTTCCTCGGCAGCAGCGGCAGCAGCGGCTTCTTCCGCCCGGTGCAGCCTGGCTTCTGCCGCCGCACGGCGGTCTTCCTCTTCCTCAACGACCGCCTTCTCATCCGCATACGCGACGATCTCGTCACACTGTTCTTCTGTCAGCCCGCCCAGCTCTGCCAGCTGATCAGGCTCAATGACCGAGAGATCCTCGAACGTGAAAAAGCCCTGCGCGACGAGGTTCTCGGCCAGTTCTTCGCTGACATTCGGAACCTTCGAGAACGCTGCCACCGACTTGTCCAGCTGCTCATCGAGCTTGGCCTGATTCATCACGTGGATATCCCAGCCGACCAATTTGGAGGCCAGACGGACGTTTTGACCTTTCTTGCCGATCGCCAGCGACAGCTGGTCGTCATGTACCAACACAATGACTTTCCCCAGCATCGGGCAAAGGATGACATCTTCAACCTCCGCCGGCTGCAGAGCGTTCGGAACCAGCACCTGCAGCGAATCGTTCCAGCGGACAATGTCGATTCGCTCTCCCGCCAATTCATCGACGACATTCTTGATTCGCGAGCCTCGTACGCCGACACAAGCACCAACACAGTCGATCTTGCTGTCGAAGCATGAGACAGCCACCTTGCTGCGGTACCCGGCCTCGCGCGCGAGGGAGCGGACTTCAATCACATGCTCCGCAACTTCAGGAATCTCAATCTCGAACAACCTCCGGACGAGTTCCGGATGCGTGCGTGACAAAATGATTCGAACGCGGCTTCCTTGCTTGCGAACGTCGATGACGACGGCCCGAACCCGTTCGCCGACGCGATGCACCTCACCCGGAATCTGCTCGCCGCGCGGCAACAGTCCTTCGACCTTGCCGAGGTTAACGATTGCCGATCCCCCTTCGATGCGGGTTACCGCCCCAGTCACGAGCTGACCTCGAAGAGCCTCGTACTCATCGAACAGCGAGTCTCGCTCCGCTTCGCGAATCTTCTGAATAATGACCTGCTTGGCGGTCTGCGCCGCGATTCTTCCCAGCAAATCGCCGATCTCGTCGGGGAGCAGCGCCTGGGCGTTGACAGAAGCAGCCGGTTGGCCGGTTTCCCGGTCAATCGACACAAGCACATCACTTTCTTCGCCGAAGTGCTTGCGCGCGGCCGACAAGATCGCTTGTTCGATTCCCTCGAACACGATTTCCTTGTCGATGTTCTTGTCACGATGAATCGCGTCAACGATTCGAAGCACCTCACTGCCGTTCATGATATCCCTTTCGCCCCTCCGATGTGCCTCTCTCGCCGTCCCTTATTAACAAAAAAAAGCGGGCACGTGTCCCACTTCTCCGCCTGTCTCCTCGCGGAAAACAGGCCAACGCCGGTCGCGAACGATCCACAGGCAGCCACACGAACCTCGCATCGAGGCTCCGCAACTACCCATGCGACACCTGCCGTCTACATGGCTGACGCCCTCGTCAGAAGACTGCAACAATTCACAACATTCAGACCATGAAACATAACAGCAGCTTCGCCGCTTCGGTCCATACCGACGCGCCCAGCGCGGAAACACGCCAATTCTTACCACTTGCTGCCCCAACGATACTCATCAGCCGTTCAACTGTCAAGGACGTGGACTCGCCCATCATCGGAACTAAACCGTTTCCATGGGAAACTTTCCGGCAATTTGCCGAAACTCATATTCTTGCCGAAACCATCAACAGCACCATTTGAAACCTTCCCGAACCTCACCCTTCCAACGGAACCGTCGACGAGTGACCGACGGTAGCATCGACTCGCACAAAACCACTTAGCTTGGAAGATTTTATGCTACACCCATCCGGTCGCCTGGCGAGGTCTGGTATTGATCCATTAGGTTCGATACATTCTTGGGACGGGGCATCATCGATCAACCCTCCGCCCCCGGGTACCCGCAATCTAAAAGCCTCACTCGCTTGATGATTCTGCCCTGTAATGACTTACAGCAGGAAACCGAGATGCCACGCCGTACTATCCTCTCGACTGTTCTGGCTGCAGTCCTCTGCCTGATCTCAACCTCCGCAGCAGATGCCCAGCTGCGAATCTTCCGAGATCGCCGAGATTCCAGAAGCGAATCCCCGGTCAATCCAGCACATGAAGATTCCAAGCGGAGCGCCGAGACTGCCTACCAGAACGGCGATTATCAGAAGGCTGTCGATCTCACCAGCCAGGTGATCTCCGAGAACCCGACGGACCATGTCGCGTACTACCTGCGCGGCAGTGCCAAGGTCGATCTCGGATTGCAGAGGGGAGACCGCAAGCTGATCCGGGAAGGTATCGCGGACGCACGTGAAGCCATCCGGGTCGATCCCAAACGGAGCGCCATCTACTACCTCCCCTACCTGTACGGCATGAAGAGCCTGGCGACGATGGAAAACCGCAAGGAGCACGCGGAAATCGCCGTCAAAGTGGCCGAACAAGCCCTCGGCATTCCAAACCTGAAACCCGACGAAAAAGCCAATCTGCTCTATCAGCGGGCAATGTCGCAGGCTTTCCTCAAGAAATACGATGAGGCAATCACCGATTGCCAAGAGGCACTCAAGCTCCAACCCTCACACCTGGGAGCGGTCGTGGTGTTGGCGGAAACGCAAGCAGCCGCGGGAAAGAAGGAAGACGCGCTTGCCAGCTACGGGAAGGCCATCGAGCAGTTTCCAAACAATCCGCTGGTTTACAACAACCGGGGCATGTACCTGCAGCAAGTGGGACGCAACGACGAAGCCATCAACGATTTCACCCGTGCGATCGAGATCAATCCGCAATACTACTATTCCTACACGAACCGTGGATTCTCTCTGCTGCAAACGGAGAACGCGCAGGCCGCGGAAGCCGACTTCACCGCCTCTCTGCGAATCAATGAGAATCAATCATACGTCTACAATCTGCGAGGGCAGTCTCGGCTCGCACAAGGGAATGTGGCGGGGGCGATCGAGGACCACAACCGCATCATTCAGATGCAGCCGCAGGATCCGGTGGCCCAAGCCGATCTCGGCTTCACGCATTTTTTCACTGGAGAATACGCAAAGTCCCTCGAAGCGTTCGATAAGGCGGTCAGCCTCGGCTCTCAGCTTCGCTATCTCGATCCGTGGCGGTATTGGTGCCTCGTCGCCCTCAATAAGGGAGACGAAGGGAAGACTCGATTCGCGGAGGCCCTCGCAAAGGAGGCCGCCAAACGGGATTGGATCGACCGCCTGCTGGCCTATGTGTCCGGCGGGACTTCAGAGGCGGATCTCCTCGCCTCGGTCGATTCCAAAGACGAGCGCATGAAGAACGACCAGACCTGCGAAGCGGAGTTTTTCATCGGTCTGCGGGCGGCCAAAGAGGGAAAAGACCAGGAGGCGGCCGCACACTTCCAGAAAGCAATCAACACCGGCTCGAAGCATCTCTCGGGCTATCGCGGCGCGAAGATGGCCCTGAAGAAATCCGGTGGCGCCACACCGGCCGCAGCTGCCAACACTCCCGCGAAGAGCGGCTGAAATTCGCCGAGTGCTATGCCCGCAAATTTGAGCAGACGCACCGAGCCTGCCGCGACCCCAGTGCGAGTTGATCGTCGATTCGTCTTTATTGGCAAACCCGATTGGTCCCGGCGGCCTATCGGGGGCTCGCGCTCGTCGCCATTCGATTCAGCCGGCCGGTTCGATCGTTCGAACACTATCCTTCGACCTCCAAACGTGGCCATCTCATAAAATCGGTGAAGCGGTCACACACGGTCGATAACTCGCCTGTCTCGTGGTCATGGAACAGGACGGGTGGGTCATGCTCCCGTGGGTCGACCAAGTACCCATTACCGCACCCATCGTCAGCAAAAGCGAAGTACTCATCCAGCCCCGGCCACGTGTCGCGCGCTGACTGCGCATCGGCAGGCTGATAGTATGCGACATACCAACGCCGGCCTGGATCAGTATCGGGATTTGCGACAACCTCGAAATCTGTTCGCAAAACTTCCTGCCGGTCTGCATAGAGCGCCTGCACGCATGGCGGAAGGGGGCATCCGAAATGCTTGTGGACGGCAGCGAAGTCCGGGTGCTGGACCCGCTCCGTAAACTGTCGGGAGCACTCCTCAATCTGCCTCTTCGATGGTTTGGTGAACCAGTCTCGGGCCAGCAACAGCGCCACCGGCAAGGCAATATAGAGAGCGACAATCAAGACCACCATAATGACGATGTCGGTCATGACGCACCCGATGTTACCGAACGCCCCTCATCACCGCGATGGGGGGGGGGTAATTCTGGTATCTCAAAACACCGGCCACCGCCGCGCCGGGTTCCCGGGGGCGCTCATGCGTCGTCGACCTCGAACGACACTCATAGCCCCAGCCCAATTTTCGCAATTCTTTGGGAGGCCGGCAATACCACGGTTGATACAACGCTGGGACCGTCGCGCTTTATCGTCATCCAACGTGAAATTGTCGGCAAATCCCTTGTTCTCAGCTTGCCATCCCGTGCGCCCCAACTACCAAATGAGGCGTCGCTCACGATTTCACCTTGTTCGTCTTGCTTCAATGGTACAATCGTGAACTTGGTTCGATGTATGATTCCCCGATCTCTGACGCTCGCTGACAACAATGGCACTTCTTGCTTTGGATATTCAAGGCTATCGATCGTTGCGGAGCGTCCATCTCCCGTTGCAGCGGCTGAATATCATCACCGGCCCCAACGGCTCAGGGAAGTCCAACCTTTATCGCGCCTTATGGCTGATCCTGCAGATTTGCGAAGGTGACTTTGCACGGTCGATTTGCCGCGAGGGAGGCCTACTCTCTGCTATGTGGGCCGGGCCGAGAACGAACAATAAGAAACCGGTCCGCATGTCGCTGGGTTTCCAGACCGATGACCTGACGTTTCAACTCACGTGCGGATTTCCGCCCCCCTCACCAACACTGTTTTGCTACGATCCCCAGATCAAGGAAGAATTCGTCTGGCATGGAAAACAACGCAAGCCATCATCCGTGCTCTTGGATCGGGGGCCGGGGATCACCTGGATTCGCGACTTAGAAGGCCGGCGTGTCGAATACCCGCTGGTCTTCAGCGAAAACGAGTCCGTTCTTTCACAACTTCGTGAGCCGCATCGCTTCCCGGAGTTGTTTGCAATCCGCGAGGAGGTGCGTGGTTGGCGGTTCTATCACACGTTTCGGACCGATGACGCCTCTCCGATCCGCAATCCTCAAGTCAGTGTACGTACGCCGGTGCTTAGTCACGATGGCAGCGATCTTGCGGCTGCGCTCCAGACGATTCTGGAGGTTGGCGACGGAGCACGACTAGAAGCCGCGATCTCAACGGCCTTGCCGGGACGGTCGCTGGTCATTTTGTCCAACGACGAAACGCCGATCGGAAAGTCTCCTCGCCAAACAGAATTAGTGGTCGGGCTGACAACAGAGGGATGTACACGCCCGCTGGTTGCACGAGAACTATCCGATGGAACGTTGAGATTCCTTTGCCTGGCTGCCAGCTTGTTGAGCCCTCGTCCGCCGGCACTCATTGCGCTGAACGAACCCGAATCGAGTCTTCATCCCGATTTACTTCCACCATTGGCAGAACTGATTGTCCACGCGGCAGAGCACTCGCAGATCTGGGTCAGCACTCATTCCTCGGCACTTGCCGACAGCATCCATTCACTTTCCGGCGTGCGGCCGATCCAATTACAGCTCATCAACGGGGAAACCACGATAGAAACAATTGACGAAAATTGATCTGCCGATGCTGCCGGCCCGTCAACCGGTGCCACCTATCGGTCAGATCATTGATCGCAGGCAGACAGTTCGTCGCCTCCACCCGGCGGCAATACAGAGCTTCCCGTCCGGCACATCACGCCTCGAACACCATCGCACTCGCCTGGCCGGCGCGGGTCACGTTGATTTTCAGGAACGTTCGGTTCGAGACCGACAGCGGCTCCCCATGCACCACGTTCAACCTGCATTCCGGGTCCGGGTGCGCATAATTCAGAGTCGCGGGAACGACTCCGTGTTGCAAACAGATGAGTGATCCGGCGATTTCCAACGTGCCGCTGCCGGAACCGGCATTCCCCATGTAGCTCTTCAACGCCGTCACGGGAACCTTGGCGGCAACTTCGCCGAACACATCGTGGATTGCCTTCGTTTCTTCGATGTCTCCCTTTCGCTCGCCGGTGCCGTGGGCATTGATGTGGCCGATCTTATCGGGCGACAGTTTCGCGTCGCGGAGCGCGGCCCGCATGGCATTCGCCAGCGCGAGGCGAGAATCGGCCGACCCGTCTTTCCCGGCGACACACGAGGAGCCGATCCCCAGAATTCGCCCGAGAATCTTCGCATTCCGCCCGGTCGCGTGGGACTCTTCCTCCAGGATGAAGGAACACGCTCCCTCGCCGACCACCTGCCCCGTGCGCGTCGCGTCGAAGGGGCGGCACCAAGTCGAAGGCGGATCATTGCACGAGGCCAATTCGTCCCACAGCGCGGCATGCAGGGTTTTTACTGCATGGACCCGGGTGCCGGTGGTGCCGGCGATCATAATGTCTGCCTTATCGCGCTGAATCACGCGGCAGGCTTCTCCCAGAGCCAAACAACCGGAAGCATCGTCGAGGGTAATCGAGTTGCTCGGCCCACGAGCGTCCGCGGATATCCCGATGTGACAAGCAGGCATGTTGGGGAGATAACGAAGCAGCCAGAGGGGCTCCATCTTGCTCAGCCCTTCGGTTCCCCATTCATTGTGCTGGAACTCCCTGTGGCCTTGCACGTCCTCAACGCAGGCCCAGCAGGCATCCCGCAAGACGTCGGGGGGGCTGAACATCAGGTTTGCGCCGAAATCGACGCCGAATCGCTCGTGGTTGATTTTCTCGAGATCCAATTCGGCGTGACTCATCGCCAATGGTGCCGACGCGACTCCCAACTGAATCTCGCGGCACATCACCTTCAGGCTCTTCCGCTGGCTCTTCAAGTATTCGCTCTTGGCCGTGGAATCGGTGAAGTCGCGCACTTCGGCCGCCACGCTATGAGGAGAAGCCAGGTATTCGATCAGTTCCACCGGCCCGATGCCGCTCTTGCCTGCCGAGAGGCTTTCCCAGAAGCGGTCCACGCCGATCCCGATTGGACTCACCACACCCACGCCGGTAATAACCACTCGGCGCGCAGAATTGTCGCTACTGCTCATCGTTTTGTTATCCGGGGGGAGATCCCCCACACCCCGTCAGTTGAAAGATGGCGTTTCCATGAGGAACGCGATACAGCCTGCCCAAAACATAGCTAAGAACAATTCCCAGGCTTTTGCAAGAGCCCCCAGCGATTCGCCAATACCCGACGATCGGCCCCACAGAATGCCTGCCTCTCGAGGCTTCAGGTCAATGTTGCTGTTCACGCCACCCGGCCAAATACCAGACAGGCATTGTGCCCGCCGAACCCGAAGCTGTTTTTGAGCATCCGGTCGATCTTCATCGGGCGTGCTTCGTGAGGAATATAGTCGAGTCCGCACGCCGGATCGGGATGATCCAGATTGATGGTCGGCGGGGCCACCTGGCTTTGCAGCGCCAGCAGCCCGACAACAAATTCCACCCCGCCGGACGCTCCCAGCAAATGCCCCAACTGGCTCTTTGTGCTCGATACCGCCAGCTTCGACGCATGCGATTCAAATACGGTCTTGATGGCGACCGTCTCAGCCACGTCCCCCAGAGGGGTGCTTGTTCCGTGGGCGTTCACGTAGTCGATCTGGTCGGGATTCAACTTGGCATCGCGAATCGCGGACAGCATTGCCCGAGCGGCCCCGCGTCCCTCCGGATCGGGAGCGGTCATGTGGGTCGCATCAGCCGAGACACCGTATCCCAAGACCTCCGCCAGAATGTTCGCCCCGCGCTTCCGTGCGTGCTCGTATTCTTCGAGAACCACAACGCCGGCCCCCTCGGCAAGAACGAAGCCATCCCGGTCTTTATCCCACGGACGGCTGGCGCGTTCGGGATCATCGTTTCTTGTCGACAAGGCGCTCATCCGAGCGAAGCCTGAAAGCCCCATTGGTGTGATCGCCGCTTCACTGCCGCCGGTGATCATCACGTCGGCGGTTCCCTGCTGAATGAGCCGATAGGCATCGCCGATGGCATTCGTTGCGGAAGCACATGCAGTCGCCACGGCGCTATTCGGGCCGCGCAGTCCCCAGCGCACCGACACGTTGCCGCTGGCGGCGTTCACCATCAGCTTGGGGATCATCAACGGCGACACGCGCGACGGACCGCGATCGAAGAGCTTCGAATGCTGCTCTTCGATCTCGCTCAGACCGCCGATACCGCTTCCGATCAGCACCCCGTGCAGGTACGGATCCCCATCCGAGAGATTGATCCCGGACTGATCAATCGCTTTCTGGGCAGCCACCAGGGCGAACTGACAAAATCGGTCGAGGCGGCGGACTTCTCTTCCGTCGACTTTCAGATGGTCTTCCGGGGAAAAATCGCGGACTTCTCCACCGAAACGGACCTTGAATTCCGACGTATCAAAACGCCTGAGCGGTCCAACGCCGCTTTTTCCCGCACAAATCCGATCCCAGAATTCCGCCAGTTCGCAACCCAGAGCGGTGACGACCCCTCCGCCGGTGACGACTACGCGCCTGGTCATTTACGAGCTCTTTTCCTCGATGTATGCGACGGCATCCCCCACAGTGCGGATCTTGTCATAGTCATCGTCTGGAATCGTGATCTCGAACTCATCCTCAAGCTCCATCACGAGTTCGACAACGTCCAGGGAGTCTGCTTTCAAATCGTCCACGAAGGAACTCTCGCGGCTCACTTCTTCCTTGGGAACGCTGAGCTGCTCGCTGACAATCCCAATCACACGTTCTTCAACTGTCGCCACACTACGTCCCTCCCGACACCATTTTTATCAAAGTCGGCGTGCCGAACTCCCTTATCTACCAAGGGACTCAGCCATCCGGCCATCAGACACCGGCGATGATATACCGCGCCACCCACTCCATGTAAACGTCAATGGTTTCCCTTGACGACCTGTTCCGACAAAATCCCCCACTTCACCGGGTGTTGCAGAGTGCACAGGTACGTGCCCAACCCCGACAACCACCGATTCGGTTTCCCACCAATCGCAAGTTCTTGTACCACACCCCAATCCGAAACTGCAAGGGTCCATTTACCCCCCGAGACGGGAAGTCCGACTCGATGACGTCCTCGGAAGTTGTATCTCAGATCGTGCTCGACAGTCCAACTCATTAATCTGGTGTTCGCGAACCCGTTGGCAACGAACCGACTCTCATCCAGAGGGCTGGACGACAGTCATGACAACGACGAAAGCGAGGGGACTATCGAAACCTTTCAAACGGAGCGTCTGACCGCCGAGTGCTTGCAAGGCGTGCACATTATCGAGTATCGCCGACTGTTTCAGAATCCGCTCGTAATGGCCACGCTATCAGCCGACGGCCGGCCGCTTTCCGACAATGAAACCGCGCGCTGGGCATTCTTAAGCCGGAAGCAGTGGATACAGCACGGTTACGGTTTCTGGGTCTTCCGTACCAAAAACGACGGGGAGTTTGTCGGCCGGGCCGGCCTCAAAGATGTGCAGATCGAGGGGCAGGACGAAATAGAACTCGCATATGCCCTGCTTCCCCATTACTGGGGACAGGGCTTCGCGACGGAAATCGCCCGATCGATTGTAGAACTCGCCTTCGAACACTACGGCATGCAGGAGTTGATCTGCTACACGCTCACAACGAATCGAGCCTCGCGACGAGTCATGGAAAAGGCGGGGTTCCGCTATCAGAAGGACATCACCCACGCCGGGCTCCCGCACGTCTTGTATCGTCTGCACGCCAAAGAGTTTATGGCACAATCAAAACTGAAAGAAGGTTAGAAACAAATGCAGATAGTCCCAGACTCATGCCGTATCGGCTGGCCCTAAATCCCCCCTATCTTCACCCACCGGATTTTGTACCGGTTGCAACAGCTATGACGCATTGCGGGACGATAACATCCAGAGACGCTCGGTCACGGAGCGGGCCGCTTGCACTCTGAAGGCAATGGAATGCACGGATGGATATGCTCGACGCACATATGGCGGAAGTAATCAAGCAGAGCGTGAACGACCTGCTCGTCTGGGTCGGTTTTGGCACGCTTGTCGGGCTTTCGGCCAAAGCCATCATGCCGGGGCATGATCCTGGGGGTGCCGTTGCCACGATGATGCTCGGTATCGCCGGCAGCATCGTCGGTTGCGGATCGCTGCTCTTCTTCGTCGAGGGAGCGCGGGTGACTCCAATCACCGCAATCGGTTTCGCCGCGTCGACATTCGGCGGATTCCTCCTGCTGTTCATCTACCGCATGCTTTCGGGGTCGTTGTTCACCGAGTCGGAAGATGGCGAGCGTTATCTGTATCGCTCGACGCGAAACCGCCGGCGGAAGAAGATCCTCGAGAACAGCTAAGCGGATACGTCACTCGCAGATGATCGGCTCATCGAGCGCCGCTTGCAGCACGCCCCGCGCGAACTCGACCGCTGGTTCAATTGACGCGCCGAACGGCGACGTGTCCAGCCGCGGCAGCAATGGCAACTCCTCAAAGCGGGATGGCTCCGTCCTCTGAAAACCTCCGGTGCCGAGCCAGAAGAGAATTGCCGGCCCCTCTGTCGACGCCACTTCCCAGTCCGAAAAGCATGCGGACTTGAACTCCTCGCGCAGCCGATTCAGTAACTCTCGGCGCCAATCGCTGCCCCCTCCCGCCGCCGCGATTTGTAAAGGCCGCGGCATCAGCCGGTCTCGCAATTCTCGAATCGTCTGCTTCTTCACCGGATGAACGACATTCGCCGCGAGTTCGACGAGCGGATCGAGAACGAACCGCCGATACCATGCCGCCGGATGCGGTACTGTCAGTCGTGACTCTTCAATCACACGATCGCCGCATAAGATGAGGTCGAGATCAATCGGGCGAGGCCCCCAACGAGTCTCGCGAGTTCTCCCCAGCGCCAATTCGACCTCCTGCAATCGGTCGAGCAGTGAGTGGGGTTCCAGCGAGGTTTCGATCGCGGCCGCCGCATTGAGAAACGAATTTCCCGCCCGATCCCCCACGGGAGTCGTACGGTACGTTCGGCTGACCTGCACGACGGAGATTTCTCGCTGGGACAACAAACGCAGCGCACGGGAGAACGTTTCCCGAACGTCGCCGATATTCCCTCCCAGGGCGATGTGCCACACTGCCATATCGATCCGTTCGATGTTACGGGCTCTCAAATAGGACGGAGGCCTGGAAATATCATCCGTAAGTCTCGCCGTTTCTGGCGGTATTTCCACGGTTCTCCACGTACTGCTGTATTTTGCTGTTTTGACGACTGCTAATAACCCGCTATACTTTCAACACCGGTTGTCTGCCTGTCAGATATTGTGTACCCTACCTGCAACGTGTTCGTTTGAACACGCCCATCTTGCGGGCAATCGCCGGAATCTGGCGATGCTGGCAATTCGGTTTTGATCTTGCGCGCCGTTGGTGGATTGAGCATCTCGTATTCGAGCAAGCTGGAACAGGGAAAAGAGCAGAATTTATGGCAAAAGAAGGGGCGATTGAAGCCCAGGGACGAGTCACCGAAGCCTTGGCAAACACGCAGTTCCGCGTCGAGCTGGATAACGGACATCAGGTACTCGCGCACGTTGCGGGAAAAATGCGGAAACACTTCATCCGTATTGTTCCCGGCGATCGCGTGGTCGTCGAGGTTTCGCCGTATGATCTCTCCCGCGGGCGAATCACGTTCCGCGAACGCTAGCCGCCGAGGCGCGCCGGTCAAATCGGTGTGATCTCTTTCTGGCGGAGCATCGCGCCGGATCTTCGCGCGCGACTCGTTCATGCCGGACCGTTACAGGAGTGCGCGTTGCCATGCCCCCCCACTCAGATTCGAATTCGCCCGGTAACGGTAACGCTGCAGTTCAACTCTTCACCGACGGCGCCTGCCGAGGCAACCCCGGTCCTGGAGGCTGGGCCTACATTCTGCGGCATCCCACGACCGGCACCGAGAAAGAAGCCTCCGGCGGAGCGGCCGAAACCACGAACAACCAGATGGAACTGGAAGCGGTCATTCAAGGCTTGGGCGCGCTCACCCGCCGCACCAGCGTGCACATCATCACCGATAGCGAATATGTCGCGAAGGGTTGCCGAGAATGGCTCCCCGGCTGGAAGCGCAACGGCTGGAAGCGCCGCGAAGGGGGCAAACTCAAGCCTCTGAAGAACGAAGACCGCTGGCGCGCCCTCGATGACCTGCTCCAGAAACACGACGTGAAGTTCACCACGGTCCGCGGCCATCAGGGACATCCCGAGAACGAACGCTGCGACCAGCTTGCCGTCGAAGCCGCCATGCGGTATCTCAACGGAGAAGCCGACGACTGATCCTACACATCGCGAAGAACTTTGCGATGATAGAGCCGGCACTTGCGTGATAACAGACGCGTACGCCGCGCGCATCTGACTCTCCTCTCCCCCCGCGGGAGAGGGGCTGGGGGTGAGGGGGGCACGCGGTCTGTCGACTCCCTATCAACCTCTAATGCTCTCCCCATGACTGACGACCCCCTCTCCACTCCAGTGCAGTTCCTCAAGGGGGTCGGTCCCGAGCGCGCCAAGCTGCTGGAGAAACTCGAACTGCACACCGTCGGCGACCTGCTCTGGTATCTCCCCCGCGACCTGTTGGACCTCACCGAAGTCCGTGACGTCCCCTCTTTGAAAGAAGGAGAACTGCAAACAGTCCGCGGCACGGTCGTCGACGTCGATGGCCGCGATCTGCGAAACGGCAAAACGCTGGTCGCGATGCTGCTCGAATGCGACGGCGGGCAGGTCCGTGGCATCTGGTTCAATCAGCCCTGGATGCTCCGGAAGCACCAGCTCGGCGATCATCTTCTCTTTTCCGGTAAACCGAAACGCCACGCCGGCCGATGGGAGTTCTCGCATCCGCGCGTGCAGATCATCGGCGACGACGACCCGGAAACCGTCTCCGGTGGCGTGCTTCCCCGCTATGGGCTCACCGAAGGGCTGCGGATGGACCAGATGCGCCGCATTGCCCGCGCCGCCGTGGAGCACGCCGTCGATGCCATCCCAGAGACATTTCCCGCCGCGCTACTCGAAAAACTCGAACTCCCCGATATTCGCCGCGCGGTCCGTTCCATCCACTCCCCTGCGTCGAAAGAAGAATACGAAGCGGGTCGCCGCCGGCTGATCTTCAATGACCTGTTCGAGTTTCAATTGGGACTGGCGCTCCGCCGCCGCATGTGGAAGACGCGGGCTCTGGCTCCTTCGCTTCCCACGACCGCGAAAATCGACGCCCGCATCCGACGACTCTTCCCGTTCACCTTCACCGCGGGGCAGAATGAAGCCGTCCGTGAAATCTCCACCGATCTCGCCCGTGACCGCGCGATGCACCGTCTCCTGCAAGCGGACGTCGGCGCCGGCAAAACCGCGGTCGCGCTCTATGCCATGCTCGTCGCCGTCGCGGCGGGCTATCAGGCGGTGCTGATGGCCCCGACTGAAATCCTCGCATCGCAGCATTGGCAGACCGTCGAACAGATACTTGCCAACAGCAGAGTCGAGCGGCTGCTCCTCACCGGCAATCTCACAAGCTCGGAACGCAAGCAGGCGCTCGACGACATCTCCGCCGCGCGCGTGCAACTGGTCGTCGGCACGCAGGCTGTCATTCAGCGCGACGTCCATTTCAGCAAGCTCGGGCTCGTGGTCATCGACGAGCAGCATAAATTCGGCGTGATGCAGCGGGCCGGGTTCTCCTCCGGCGAACTTGCTCCGCACGTCCTGGTGATGACCGCGACTCCTATTCCCCGCAGCCTCTGCCTCACGCAATTTGGCGATCTCGACATCACCACCATTTCCGAACTCCCCCCCGGCCGACAGAAAGTCTCGACGCACCGCGTGCAGAGCAACGCAACCCGCACCCGCGCTTGGGAATTCGTTCGCAAGCAACTCCGGCAGGGCCGGCAGGCTTATGTCGTCTGCCCGCGGATCGAAGCCGGCACGATCAGCAACACCACGGAACCCGCCGCCAGTGCCGAAGAAGTTTACAAGCAACTCTCGACCGGCGAACTGAAAGACTTCCGCCTCGCGCTCGTTCACGGACAGATGGACCGCGACGAGCGCGCGAAGATCATGAATGCCTTCCGCGACGGCGAGATCCAGGTGCTCGTCTCGACGACCGTCGTTGAAGTCGGCGTCGACGTCCCCAACGCCACGCTGATGATCGTGCAGAACGCTCATTCGTTCGGCCTGTCGCAATTGCACCAGCTGCGCGGCCGAATCGCCCGTGGCAAGTTCCAGGGCTACTGTTTCCTCTTCTCCGATTCCGACAGCCCGGACGCGGCGACGCGCCTCTCCGCCCTCGAACGAACCGCCGACGGCTTTCGGATCGCAGAGGTCGATTTCGAGCAGCGCGGCCCGGGCGACGTGCTCGGTGTTCGCCAGCATGGAGAATTGCCGCTGCAAGTGGCTGACCTGCAGCGCGACAAGGAAATCCTCGAACAGGCACGCAAGACCGCCTTCGATCTCGTCGAGAGCAGTGACTTTGATATCCCCGAATACGCACCGCTCAAAATCCGCGTGCTCGAACGCTTCGGAAAGATGATGGACCTCGGCCAGACGGGGTAGCGGGCTTCAGGAAGATGAGGGATCAGGAATCAGGATTGGGGGGTTAGGGGAAGACGGCTAAGCCGCCAGCGGCTCTTTCACCAGACCTCGACGTCACCGGCTCGGGACTTTGGACTCCGGACTCGGAACTCTTTTTCTTTCCGTCTTCTGTTCTCCTCCTTCCATCCTCCATCTTCTATCTTCCATCCTCCGTCTGCTATCTTCCGTCTTCCGTCCTCCTATCGACCGCCGATCCGACGACAAGTCGTCGGCTTGGGAAGAGTCTTCCCCCTCCGTCTGGCCTCTTCTGCGCCCCTCGCCCCTTGCGGGAGAGGGGCCGGGGGTGAGGGGGACATCGCCATCGAGAACAAAGAATGCCCCGCTTGAACGGGTCCGCTGGTGTTTCACATAATCGTGAGTTCAACCAGTTCTCGAATGCACTTAGTAAAGTACCAGTGAGAAACAATCATGCCGCTCCCCCGCCCGCTGCTGATGATGTTTATTTTAATGACGGTCCTGAGCCCGCACGTATTCGCCGACCCGCCGGCACAGCAAGCCGCGAAGCTCGACGCGCAGGTCCGCGTGACGCTCAATTACCTGCTCTATCTGCCCCCCGATTATGAGAAGCACGATTCCTGGCCGCTGTTGCTCTTTCTGCACGGTGCCGGCGAGCGCGGCGACGACATCAACCTCGTGAAAATGCACGGCCCGCCGATGCTGATCGACAAGGGAAAACAATTCCCCTTCATCGTCGTCAGTCCGCAATGCCCCAAAGACGACTCCTGGCAGCCGATGGAACTGACCGCCCTGCTCGATGACATCGTCGCTAAATACAAAGTGGACCAGGACCGCATTTTCGTTACCGGCTTGAGCATGGGGGGCTTTGGTACCTGGGCCCTTGCGTCTTACACGCCGAACCGTTTCGCAGCACTCGTGCCAATCTGCGGCGGAGGGGAAACTTACTGGACAAAGAAGCTGCCGCACGTTGCCGTCTGGGCCTTCCACGGCGCGAAGGATGAAGGAGTACCGGTTCGCAGATCGCAGGAGATGATCGACGAACTCACCAAAAACGGCGGCCACCCGAAGCTGACGATCTACCCCGAAGCCGGCCACAACTCCTGGACCGCCACCTACGACAACCCGGAACTCTACACCTGGCTGTTGGAACAGAAACGCCAACAGCGACAACAAAAATAACGGGCTCATTTTTTGTGCGGCGTGCCATGCCCGCAGCTTTGGGCGGGCATGCCGATCGAGAGATTCGCTTGTTGAGCCTCGCCACTTTCGCGAATCCGCAATTTCCGCCAAGCATGCCTGCCCTGCTGCGCGATGCAGGCATGGCACGCTGCGTTGTCAGGAATTGCCAGCTATACGACGCACACACACTCTAATCGTCAACGGTGACAGAATGGTCCGGACAGCAAACCCTACGTTCTGACGATCGCCTGTCGAAACGTCACCACCGCAACCTTGCCCGGAGTGGAGTCGCGTTCCGTTTCCTGATACGGTCTTAGGGTTGTCTCACCGGCGAGAGCTGGTGATGAATTCCCTTCGCGAGACTGCGTTCAGGAACCGCGAATCGACCATGAATGACCGCCGAGACCCCCAAACCGCCGCGCGCACAACTCAAAGCAGCCCGGCGACTGATGCTATTGTTCCAGACGACGTCATCCCCCATCGCAAGCTGCCGCCGCTACGGTATCGCGACCTGCCAGAGCCAATCTCCTGGACGAAGATGGTCGGCCCGAGCGTGATGTTGGCCGGGCTGGCGCTCGGTTCCGGCGAGTTCATCATGTGGCCGCATATCGTCTACAAGTCGGGCTTCGTCTTTTTCTGGGCCTGCCTGCTCGGCGTGATCACGCAGTTCTTCGTGAATATGGAGATCGAGCGCTGGACGCTCGTCACCGGCGAGACCACGATCACCGGCTTCTGCCGGCTCTCCAGTGCCTGGGCCTGGGTAATGCTGGTGCTCAACATCGTCCCCTGGGCGTGGCCCGGCTGGGCGACCGGAGCGGCATCGATGGTCAGTTGGCTGATCTTCGGCCCGAAAGAAGTCATCAAGGACGGCATCACCACCTACGACTCGTACTACACGCAGCCGCTCGGCATTGCGGGGCTGATTCTGGTCGGCGTGGTCCTCACCACCGGACCGGTCGTCTACAACACCGTCGAGAAACTGCAAAAATTCCTCGTCACGCTGATCGTCGTCATCGCCGTGGTGCTCGGCTGTGCGGTCATCCGTTCCGATGCCGTTGTCGCGATGGCGGCCGGCAGTGTGAACATCGGCGGCATGCCCGATCTCGAAGCGACCGGCCTGACGCTGATGGGCCTGCTCGGCGCTCTGGCGTTTGCGGGAGCCGGCGGGACGATGAACCTCGGCCAGAGCAATTTCATCCGCGACAAAGGCTACGGCATGGGGAAGTACATCGGCCGCATCACCAGCCCGCTGACAGGCCAGGAAGAACCGATCGCCGACGTTGGCTATCACTTCCCCCACACCCCGGAAAATCGCGAACGCTGGCGGAAGTGGTGGCGGGCGGCCAACATCGAACACTTTCTTACGTTCTTCATCACCTGCATCGTTTGTCTCTGCCTGCTGGCGCTCATTTCCTATTCGCTGCTGCGCGACGAAAACGGCGCGCTGAAGCCGGGAGTCGAGCGGTTCGGCTCCGATATGAGCTTCGTCTGGGGAGAAGCTACGCTGATCCACGAGATGTCTTTCGGCGGAGCGATGAGGGTCGGGTTTTTCGTGATGGGGATCGCGATCCTGCTGACGACCGAACTCGGCGTGCTCGACGTCGTGGCACGTATCTCGACCGACATCGTGAAGGTCAACCTGCTGCGTGACAACCCCTTCTGGTCACAAAGCCGGTTGTATTATTGCTTCTTATGGGGTGAGATCGCGCTCGGTGTCGGCATTCTGCTCGTTCCGAATCTGAGCCAGCCGCTGTTTTTGCTGAAAACGGCGGCGGCAATGAACGGCGGCGTGATGTTCCTCTACTCCCTCATCCTCCTGTACATGAACAACAAGATCCTTTCGCGCAGCCTGTCGATGAGCCCGCTGCGGTTCGTGGCGCTCGTCTGGAGTTGCGCCTTCTTCGGCTATTTCAGTTTGCAGGCCCTGCGGCTGGAGGTGCTCCCCTGGGCCTTGGGTGGGAATTGAACGGGTAAAAAAATTTCTAACGTAACCTGTTTTTGCTTGCACCCCTAAAAAACCACGGGTAGGCTCTTGCAGAGTTGAAGATTTCATCTGCACCTTGTTTTACACCATTTGCACAAGCAACAAGGGTCGAGCGAATGTGCAAGAGACTTGGGCTTGGAATATTGTTCTTAGCGGCCTCAGTTGTGACATCGTCCGCCAGGGCGGCGATTGTGACGTACGACGCCTCGACCAATTTGTTGCCTCAAAGTGTGGGGTGGACGTATACCAGTGCGGGGGTGGCACCAACTGTCTTCGTAGGCGGCGGGATCCTCACGCTCGATGCTCCTACCGTCCGCGGCAGCAGAGGTTTCTGGTCGTTCGACGTGGGAACGGTCACCGGCACTCCCTCTGGATCGGGAATCTTCATGGAGGTTGAGGTGCGGATCGTGAGTGAATCGCACACGAACTCCAATCGCGGCCTGGACATCATCGAACTCGCCGACACGAACGGAGTCGTCTCCAGCGAGGTCGATACCTGGGCCTGGACGAATCGGATTTTCTCCAACGATACCTCCGACACAACGGCAGTAAGCAAGGGCATTGACACCACGGACGGTTTTCACACATACCGGGTCGAATTGCTCGGAGACAAATTCTGGGTCTTTCGCGACGGTGCCCAGTTGATGCACGGAATCTCGCCGTTTGTTCCCTTTGGGACCACCTCCGGCCCCAACGATTTCTATGGCTTCTTTGGCGACACCAGCGGTGGGTCGGGCAGCTACAGCGAATGGAAGAAGGTGACTATCGGTTCACTGGCCGATATCGGTGGACCGACCGTACCCGAGCCGACCTCCATCGCGCTTCTGAGTCTTGGCGGCGTGGGAGTGCTCCTAGGGCGCCGACGACGCGCGCTCCGATAACAGCTGTGAAGCGTTCAATGGAGTTGCTTGCTGGAGGTTTGTTGTAAGACGATTTGCGTCAAGAGAACCCGACCGGTAGTTACTTGCCGTAACTTTTGTTTGTTACGTGCGATAGCAGGCTGAGAGCTGTTGTCGCTTTCGGAGACTGTTAGACTTTTCAATCGTGGCCACGAATCCGTTATCGCATCCATCCTAAGTGATCAAGAGACAGGGGGGAATCGCTTATGAGGGCCTAACATTTTTGTTTTGGATTGCTGATATGCTTGTTTGTCGGCATTGCATCGCCAGCCTTCGCCGCCATTGTTACCTACGACGCATCTACGGGATTGTTGCCGCAGGCGACGGGCTGGACCTATAACGTCACCGGTCCGGGCTCTCCCCCGACGGTCAGTGTGGGCGGCGGCATTCTTACTTTGGATTCGCCGGTGAATAGCCGCGGCTTCTGGGAAATGAACCCTGTTCCAGCCACGCCGGGAACCAACGGAGTGTTTATGGAAGCGACTGTCCGGGTTGTCAGCGAATCGCACACCGTCTCGGGAAGAGGTGCAACTCTCCCACACGTGGGACATGGAGATGGCGTGACGGGAAGCGGTGTGGATCTGTATGCCTGGACGGATCGCATCTTCGTGAACGACGGCAACGACGTGACAGTCGCGACGTATTTGATGGATACTACCGACGCCTTCCACAACTACCGTGTAGAGTTGTTGTTAAGCCAGTTTAAAGTGTTCGTGGATGGCACATTGGTGCTCAGTGGAACGACACCGACGGTACCTACCCCCATCAATGCCATCCAAGGCCGCTTTGGCGACGCCAGCATCCTGTCTGGCGGGATTACGGAATGGACCCTCGTTCGAGTCGGTGCGATCCCCGCGCCAGAACCCGCATCCATTGCCCTCTTCAGTTTCGGTGGAGTTGGGCTGCTTTTGGCCCGGCGGCGACGCAAGACTGCTTAACGTCCGCAAACAATTCCCCGCCTGACTGCAAAGGGTTTTTCGCAATAAAAGAACTAACACGACCGACATCAATGAAGAAGGACCGGAGATGATGGCCGGTCCTTTTTTATTTTCTACTGAAGGAGAGAATCTGTTGCGCCGTGACTGGTTGGGTTCGTTTCTCGCAACAAAGAGTCCGGCTGTAGCGGTCGAGCAGTCGTCGGCACCGACGATCCGGAAAAAGGACTTGTGAAATAGCCACGTCGGCGAGCATACTCGTGATCGATCATCAAACTCCGTAATCCAGCAATACCATATCTCTCCCTGAGGACAACATCCATGTTCCTGCAGCGATCTCGCATCACCACAGCGTTGTTGATGACTTGCCTATTCGCCACGACGAGTCGCGGAGCGGAACTCGCCCCGTGAGTTCGCGGCGTCGCGACTCGCGCACCCGAAAAAATGACGATCGACGGCGACCTGTCGGAATTCCGCCACGCCTTCTGCACGCCGGTCAACTACTTCCACCCCGATCAGAAGAACCGCCCCGCGCAGTTTTTCTACATGTGGGATAATGACGCCTTCTATGCCGCGCTGCGCACGCTCGACGAGAAGCGTGCCGACAACGCCCCCAACGACCACCTGTGGGAGGGGGATGCGGTCGAGTGGTATTTCGATACCCGCCGCGGCGATAACTTCCGTTCGACCACCTGGACCAACGACGGCTCCGTGCACTGCTATTGGACCGGTCTGACAAACACGGAGGTCAAGCCCCGCTTCTGTCTCCGGCCGGGCTACCTCGACGCGATCCCGAAGATCGGCATCGAGGTCGGCGCGCGGAATACGTCACATGGGATGGAAGTGGAGTTCAAGCTCCCGTGGAAGAATTTCCCTCAATTCTCGCCGCGTGAGGGGGAAGTAATCGCCGTCGATGCGGAAATCTGTTATTCCGACGGCGGACCGCGCGTCGATCGCTTCTTCGCCTACGGCTCTCCTCTTTCCGTGCAGCAGCCGGCGAGCCTCGCAAAGGTGCAGCTCGTCGATAAACTTGAACGAGAGCATTGGAAAGCCTGCGGTCCGGTGCTGATGCCTTTGCGTTGCGACACCCGCTGGAACCAGCCCGAGAAAGCCCACGCTCAAGGGATGATCGCGCTGCCGCCGAACCACGCCGATCTGATCGGCAAAGTCGTCTTCCGGCTGACCGACCTGGAAGGGAACGTCCTCGGCGAATTCGCCGGCAAGGAGGAGACGTTCGTCAAGGAAGGAGACTTCGTGCGGAGCGCCGCGAGTTGGCCGGTCGATATCGCCCCGCCGGGAGCACATCAGGTGACGGCGATTGTTTTCGATCGCGAAGGCAAGGAACTCACCCGCATCGCCCCGAGGCTGGTCAGCACATCGATGCAGCAGGGTTATTGATACGAAGCTCTTGCCCCAGAACTGCGAAAAAATTGACATCTTGAAATAAGGTTGGCAGAATAGCGCCCGATCGTTTGTCCACTCTCAGGAATGGAACGGGGAACCGCCATGAGCTATGCACGGGATGAAGTCGCCGATTTCTTCGCGATCGACGCCGCCGCGGACGAGCGGGCGCTGTTCATTCGCCGTACGTATTCGCATTTGTGCGGTGCCATCCTGGGCTTCATGGCGATCGAAGCTGCCATTCTCTCCAACGATGCCCTTGCCCTGTCGCTCACGCAGTTGATGCTCGGGCACTGGTGGATCGCGCTCCTGGCATTCATGGGGGTCGGCTGGCTGGCGGAGCGCTGGGCCGAGAGCGGTACGTCGCGGACAACGCAATACGTCGGCCTGGCGGTCTACACGGTGGCGGAGGCGATCATCTTCGTTCCGCTGCTGACCATCGCCAGCAAGGTCGCCGGACCGAACGTCATCCCGAATGCCGCCATCATTACGGCCTTTATCTTCGGCGGTCTGACGGCAATGGTGCTGTTCACGAAGGCGGATTTTTCATTTCTGCGCGGCGCACTCTGCATCGGCGGTTTCGCGGCACTGGGGCTGATTTTCGCTGCGATGATCTTCGGCTTCTCGCTGGGGCTCTGGTTCCCCGCCGGCATGGTGGTGCTGATGTCGGGTTACATCCTTTACTACACCTCGAGCGTGCTGCACCATTACCGTACCGACCAGTACGTGGCTGCGTCGCTCGCGCTGTTCGCCTGCGTCGCCACTCTCTTCTGGTACGTGGTGCAACTCGTCGCCTCCCTCAGCGGGGACGATTGAGCGATCCGATTCGGATCAATCAAGGAGTTTTCAATATCGGGAGGGCGAGGCTCCTGCCGAGCCGCTGAGTTCGAAGCGCATTGGTCGTGGCTGCTTCACAGTAATATTCGGTGGGCTGACGGATTTGCAACACCCACCATTTCATCGGACGAGAGTTACGTGTCTGGTGGGCCTCGAAGATTCGGCCCACCCTACTTGGACTCAATCGATTACGACGCAACCGGCGGGCTAGTCAACTCCGGCTGCGGGGCG
>CAZVJA010000057.1:0-27109 GCA_964626885.1 uncultured Planctomycetaceae bacterium | reverse complement strand
GCTGAGTTCGATGTCCTTCTGCACCGCCTCGCTGTTGACAAGCATCAACGGGGAATTGAAGCCTCCCCGTCCGCCGAAACCGCGGCGGCCGCGCTGTGCATGACATTCATTCTGGACCGACACAAGCAGCGCCGCTCCAAGCACCATGAGGAACACGCATCTGGCATTCATCGTTTTCTCCTGATCGTTAAGACCGGAATTGTACCGGCTCTGTACGCTGGGGGGGACGAACGTTGTCCGCAACGAAGTTACTATCCGTCGAGTGTTTCCGGAAAGCAACAGCAGCTTCGCGCGAATGCCGGCTAACTGAACCGGAATTCATCGAGCCCTCAGCTTCCCTTAAGCTTCGACAACAAAAAGCGCGTTATATGCTCTTTATTCGAGAAATTCTGCTGCTGGAATCCTCAGAGGAAATCCGTGGGGAGACTCGCATTTCGGAGTAGCTTGCTTAAAACAGAGTTTTCGCGGTATCCGAAGTCGCGCTGCGGCTTTTCTTTGATGATGAGTGTCGCACTTCCACGCCCCGCTCACCTTCGGCGACGCGTCCGATGATCCACGTTTGAACCCCGGCCGCTTCGACCTGCTTGCGAACCGCGGCGACTTGGCGTGGCCCGACGATCAACACATAGCCGATACCCATGTTGAAGACGCGGAACATTTCGTCCCGCTCAATCTGTCCGAGCGATTCAAGCCATGTGAACGCGGGGTGCGGAGTCCAGTCGCTGGAGTCAATGCTGATGCGGCAACCTTCAGGCAGAATGCGTTCGATGTTGTCCGCCAGCCCGCCGCCGGTAATGTGCGCCATGCCATGGACCACCGGTTTGCCGCGACCACTTTGCAATACATCTCGCAAGGCGCGCACATAGATCCGCGTCGGTTCCAGCAGGAGATCTTCCACGCTCTTTTCCAAACCGGAAATCCGGTGGTCGAGGTCCAATCCCGCTCCCTCGAAGACCGCTTTCCTCAGCAAGCTGTAGCCATTCGAATGGAACCCGCTCGATGCCAGGCCGATGACTTTATCTCCCGGGGTAATCGCGCGACCGTCGATTAGCCGGCTGCGCTCCACAACACCTACCGAGAAGCCGGCCATGTCGAAGTCGCCGGGGGCATACAAATCCGGCATGATCGCCGTCTCGCCTCCCAATAACGCGGATTCCGCCTGCACACATCCTTCGGATACGCCGCGCACAAGCTCCCCGACAAGTTCCGGATCGTCCTTACCGAAGGCCAGATAATCCAGGAAGAAGAGGGGTTCCGCCCCAACGCACAGACAATCGTTCACGCACATCGCGACCAAATCGATCCCGACGCTGTCGTATCGCCCTGCTTTCATCGCCACCTTGAGCTTCGTGCCGACACCGTCCGTGCCGGAGACCAGAACAGGATCGCGATATCGCTTGGCGGGAGTCCCATCACGATTCTCAAGTCGAAACAGCCCCGCGAAGCCTCCGGCGAGGTCGATCACCCGATTAGAGTGCGTGCGCCGCAACAACGCCGGGATCTTCTCCATCGACTGCTCGTAAAGATCGAGATCGACCCCCGTATCCTTGTAGGTAATCGGCGACATGGAAATCCGTGTTAAATGAGAAGTGGATTGCGTGGAGAATTTCGTCGCGGGCCGGCCGAAGCTTTACAGCGGTCATGCTACGGAAGCCGCCGACCAACGAAGCCGTTCCCTGGCGCTCATGGTAGCTCTCAATCGCGCGAAATACCATCATCCGGAATCGAGGCTGGAATCATTAGAAGTGGTTTCAAAAACTTGTATTTGGGAGGGCGACGCTCCGTCGGAGCCGCCGCAACCAGAGACTTTCGGATGCAGCGGCTCGGCGGACCACCCACCGGGCGGTGCCCCCTCGCCCTCCCGGTTTTGAAACCACCTGTAAGCAAATCGCCGGAACAGAGCAATGTTTAGAGCATGTTTCTGTTTGATGGCCCCGGGGTGGCCGGTGCATAGCGAAGCGCGCCCCGGTGAACTTCCATGTGCGACGCGAAACCGGAAAATGCCGATCGTGATAATCGCGGGGAAACCCCTGCCCGGGGTTCGAGATTGTGATTGCATTCTTGGCACGCGGCGCAACAAAACCCTCCGGCGGCTCCCCAAATCGCGGAAAGACGCCGGAGGGCGAATTGTTTTATCCGACATTTCGGCGGCGATGTGATCTCTACTCGAGAGCACCTCACCACTTCACGGTCAGATTAGCAGTTGTAATACAGATCGAACTCGTAAGGATGAGGACGGAGACGGATCGGATCGATCTCTTTCTCTCGCTTCCAGTCGATCCACGTATCGATGAGATCCTGCGTGAAGACGTCTCCCTTGGTGAGGAAGGCATGATCGGCTTCGAGAGCTTCCAGCGCCTCGGGGAGTGAACCCGGGGTCTTGTTGGTCTCGGCCAACTCTTCGGGTGTCATGTCGTAGATGTCCCGATCGAGCGGCGTTCCCGGATCGATCTTGTTCTGCACGCCGTCGATCATCGCCATCATCATGGCGGTGAAGGTCAGGTACGGGTTGCAGGAAGGATCGGGGCAGCGGAACTCGGCCCGCTTCGCCTTCGGGCTCGGCGAGTACATCGGAATACGAACAGCAGCCGAGCGGTTTCGCTGCGACATGGCCAATGTCACCGGAGCTTCGAATCCCGGAACCAGACGGTGGTAAGAGTTCGCGGTCGGCGCGGCGAACGCGAGGATCGCGCGGCCGTGCTTCAGAATACCACCGATGGCATGGAGCGCCATATCGCTCAAGCCGGCGTACTTGTCGCCGCCGAACAGCGGCTTCTCGCTCTTCCAGAGCGACATGTGGGTGTGCATTCCCGAGCCGTTATCCTCGAAGATCGGCTTGGGCATGAAGGTCACGGTCTTGCCATGACGACGGGCGACGTTCTTGATGATGTACTTGTACCACATCAACTGATCGGCCATCTTCATCAACGGCGCGAACTTCATGTCGATTTCGCACTGACCGGCGGTCGCCACCTCGTGGTGATGCGCTTCGACGACGATGCCGATCTTCCGCATTTCCTGAACCATCTCGGCACGCAGGTCGTTGAGCGTATCAACCGGCGCGACCGGGAAATACCCCCCCTTGTACGGCGGCTTGTGGCCGAGGTTCGGCAATTCCGACCGGCCGGTGTTCCAGGCGGCTTCGGACGAGTCGATCTGGTACATCGCCCCATTTTGCGATGACTGATACCGGATGTCGTCGAAGACGAAGAACTCCGGTTCCGGACCGACGAAGCACGTATCGGCGACACCGGTTTGTGCCAGATACGCAAGCCCCTTCTTCGCGATGTTTCGCGGATCGCGCGAATACGCTTCCTTGGTAATCGGATCAACGATGTCGGCGATCACGCTGACTGTCGGCTGCGCGAAGAACGGATCAAGCACTGCCGTCGACGCATCGGGAACGGCGAGCATGTCGGAGTTGTTAATCGCCTGCCAGCCGCGGATCGACGAGCCGTCGAACCCGAGGCCGTCCTCAAAGGTTCCTTCGTCGAGAATATCGACGGGATATGAGCAGTGCTGCCACGTACCGAGCATGTCGCAGAACTTGAGGTCGACCATTTCGGCCTTGTTCTTCTTACAAAAATCAAAGAATTCCTTGGGGGTCATGTGTCCCTCACTCCTGAAAGTGTTCTCAGAAAATTTCCCGGTTGTCGTACCACGGGAGAACGAAATTGAATGCGGGGCGTCCTGCCGAATTGATCGTGATGATCGCCCGACTTCCTGTGGGCGAACTCGGCCTAACCGCTGTCGTGCGTCGGCCGGCTTGACGACAGGATCAACTCAGCCGGCAGTGGTCGGCTGTCGATCCGCCCCCCGCAGAGGGAGCTGGTACTGGACATAAGGCGAGCGCTCCTTATTCACTAACGAAATCGAACAAATTGCCTTCTGGTTCTCCCCAACACGGAAAGAACCCGACCGCACACTCAGCAGGCATTTCTGCGCAATTACCATGCATTCCCTTCATGGAAAAACACGGAATCACCGCTCTTTTCGGCGGTTTTTTTGCGACTAAGGAAGCCGGCTGAAACGCTTCACCTTGTCGAGCAAACCCCATGCCATCAGCACAGACGTCTGATAAATCCTCTCAGCGGCCAGCATACTCACTCGTCACTAGAGATTCCACGCCCACCCCATCTTTTTCCAATTTCCAACGAGTGTGATAGTATCCTGCCATGAAAACTCCATATCGAGTCCTCTTTCTCTGCACCGGAAACTCCAGCCGCAGCCAGATGGCTGAAGGGCTGCTGCGGCATCTTGCGGGAGACCGAGTGGAAAGCCTCTCCGCGGGGGCTCGCCCGGCGGGGTTTGTTCATCCGCTGGCAATCGCGGCCATGCGGAAAATCGGACTCGACATCTCCTGTCAGACAAGCAAGTCGATCCGGGATTTTCTTCCCCCAGTCGGCTCTCCTCCCGATCTGATCATCAGCGTCTGCGACGCGGCGGCCGGCGAATGCCCCACTTTTCCAGGAAAGGTCGAGCGACTGCATTGGCCCTTCGCAGACCCGGGGCACGTCGTCGGCTCTGAAGAACAACGTCTTGCCGCATTTTGCCGAATTCGGGACGAAATCCGCTCGGCGATCGAGGAGTGGCTTAAACTACCCCCTTGATCCTCGCGAGAAAATCTAGCCCGCGAACCACCTAGCACGGAAGTTCTTTGCCCAGTCCTTGTTCCCGGGCAAGTTGAAGAATCCGCCAGGCGAGCGCGACGTCTTCGATCGCCAGGCCAACAGACTTGAACAACGTGATGTGTTCCGGGTGGGCTCGGCCAGTCTCACGCCCGGAAACCACATCCGCCAACTCACGCATCAGCCGCCAGTCGGTCGCGCCCCCTTCGATCGCCTCGACGAAATCCCCCGCTTCCAGTTTACATTGATCGATGGAATCACAAACGATTGTGTCGGCCATCCGCACCGTGGTCGCATCGATCTCAGCCTTGAGCAGATAGTTCGACCCAATGACATTCAGGTGCGTCCCCTCGCTCAAGCTCCTTCCATCAAAGACCGGAGTGCGGCTGGTCGTCGCGCAAATCACAATGTCCTTCTCGGCGGAAGCTTCTTCGGGCGTGTGCGCCGCGACGACTTTCGTGGCGCAATATTCCGTCATCTCTTCGGCAAAGCGGGCTCGTCGGTCCGGATCGCGGCTGTAAACGGTTGCCTGTTCGATTCGTCGCACCGAGCAGACCGCCTTGAGCTGCGTCCGCGCCTGTGACCCCGTGCCGAACAACCCCACATACTTCGCGTCCGGACGAGCCATGTATTCCGTCGCCACGCCGCTTGCCGCGCCGGTCCTCAACTGGCCGAGATAGTCGGCAGCAATGAGCGCGAGCATTTCTCCGCTGGTTGCGTCGTACAAAGCCACATGAAACCGCGCCCTGGATTTCGTAGTGGTGTACTGCTTCCAGCCCACGACTCCCAAATACGGAGCCGCCGCCGCCATCGAATGCAGCGTGATTCCCGGCGCCGCGGTTCTTGAGCGCGGAGTATTCAGGGCGTTGCCAGCCGCCAATTGACGGAATATTTCTTCGATCACCTCGATCGCGTCTTCCATGTCGACGAGTTCGCGGACGTCGTTCTCGGACAGATACAGCACTGGCATGAATCACCCTGTCGAATGGCTTGATGACACGAATAGAGAGTTAATCACGCTTACAGGTGGTTTCAAAACGGGGAGGGGAGGCTCCCGCCGAGCCGCTACGACCGAAATCCCCTCGTCGTGGCGGCTCCACGGACCACCCTCCGGGCGGTGCCCTGTCGCCCTCCCAAATACAACTTTTGAAACCACCAATGGTGAGTAAAACACACGATTCCCACCCAAAGTGGAAAGGGGGCGTTAATGTGTCGTCTGTCTGTCAGCCGGTCAACTCAGTCGTTGCCGCTGACCAGACGCGCGATGTCCTGAAAATCCCCTTTCAACGATCCGTATAACTGCCCATACATCGGGTACATCCGGTCGTAGATTCGTTTGGACTTGGCATTGGGGGATGTATTGGAAACAACGCGGATCGCCGCAGTGCAAGCCTCGACAACATCGCGATACGCACCAGTTCCCGCGGCAGCCAGCAGAGCCGCTCCATAGGCTGGCCCTTCCTCGGCGTTGATGGTCACCACTTTCTGGCCATAAATATCGGCCTGCATTTGCCGCCAGAATTTGCTCCGGGCGCCGCCGCCGGAGAGCCGAATCTCACGGACCGGAATGTTCATCCCTTTGATGATCTCCAGACTATCGCGCATCGCGTAGGTCGCGCCTTCCATCACCGCCCGCGCCAGATGGCCGCGGCCATGTCGCAGGCTGAGGCCGATCCACGCACCGCGGGCATGCGGATCGGCATGCGGAGTTCGTTCGCCGGTGAGGTATGGGAGAAAATACAGCCCCTCGCAACCCGCCGGGGCTTTGGCAGCCTGCGCGGTGATCAATTCGTAGGGATCAATCTTCTTGCGCGCGGCAAGAGCCACCTCCTGCTCGGCCAATGTATTCCGATACCATTGTAGACTTCCGCCGGCGGACAAGACGACTCCCATCACGTGCCACTTGTCGCGGACGGCGTGACAGAATGTGTGAACCCGCCCTTGCGGGTCGATTTGCAGCGCGTCGCTGTGCGCGAAGACAACGCCGCTCGTTCCCAGCGTGGCCGAGATCACCCCCCGCTTCACGATCCCATTCCCGACGGCACCCGCCGCCTGATCTCCGCCGCCGCCGACCACCGGCACTCCCGCCGGGACGCGCAGCAGCTTCGCGGACTCCGCCGTCAACTTGCCGCTCACCTCTTCCGATTCGTAGACGCGCGGCAACAATCCGCCGTCGATTTCGAGCTTCTCCAACAGCGGCCGGCACCAGGCGCGATTTTTCACATCGAGCAGCAGCGTACCCGAGGCGTCGCTGACTTCGGTGGCGAATTCCCCCGTGAGCCGAAACCGGACGTAATCCTTCGGCAACAACACTTGCACCACGCGGCCGTAATGTTTCGGTTCATGCTTTCGCAGCCAGAGAATCTTGGGAGCGGTGAAACCGGTCAGCGCGGGATTCGCGACGAGCGAGATCAACGCATCCCGGCCACCGGCGCGCGACTCGATCTCCGCGCATTCCGCAGCGGTTCGCTGATCGTTCCAGAGGATGGCCGGGCGAATGACGCGGTGGCTCTTGTCGAGAAACACGCTCCCGTGCATTTGCCCCGACAGACCAATGCCGCGCACGCTCACCGGTTTGATCTTGCCGGCTTTCAAAACCTGTTGCACGCTCTTGAACGCCGCCTGCCACCAATCCTCGGGGTTCTGCTCCGACCAGCCGGGATGCGGCGTCGAAAGCGGATACGTCACCGTGGCGGAGGCCAGCAGTTTGCCATCCTCGCGCATGGCGAGCGTCTTCGTCCCGCTGGTACCAACATCGATCCCCAAATACACGCTCATAAGTGGTCAATCCACGAGGCTGTCTTTATCAAGAGTATCGAAATTCAAATATGATGTCGCAATTCGGCAGGCTGACTGCTTGAGTTCACCCGGCACGCTCAACCGAAGTCACGTCGTCCGGCGCACTCGACATTTTGTCGTTCCTGAGTGCCGGTTGCCAGTGCGGAGCATCCCCCTCGCGGAAACTTCGGCAGTTTCGAACCATACTCGGGCGTGCTCCGGGCGAAGAAAGTCACTCAAAGTGACCAAGCTCGGCATTGATCAGATCGACCATCTGCCGCAGCCGCCCGATACTTTTACGGTCGAACTCAAAGGCGGTGCGCGGCAAATCTTTGAGATGCTCGTCGTCGGCCTCGAGCCGGTGAACAGGAACTTTCTTGATCGTTCCTGATTCAACAATATCGCCGAACTCGTCGTTCAACCGCCGAATGAACTCTTCGCTCGGGTCGCGGTGCAGCCGAAGGACCAGCTTGTTTCGCACGTACCGCATACTGTTGTAGACGGAATAAAACTGCATGATTTCATCAACCGCCGCCTGATAATCGTCCGTGACTTTGAAGAGCGACAGATCTTCCGGCGATATCAGCCCCCGGTCGAAAAGTTCCGCGCGGACAAATTCCATCCAGGCCGACCAATAGGTGCCCCCCGGTTCGTCAACGCAAACGATCGGCATGAGGTCGCGCTTGCCGGTTTGCACGAGCGTTAATGTCTCAAATCCTTCGTCCTGCGTACCGAAACCGCCTGGAAACAACACCACGGCGTGCACTTCTTTCACGAAGATCAGCTTTCGCGTGAAGAAGTACTTCAGATGCACGAGCTTCTCATCCCGGGAGATGACGGGGTTCGATTCCTGCTCGAAGGGGAGCATGATGTTGACCCCCATCGACATTTCCTTGCCGGCGCCGACGTGGGCCCCTTCCATGATGCCGCCACCAGCTCCGGTCAGAACCATCCACCCTCGGTCCGCCATCGCTCGGCCGAATTTCACCGATTGCTCATACACGGGGTTATCCGGCTTGGTCCGTGCCGACCCGAACACCGTGACCTTACGCTGTCGGCGGTACGGAGTGAAAACCTTGAACGCGTACCGCAGCTCTTTGAGAGCCCGGCTGAGAATTTTCAGGTCGCCGCGCGTCGCGCCGTCGCGCGCCAGCTTATCGGCGGTTTCCTTGATCTCGTCAATTAAGGTCGATTGATGGGTCAGATGCTCGAGATGCTCGGTCGGTAAAACATCCGACTCCGAGACATTCGGCAACGCGAATTTGTGTTCCTCAGACATGGCATCCAGCCGTAGGGCAATCGTCAGAATTCAACGGCAGTCATTATCCCGCGGAGCAAGCGATCCGTTTCCCTGCTCTTCCCAGCAATAATTCCGGTCCTCTGTCCATCGAAGAAATCGTCGCAGCCGCGAACGTCGCGATTCCTCCGCCTTGACCTCGGGCGGGAAGCGGCGATCCCTTTTCAATTCGCCACGGCTTCCAGGGCATCATCGCGTGTATCGTAAATGGCCCAGAGGGTATCGAGCGCCGTGACGCGTAACAGTTCGCTGGCCATCTTGCTGGCGCCGCACAGCACGAGTTCGCCGCCACGGCTTTTGACGAACTTATGGCATCGCAGCAACAACGCCAGAAACACCGACCCGAAATAGCTGACGTCGGACAGATCGAACACGACCATCGGCACTTCCTGCTTCTGCAAGGGAGCCATCACAATCTCGGCCGCCTGTTCGATCAGATCCCAGCGCATCGATTCGATATTGCTAGCCGGCGTGATCACCACCGCGTTGCCGTGCCATTCGAGCTTAAAATCATCATGCTGTTCTGCCATGGACTATTCCCTGTGCTGAGGTTGAGCGGTCATGCCTGCCACCAGGATGCCCAGAGCCGAATCTTAGCGTCATGCCCGACAGCCTGATCCAATCCCTGCGGACGTTTGTCGCTGGGAACAAGGCGATCGAGACTGTCGAGGATGGAACGTCGCACGGTGTCGTGTGACTCGGTCCAGGCAAGGTTAATCAAATGTCCCACGAAGAGTGTCTGGCCCGTATCACCCATCTGCCGGACCGCTTCCTCGCGGATTTGAGCGCTCTGATGATAACTCATTCGCATCAACTCCTGCATCCCCTGGGGGTCGCCTAATTGGCTCATGCTGACCATCGCGGCGAATTGCAGCGGCTTGTCCGGGTGTCCCAGCAATTCACGCAGCCCGCGCCGCCGCCCGGGGCTCGCAGGTTCGGAAGGCAATCCATCGAGCGCGATCGGATTGTGGCATTTTCCGAGCGCCCGGATTGCAGCGAGCTGCACCGTCTTACTGGAATCGTCGAGCAAGGGGAGCAACCATAAGGCCATGCGGGGCTGACCATGATGAGAAACATATTCGCAACCCAACTCGCGAATATCCGGCCAGGCATGATTCACCGCGAGCAGCGCGATCTCCCCGGTTTCGTCCGTCGCGTCGGCAGCAACCGCATTTAGCGCGGCGCGCCAGACCCAGCGATCTTGCTCCTGAACGAGGGCTTCACGCAGTCGGCGCAACACCAAGGGGCTCAAGCTGGCGGTCTGCCCCAATTGTGACAAGGCCGATGCTCCTCGCCGACGAATCGACACATCCGGGCTTTCCAGATCGAGCAGCGCCGCGTGAGCAGGGCTGATCTGCGGCAGCACCTCGCGTGCCACGATTGTCGTCGTCCCGTTGCTCCCGTGCGCGAGCGATTCCTCAAGCAGCGGAACATCGACCGTGCTCAACTTCTTCAACCGTTCCAACACCGATTGACTCTCTGGAGATTGTGGGGTACTCGCCTCCAATTCCTGCAAGAGCGACTGAACCTCTTTGACATGCAGCGCATCGACCTTTGCGGCGGTTTGCAATCCCGACCGCGCGATCTTCGCGACATAACTCGCGGGGAGATTCTCCTTCTGGACGATTTCTTGTACCGCTTTCGCCCGCTCGTCGCGCGATCCGTCAAAACGATACGGCGTGGCAATCTTTCGCCGCTTGGTCAACGCTCGATAACATTCCTGACGCGTCTTCGCCGAGCTGTCGCGCATGCCGTGCAATAACAACGGAATGGCCAGTGTATCATCCCAATTCTTGACCGCATCCACCGCCGACTGCTGCACTTCCGTGCTCGCGTCAACCAGCAGTTCCTGTAGCAGTACGGCCGATTCCACGGACGGCTTGCGACCAATCTCGGCCGCAACGACATTCCGTACGATGTACGACTCATCCCTGACGTAGGGGTTCAGCTCCTGCAGCCCCCAGGAGGAAAGACCTCCAAGGGCGGTGGCTCGCAGCCGATCGCGAGAACGCTCCGAATAGGAACGGAGTTCGTTTCGAGCTTCGTCCGTGTGCAAGACCGCAAGACTGGCGGCCGCCTCATCGCGAACGCGGAGATCGACATCATGCAGCTGCGATTTCAACACTTCCAGAGCATCCGGCGCACGGACTCTCGCCAGCCATTTGCCGTAGGTCCAACGAATCAGCGGATCGGGGTCGTTCCGGCATGACCGAGACGTTTCCGGCCAATCTTCCGGATTGAATGGCAGGGGAGCCTCGGACGCAGAGCGCTGCGACTCAGACGAAACAGCAGTTTCCGACTCGGCTGTTTTTTCCTTCGCGGAATTCTCGGTGGACGATCCTTCGGCGACGGAGCTTTCAGCAGACTCGCCGGTCGCAGTCCGCGACGAACTCCACAGGGCATGGATGAGGCAGGACTCGATTGCCGCGCGACGAATTGCAACCATCACCCGCTCTTTTTGATCCTCATCCTCATACACCTCGCGGAGTGCATTCTCCAGACGGGGAATATCGACCGGGGCAATCCATCGGGCGACACCGCGAAACAGTTCACCCCGCACATTCACCGGCAAATCGACTCGTTCGAGCAACCGTCCGATCGGAGCAAGCCCCTCCGTCGGGTCGGATTCGTCGTGGGCGAGCACCAGGCACCAAGCCTCGGCGGCCGCCAGCCTCATCGCCTCGGAGATTTGCCGAGATGGAGTGTGCTCAGCCATTTGAGCTTCTGCCTGATCGACTCCGGTCAATTTTTGCCAGGTTTTGACGGCAGTCGCTCCAGCATCCGCGACCGCATCGCGGGAGAGCGTTGCCGATGACGATTGCGACCCGGCGGGCGTTTCGTCGTTCGGCCGTGCGTTCGGGAAGACGTGCTTTCCCGTGCGCGGATCATAATCGGGCGGATCGGTCACCAGTCGTTCGAGAATGGGGGCCGCGGCGACGGCATCGGCCGGGTGATGCCGAGCCCAGAGGATCGTGGCGTTCCATCCAACGAGGTTGTCGCTGCATGCCAGTGTCGAAAGACAACGGAGGTAGGCCGCACGTTTTTCACCTTCCGTTGCAATTCCGGTGTTGCCCCCTTCAGTTGCCGTGGCAGCAATCAATTGCTCGATTCCCAATGGCCAAAAGCCATCCCATGTCCCCGTCACAGTCTCCTGGCGCTCCTCGTGGCGGGGATCGTCGGGGTGTTCTGCATGTTCCTCATCCGCTGTTGGTCTCGCGGTTGTCGAATTTGAGTCCGTCGCAATTGCGGGTATCGGGCTGGAAGCATTCTTCTCCGCGTGTTTGTCGGCCGCATGAGCACTTGTTGATGCAGGCGGTACCTGAGTCGCGCCCTTGGTTGAAGGTTGTCCGCCGACTGTTGAGATCGGGGGACGATCAGTTTGCGTACCCTGGTTAGCGACCGACGATTCGCCGGGGCTTTGCGCTCGAATCACCTGCGAGCGGGGATCAATCGACTGGACGTTTTGAGTCGTTTGAGGACCGGAACGTTCCTTGATCGCGGATTTCGTCGGAACGGCCGTGGGACCGTCCGCGCGCATCTTCAAGAATTTCGGGGACGAGACCGGAGCGGACGGCTCATCTTTGGGGTTTTCTTTTACCAGGGCAAACAGCCAGCGCATTTCGGAAGGGGCGGGGAGCGCCCCGCGTCGTGTCTTCCATTCTCCCTCGGGAGTCCATTTTCGATTGACGTGCCAGCTATCCGAGTTCAAGACGACGCGAACCGCTTCCACGTTCTTCGTGGTGTTTTCATCCAGCCAGACGGAAGGCTCGACTTGCCACATTTGACAGCCGGAACCGATCAACGCCGTGAGCAATAAGAGCACCGTGACGGCTGATCGAATTGATCGCAATCGAACCACGATTCTCTCCCGAATTAGTGCCTTGCCCGGCTGGTGTAGAGCGAGCAAGACGGCCGTTTCCATAAATTTGCGTGTTGCTCCGCGAATGAAGCACGAAGCTGACACGAGAGTCATTTGAATCAACCGAACCTTGGACGAGGACGCCCGGCCGCATCCTCAGCTGGTCTGCATGAGATCCAGAGCGGGATGTAACGCCGAAACTCGTCCTGTCTGGAACGAGGGGTGTTCAGGATGGTATGGAGGGGTGATCGGGAGAGAGGGGCGGGAAGATATCAGCCGGTGCAAATCGGGGGAAGAGCAGAATCGGCGGCCTTCGCAAGTCCCTTGGAAGAAAGGAACTCAGGCAAACGGTTGGCTCGATGGGTCTTCGGTTCAACGGACACGATCATTCGCTGGTGAACGTGTCGCGAAGAGAAGCCACTGACAGGAGTGGAAGCGCTGCGGAACCTCGCGCGAGCTCAACTGCGTCTAATTCTCGCGACTTTCCGCGGCTTTTGGCCGGGTTCCGTCAGAAGCCTGCTTTGTCGGCACCTGCTTGAAGTAATCGGCGGGAGCGTTCGACTGGAGCCAGTTCTGCACCGGAGTTAGCAACTCTTTGGGGAAATTTGCCTCCTTCGACGCGAGGGCATGCTCCACGAGCGGACGACATTGGTCGTACGCTTCCTTCACTTTGTTAAACTTCCCCATTCCAGGACGGGTAATCTTATTGAGCAAGCCGACGTTGCGCCCCGCCTTGGACTCCTCCATATCCGGCTTGAACGCGCAATAGAGATCCCAGAAGCAGCGCGACCAAAAGTACGATTTTTTTCCATTCTGGCCATTGAACGCCGCAGTCATCTCCAGAGCGAGATTCACAATATCGACGGCGAAGAGATCAACGTCCATCTCCGGCGTCAATTGAGCACGGCCAAGAGCTTTCGCCGCGGCGGCACGCGCGATCCACGGCCGCCCTTTATCTCGTAGAACACCCTGAATCGCGGTGATAATGAACGGCTTGCCCTGCAGGTCATTGACTTGATCGATCGACCCGAGCCCTTCAAGCAGGCGCGCCTGGTACCACTCGTGAGCTCCGGCGTTGCCCAACTCGCGAATCATGCTCTCCCCCATGTGAATCCGTAATTGCGGAGAGGGAGGATTGGGGACATGAAGGTTAATGCGAATCAGTCCAACGACGGCCCTTAACTTGATGGGGTCAATTTGACCGGGTTCATCGAGAGCTTGTAGAAGCGGTTCAATTGCCGGCAGGTAAGCCTCGTCACGGATCGCTCCCTCCCCTTCGAGCAAATTCAAATTGCCCAACAGGATCACGGCCTGCATTCGCGGATAAAAATGGAGGTGGTTGTCGAGGATGTCTTTGCAGCGGTCGACCACTTCCTTCAGCAGCACCTCGCGAATGGCCTTCTTGTCCGCGGCCGTCGCGGTGTTGCCGCATTCATAGATCTCTCGTCGAAACGTCTCGACAATCTTGTGCCCTTCCGCTTTTTCGGCGTCGGTCTCTGCTTTCAACATCGTCAGGCTGAAGACCCGGGCGCGAACGGCTTGACGGATCAAATCGCGGTCGATTTTGCCGTTGCGGTTGTTGTTTCTGTACTCGTTTTGCCGCGGAGTGTTGAACTCCTTCAGCTCTTCCGGCGTAATCAGCGGCGGCTTGTTGATCTTGAAGACTTCCGGAAGACCTTCCAAAGCTTTCGAATCGCCGGGAGGACTAGCCTTTGGGGGAGTTGCTTCCGGTGCGGCCTTCGCTTCCTCTTGAGCTAACGCACTTGAGCTTCCGCAGAGTGCCCCCCAGCAGAGGAATGCGAATGCCGTGGTCCCCAGCCTGTGAGGAAAAAGCGCGCACTGCCGCTTTAGGCTGGCATTGCGAGACACTGCTGTCGTTCGTCGCACCGAGAGAATCCTTTGCTCAACACATCGCCGAGAAAGGTCGCGAAGCTGTGACGAGCCTTCAACCGCGACTTGCATCCGCCACAACGACGGAGCATTCCACCCCAAAAAAGTTACAGATAAGTGCTGAAGACGAATCGACGTTCGAAAAAGGAAACCGCTTCGCCGCGGGGTGCGGCTCATAAGTTGGCCCGTCCTTACCTGTTACGTTATCACCCCCATTTTACGACTGTCAAGCGGTTTCTGAAACCGATCGACATAAATAGAAGTCCCCACACCCGGTTACATCCGAACACCGGAAAAACACCGAACCCTATCATTCCCGGACCCGGTGAAGAGGCCTTTTCCACAACTGGACGAAAAAAAACGTGATTCTTCGGAGGAAACCAACTCGCCCTCTATCGGCTGGAGAAGCAGCCTCAAAAATCGGCCAGCCGGGAAAACAAACCGCAAAAAAGATCGGTGACTTCTACTGCCGGTTTAAGTGTTCACCGTTGGTAGATCGGCAGAAAGCCGTTATCGATTTGCAGAATTGTGGCGTTAATCGCCGTCGGATAGACCGGACCGTAGGGACCTTCTTTCCAAGCTCCCGACGCCGATTGCTTCAACAGAATCTCTTTGCTGACCTCGTTGAAGTACCTGTCCCACTGCTCTCCCCCGAGACGAAACATCACTTGGGAAAAGTAATAATGCGTGTAATGCCAATGCCCGAAATACCGGGTGCGTGACGAACTGGGCCACACATTCTTCTCACAAAATCCCAGCAGTTTCTTAACGTATTCCCCTTCGTATTCGCCGGAGCTGAACAAGCAGGCGACTGCCGCCGCCGTGATTGCGGGACGAGCGCCCCCCCCGCGAATGCTGTATTGCACTCCGCCGTCGGAGGTCGTGCACTTCTTGATGTACTCCAGGGCGTTATCGATCACTTCCTTGGGAACCGGAATTCCGGCGTTACGGCAGGCGCGCAAACCCTGCACCTGAGTGATGCAGGTCGATCCTTCGTCGAAGTCATTGCCGTCTTTTGCGGAGACATATCCCCAACCTCCCGCCGAAGTTTGGGCGCTGCCGCAAAACTCGACCGCCTTGGTCAACACGCGACGCAGCTCCATCCGTCGTTGAACATCCTCTTCCTCGCCGTAAATCTGCGACAGAAACAGCATCGAAAACCCATGCCCGTACATGTAGTGGTAATCTTTGCTGTACCCGATGAGACCATTCCCAGGATTGGAGGTCTCGATCAGATAATCGACCGCGCGGCGAATATTCTCGGAATACTTTCCGCGAGTTGTCGTCGACCCTTCGCAGGCCAGGGCATTGGCGGCCAGAGCCGTCATCGCCACACGGTATTGTCCACCCGTGGCTTCCCAATATCCCTGACGGCGCTGCTCGCGAGCGAGAAAGTCGAGCGCCTTTCGGACGGAAACGGCAATCTTTGGGTCTTTACCGGCGGCACTCGCGGTATGACCGGCCGCAAGAAGGGCAACAGCCAGAATCATCAGCTTTACAGATCGAAACATTCGGGCTGCCTCCAAACCGCCGCCAGACCAACCCGGCCAAGAAGAACTCCAAGTAGTAAAGGTTATCCCCGCCGGCTGAAGCCGACAAGCCGATCTTGTCGTCGGACGCCCCAAGGACCGATTGTTTGACACTCCTTCAGCAAACCGTCACGATGCAGCGAAGCTTGAAAACAAAGTACGAACGGAGCGTCTCACGGAGGAGAATCGATGGAACATCAAACGACTTCGGATCAAATCCGCCAATCGAACGACCGCCGTGCGGAATCAAACCAATGTGCGTGTCCCGTCTGCGGAGGGAGCCTCCTCGAGATTCGCCAAAAACTCGTTTGCGAACGATGCCACACCATCTGCGAAACCTGCTGCGAAGGGGGACGCGGCTGAACATCGCGTCAATCTCCCACCAGCCAACCGCTAAAACTTTTGCAGCCCGCACGCGAAAGTCTTGATCATGGAACTGCGACAGTTTGCGGAGCGTGTGGTGCTGTCGAACTCACTCGACGAAAAACTCGCCGCTCCCGAAGAACCGCTGACGGACGAATCTTCCGGCGCTGCTCGTCGCCCCGAGATGCCCGGACGGCCAGCGAATCTGCAATTCGCGCCGCGTCGCGGAGCGCCAGCCATGCCCCGCCCAGCTGCCTTCGAGAACCTGTCGAAGCGGGCTGTCGCGCATCACATCATGGCGAATCACGAATTGCAGGCACTCGAAGTCATGGGGTTCGTTCTGCTCGCCTTCCCCGATGCTCCGCCGGAATTCCGGAAAGGGATGGTCCGGGTGATGCAGGACGAGCAGCGGCATACGCGTCTACACGCGAACCGTGCCGCCGAACTCGGAGTCCCATTCGGCTCACTCCCCGTGAACGCCTACATCTGGAAGAAAGCGCTTACCTACACGTCGGTTCTCGATTACCTCGCCGGTCTTCCGCTCACCTTCGAGGGGCGCAATCTCGATCATACGCTGGAGTTCGAGGAGTACTTTCTCAAGGTCGCGGATGAGCGCAGCGCCGCCATCATGCGCGTCATTCATCGGGACGAAATCGGCCATGTGGCCTTCGGACTCGAATGGCTGCGCCGTCTCAAGCCCTCCGACAAAACCGACTGGGAGACCTATTGCAGCCATCTTCACTGGCCGATACGTCCCACCAAGGCCTGCGGCGACAGATTTCACCACGAACCGCGGCGCGCGGCGGGCATGGACGAAGATTTCATCCGGCAACTGCAACAGTCCGGCATGGAAGACGCATCCGACGCGGGCTGATCCTCGCGCGTCCTGGACCTTTACACTACGCGTGATGCATCCCGCACTCATCTGCTCGCCAAGCAGCTCGCCCTACCGGCCGTAACGAAACCGCACCGTCTTGTTGGGGAGAACCACGTCGACTGCCTGCTCATCAGGAGAAGTTTCGACGGTCGTGCATCCCATCCACCGCACTCTGCTTTGCCGGTCCCCACTCGTGATTTTCAGTTCGTCATTCATCAGATCTTTGCCGGTTCGCTTATCGATCAAGCGGGTCACGAATTTGCCATCCTGACGACGCTCGTCCAGATCGGTCGCACGGCGATAATTCAACACGAGGAACGGCGCTTCGCGCGGCTGATCGAGCTGGAAGGCTTCATTTACCAGGCGCGCCTGCCAGACAATTCGCCCGGTACGACGGTCGATCGCATGCATCGCGCCGTTGACCACCGGATTGCGAAACTCGCCGCGCTCACTGATCCAGCGCTGCATCTGCGGATCGATTGGAGCAGACAGCACGACGTGAAACTGACGATCGTCGCGGCTTACGTGGATGCTCGACAATTGCTCCGGACGATCGATCTCGTGCCGCGCAACTTCCCGCCCGTCGTCCCGTGAGATCAGATGCAGCCACCCTGCGGTCGTGATGACGCCAAGCATTTTCGAATCGAGTTCGAACGGTAAACTTCCGGAAGGAAATCTCGATTTCCAATCGTCGGTTCCGGTGAACAAATCGATCTGCTCGATGATGGTCGCTTCAGCCGACTCTCGTTTCAGCAGACCTTTGGTCCGCTTCCATTGCAGAAACTCCTCGGGAGTCGCCGGGAGTTCGGCATCCTTGATCTGCTTGCCATCGGCGGCTCTCAGGATCTCGACGCGGCGCGAGTCGGTCCGTCCCAGAATCACACAGCGTTCGTCGCCGTCGCAAACCGCATCATGCGAGATCCCGTGACGTTCCCAGAGAGTCGCTCCCGTGAGCGTGTCGACGCAGACGAGACGTGCTCCGTCAAGAAGGCAGAAATACGTCGGCCGTACCGGTCCGATGCGCCCGCATTTCCACCCAAACCGATCCATCAACCGCAATTCGTCCGTGCCGAAACCGAAGACAGCCGGTTCGAACTGGAACGGGTTTGTGCTGCGATGCAGCGCGGAATCTCCGGATGTGTCGATTCTCCAGAGAACTTTCGCGTTGGTTTCGCCCCGCTCGTCGAGCACCGAAACGCCGAACAACTCGGTCCCCAGGCGAACAACCAGCAGATGTCCCAAACCCCAGCCGCGGGCCAACTGCACGAGGGAGCGATAGGGGAGTTTTGTCTCGGGCAACTCCAGTTGCCAATCCTCGCGGAATTCGTCCCCTTGAAAACGGAGTGTCTTCCCTTGTGCTTGCAGATAGACGCTCACGCGGTCAAACAGCGAGCCGCGCTCCGCTTCAATCGGCACAGGCAAAAACTCGATTCCGAGATACCGCGCCGCTCCGTCCTCCCGAATCGGTTCGGCCGCGCTCCAGGGAACATTCCGCCCCTGATCGATTTCCCGCCGTAACGGCGAATCTTGTGGAATCGCCGCCACTCGCGCAGCTATCTCCGCGAAGTCCGCGGCCGATTCGGTTGCCGATTCCTCCTTGATGCGCCGATAGAATGTGGCTGCGTCGCTCCGGTAGCCGCGCGCTTCGTAGAGCTGTCCCAAAGAATACACGGCTGCTGTGTTACGCGATCGATCTCGCCCGTCGATCTGCTCGAACAACCGCAACTGGTCTCGAAGAAATCCGACTCCTTGAGCCCCGCGCCCACCGATCCGTTCTCGTGCCGCCGCTTCCCATCGCAACCCGTCGACTCTGGCAACGAAACGTTCGAGCACCAGAGGGTCGGGACTCGCCGCCAGTTGATCCAGCTTTTTGTGAAATACGGCATCCATCGCCAGGAGTTGCTCGGAATCGGCAGCTTCCGTCAGGTCCGACAATTCCCCCCAAACGAATCGATCGAGCCGCACCGCATTCACATGGCCTGGTTCATCGATCGTTGAAGCCATGCCGGCCGGGTCAATCGTCAACAAATCGAAACAAGACTCAGCAGCGTTTGCGAAGCGGCCAATCTCCCGTTGCGCTCGCAATGTGGCTCGCTGCCATTCCACGCGATCGCTCGGGTTGTCGACCAATGCAGCGATCTCCCTGGAGATACTGTCGAGTCGATCCGGCCGCGCTCGCAAATTCGCCAGCAAGGTCTCACGCAGTGCTTTACGAGCTGTTTGCCTCTCATCTTCCTTGCCGGGTTGCTGCAGTAGAGTCCGCAATTTCGATTGAGCCTCGTCGAAGTCTCCTGCCTGTCGATCGAGCAAGGCACTGCGAATCATCAGCGACGGACTGTTCGGGGATTTCGCCAACTGATCTGCGAACTTCTGTTGCTGCTCCTGCAGCGACGCCAGCTTGACGATTCGTTCGGGTGTTAATGAAAGGATGCCCCCATCCGTCGCGATGAGCGTCCCGAGCGGCGCGTCGACGGGCATTCCGCTTCGGAAGACCGAACCGTCCGCGAGTGTTACGACAGCCAGGTCTCCGGTCCGCAGCGGCAAAAAGTATTTCCCACCCACGGTTGTCCCGGCTGCTGCCGCCGGCCCAACGTTCGCGTGCCATACGGTCTCTCCGGTGTTGCAATCGACCGCTGAAACCGCGGTCTCTTCGACGACGAATAGCCGATCATGCGAAACGTGTGCGACAAACAATCCTGCCCCGCGAGGTCGCTCCCAGAGTAACTCGCCGGTCTCGATGTTCAACGCACGAATTGCATCCGAATCGGGAGTTGCGAAGATCGCCCTGCCGTCGGCAACCGCCACCGTGGAGCTTCGCCAGAAGTCCCACCAGCGCACGAACTGGTCCGGCGCGCGACGCCCCCGACCGATTTGCGTCAGTGTCGGTACGTCGTCTCGTTTGTATCGAAACGCCCATTTCCAGCTTCGCGTGGAAAGATCGCACGCCATCACGACACCCGCACAAGTTGTGCAGAGGAGCGTTCCGCCGGAGAATGCCGCCGGGCAAGCCAGCCGTCGATGCCGCGGGCTGAGCATCATCGCGCTGGGAACATCCGCCATCGGCAACGTCCATTGCAGCTTGCCGTCGGCCGCCCCGACCGCCAGCAAGTGCATTTCCGCGCCAATCGTCGCCGTCGCGTATAACGTGCCGTTGCGGCACAGGCCGGGGCCATGCACGAAGAGCAGCGATTCTCCGGAATCATCGTTCGATCCCGCAGCGCTGCTGTCATTGACGGAAACTTCTTCCAGCCTCCAGGCTTCGTCACCGGTGCGTGCATTCCACGCCGCCAATCGGTTGGAATAACTCGTCAGTTCCTGCAGTCCGCGGCCGCGTCCTCGGAACGCAGAGAATTGCGTAGCATCCGGCACTTTCAATTCAACCACGCCGTAGACCCGCTCCCCGTCCGTACAAAGAGTGCCTTGCACCGGGTCCGAGAGTAGCCGATCGGAGACCGCGTCGGCGGTGAATCGCGCGCTCAATTCGTTTTCGAGCATCTTGGGATTGTCGGCGATCGACGACAACAACGAGCCGATCGAAGTCTTCCATAGAAGAACTCCCGAGCGCACATCCAGAGCAATGAGCTCGTCGATACCACGCACGACGGCCGTTGAACCGATGAGCACCGGCGACTGGTTCCAGACGACCGACACCCCGCGGGCAACCCAAGACTGAACCGCGGCGTTCACAAACGCTGCCACATCTCCGGCGGGAAGCACCGCCGCCTCCCACTCCGAAACGGGGCTCGGTAATTGCGAGTGAGGAGAAGTCTCCTGGACTCTTGTTTCGGAATGATTCGCGGTCTGCGGCGGCTTATGTTGATCAAGTTGCGGATAGTGTTCTTGAAGCCAGTCGGACAAAGGTCGCGCACCATGAACCGTCTGTAAGGTCGCGCTGGCGATGTATTCTCGACGGTCTTGCAGATACTTCCGAGCGCGCGCGGTTTCTCCGTCCCGAATCCAGGAAGCGACCAGCCGTGCGGTGCCGATTGCAACGTCGTGCGAATCCGCCAAGGGATGTTCGACAAGCCGCAAAGAGATTCCGGCGGCCTCGTCGAATCTTCCTCCGTCAAGATACAGAGCCGAGAGCGCCCTCAAAGCATCGCGGCCGACTCGCATCGGAGCGAATCTAACCGCAATCTCCGTCAATCCCCGCTCGTCCTGCCTGGTGACCGCCGCCATAAGCGACTCGCGTGCCGCCGTACCGTACTGCTCCTCCCACCGTTGCCGCTGGACCAACGGGATCCGCAGATACAACCGGTTGGCTTCACCACGCGCACTGACATACCGGTGCCCCTCCTTCGCGGGAACAAATCCTTCCTCGTGCAAGGCGAAGACGCGATCCAATACAGGGAGCGCCGCATCGAATCTCCCCGCGTCGATGTTCGCTTCCGCTTCCGCAAGCAGAAGCTGGATTTCGCGGCGCACCGGAACCTGGGCGGAGTTACTGAGCGTATCATCAGTCGTCGGGCCGGTCGCAGTGTCGTTAGCCCTTCCGAATGCCGCCAGCCCACAGAGGACGGCAGCAGCCAGCAGGGATTGCCGGAACCACTGGACCCGGCCCGGCCGTTTTGTGCTCGGTCGCGGACAGTGGACCAAGCACCACCCTCGCTGTTGTGTTCGAGGAGCCATTCCGCCTCTAGCCCCCGCTTAGGGACGGTGAACCGGAGACGTCACGCCCCGCCCGGCACGAGCGACGCCGCGTCCCCCGACGAGTCAAATTGTCGCAAAAATCCCGGGGAACGACAATGTGGCGGGATTTCCGTGCGTCGGGGGTGTCGTTCCTAAGGCTGTTAAGCTTGCTGATCGTTCCTCTCCGCTCTAAACTGGTTCCCTTGTGGCGAGAAGCGGCGGTTTGCGACCGGCCCCTTTCCCCTCAAAAGCACTCGATCACTTAGTTGCCAGGATATCGGAAGAAGCAGGAACGTTGGCTATGAAGAGCGGCATCCACCCGGACTATCACGAAGTCGTGTTTCTCGACACATCGACGGGATTTAAGTTTCTCACCCGCACCACGTTGACCTCCAAAGAGAAGGTCAAATGGGAGGACGGGAAGGAATACCCGCTCGTGCGCGTGGACATCAGCTCCGCCTCGCATCCCTACTTCACCGGCAAGATGAAATATGTCGACTCGGCCGGCCGCGTCGAAAAGTTCCAGAAGAAGTACAAGTGGGATCAGCGGAACAAGGACGCCGGCAAGGAAGGCGAAGCGAAGTCCTAGCGGAGTGGTGACCTCAACCTGGCACGTGCGGATTTCCGCACGGCGGTGCGTCCCTTCAGCCAAGCGAGCTCACCTCGCCAGATGTTCTTGTTTGCAATTGAGGGGTTCCGTGTCGTAAGGAGATGACGCGATTTCTCGGGAACCCTCGGAATCCGGATTCGATCGTCTTCGTTCACGGGCTACGCGATCCCAACCCGGAATTTCGTTTTCGTGCGCGCGGTCGGGTGATTCGTTCCCGGCGGTCGGCGCTCCCTTGTTCGTTCCCTGGTTTCCGTGTTGAGTGATCGTCACCGGGCCGACGATGCCGTCGGCGCGTCTGTCGCATGCCTAAAAATCGGTTGCCGCGATGTTTCCCAGTCTTGAAGCCAAGCTGAAACGGTTCGAGGAACTGGAGCGCCAGCTTCAGGATCCCGCCATCTCGACCGACCCGAACAAGTTCATTCCGCTGCAGCGAGAACACGGCGGGCTGGCCAAGGTCGCAAAGGCGGTCCGCAAGTTCCACGGTCTGGAGGAAGAAATCGCGACGGCCGAGCAGATGATCGAAGAGGAAAAATCGGCCGAGGCCCGCGCGTACGCGCAGCAGGAACTCGCCGGTCTGGTCGCCCAGAAGGAAGCGCTCGAAACCGAGCTGGAAGACATGGCCACGGCGGGAGACTCCATCACCCGCGGCGGGCTGATCATGGAAATCCGTGCCGGGACCGGCGGCGACGAGGCCGCGCTATTCGCCGCGAATCTGTTCGACATGTACAAGAAATTCGTCGAGGAACGGGGCTGGAAGTACGAAGTCCTCGACGCCAGCCCGACCGAGCTGGGAGGCTTCAAGGAAATCATCTTCTCGGTGACGGGAGAAGGAGCGTTCCACCAACTGCAGTTTGAAAGCGGCGGGCACCGCGTGCAGCGCGTTCCCGAAACGGAGACGCAAGGGCGCATCCATACAAGCGCCGCGACCGTGGCCGTCCTCCCCGAGGCCACCGACGTCGAAGTCGATATTCGCAATGAAGACTTGCGGATCGACACCTTTCGCGCCGGCGGACCGGGGGGACAAAAGGTGAACAAGACCGAAAGCGCGATCCGCATCACCCACCTACCAACCGGCATTGTCGTCCAATGCCAGGATGAAAAAAGTCAGCATAAGAACAAGGCCAAAGCGATGCGCGTGCTCCGCAGCCGCATCTTTGAAGCCAAGCAGCAACAGGTCGACAGGGAGCGGGCCGAGCAACGCCGCACGCTGATCGGCACGGGGGATCGCAACGCGCGGATTCGCACGTATAATTTCCCGCAAGGGCGGGTGACCGATCACCGCATCGGACTGACGTTGTACAAGATCGATCAGATCATGCAGGGGCATCTCGACGAGCTGATTTCGCAGATGCTCGAATTCGACAGGCAGGAGCGCCTGCATGGCAAAGGACCGGCGGGACCGTCCAAAGGCGAAGACGATTGAGCCGATCATCGATTCTCCCCTGCGTCGTCCTCAGAAAGTATTCGCGTGGCGGCCGAACTTGAAAAACCACCCGTGAAGCCCGACGACGATCAATGGACCGTTCGCCGGATCATCGAGTGGACCACAGCCCACCTGAAAAAGCACGGCAGCGAAACGCCGCGGCTCGACACGGAGATTCTTCTCGCCCACGCCCGCGGCTGCCAGCGAATTGAACTCTACACCCGCTTCAACGAAGTCCTCAACGAAAAAGAGCGCGCCACGATGCGCGAGCTGGTGCGGCGGCGCGCTCAGTCCGAGCCGGTGGCGTATCTCGTCGGGCATCGCGAATTCTTCAGTCTTGATTTTCGCGTGACCCCCGACGTGCTGATCCCCCGGCCGGATACCGAAACGCTGATCGTCGAGCTGCTTGATCGGCTCCGAGAGTTCGAAAACCCGTGCATCCTCGACATCGGCACCGGCTCCGGCTGCATTGCCGTAACGGCCGCGGTGAATTCCTCGCAAGCGACGTTCACCGCGATCGACATCAGCCCCGCCGCGCTGGCCGTGGCACGCGAAAATGCCCGCACGCATGGTGTGGAAGAACGCATGCGATTCCTGGAAGGGAATCTCTTCGCCCCGCTCGACCCGGACGAAAAGTTCGACATCATCGCCAGCAACCCCCCCTACGTTCGCTCTGACGAAATGGAGGGGTTGCAGATCGACGTTTTGCGACACGAGCCCCACCTCGCGCTCGTCGCCGGACCCGACGGACTGGAAATCATCCGCCGGTTGGTGGCGGACGCATCCGCGCGGCTGAAGCCCGGCGGGCACTTGCTCATGGAAATCTCACCGCGACAGGCCGATGCCGTGAAAGAGCTGCTCGAGTCGGCCGGTGCCTACCGCGACATCGCATTCATCAAGGATATGACAGCCAGACCGCGAGTGGTCCATGCGTCGGTGCCCAAATAGGAGCAATGCCTGCACCGCAGCACCCTGGAAACGGAATTGTACGGCCGCGACTGGAAGAAGAGGCTGCTTTACTGAGAGGAAGTCGGTAGAATTCCGCGGCAGTTGGTTTCGGTGCTCGATTCTCAACGATTTCGCCGGAGGTCCAGGGATGGACATGTTCGTCGTGCAGGGAGGCAGACCGCTCGCGGGGCGGGTCGCTGTCAGCGGGGCGAAGAACTCCGCGCTCCCGATCATGGCTGCCGCCCTGTTGGCCGACGGACCGAGCGAACTGGCGGACGTTCCCTCGCTGGTGGACGTCGCCACATTATCTTCTTTGCTGGAAACGCTCGGTCTTGAAGTCCGCCGAAAAGAAAACGGCCAGCTCCGGCTCGAAGTGATCGACGAACAGCCGTACGTCGCGGAATACGACCTCGTTCGCCGCATGCGCGCGAGCTTTTGCGTGCTCGGACCGCTGCTGGCGCGGCGGGGGCGGGCGTGCGTGTCGCTGCCCGGCGGATGCAACATCGGCGATCGCCCGATTGATCTGCACTTGAAGGGTCTCCGCGCCCTTGGGGCGGAGATCCGCGTCGAGCGCGGTTACGTCATCGCCACGGCCGAACGGTTGCGCGGCGCGAGTCTCTATCTGGGAGGGCCATTCGGCAGCACCGTCACCGGAACGTGCAACGTGATGGCGGCCGCGACTCTGGCCGACGGCGTCACCACCATCGAATCCGCCGCCTGCGAGCCGGAAGTGGTCGATTTGGGAAATTACCTCAACGCGATGGGGGCCAGAATCTCCGGACTCGGAACTCCATTCCTGACGATCGAGGGGGTTGATCGCCTGCGGGGCACGGGCCATCGAGTCATCCCCGACCGCATCGAAGCCGCCACGTTGATGATCGCGGCGGCCATCACGCGCGGGGAACTGCGGATGAGCAACGTCTGCCTCGCGCACATGACCGCGGTGATCGAGAAGCTGCGCGAGATCGGGGTCTCCATCGAATCGATCGGCCCGGAGACAATCGTCGGCATCAAGCATCCCCTGCAGGCTGTCGACTGCATCGCGCTTCCCTACCCAGGCATTCCAACCGACGTGCAGGCGCAGTTCATGGCCCTGTTGGCGACGGTTCCTGGGATCAGCATCGTCACCGACAAGGTCTTTCCCGACCGCTTTCTACACGCTCCGGAACTGGTCCGCATGGGGGCCCGAATTCGCCGGGAAGGGGCGAGCGCCATCATCAGCGGCGTCGATTCGTTGAGCGGCGCCTGCGTGATGGCCTCCGACCTGCGGGCGAGCGCCGCATTGGTGCTGGCCGGTATGGGGGCGAAAGGGTCGTCGGTTGTTCGGCGCATTTACCATCTCGACCGGGGCTACAACCATTTGGAGACGAAGCTGGTCGGGCTCGGTGCCGAGATTCGACGGGTGAACGACGAGCCGGCCAACATGCCGACGGAACTGGTTCTGGATGATATCACACCACCGCTCGCCGATGGGTCGGTGGGAGAGATGGGGGACGAGGCATGCCGCACACCGTCCAAACCCCTGCTGTCCGGGCCGAAGTGGCTCCAGCGGCGAGCCGATCCGGTCGATGCGGACTCCCCAGCGATCGATTAGCGGCCTGTCGGGTTGCGGTCGTCGAAGGGGCTGAGATTTCGCTCCCGAGCCTCCACATTCTTTTCACTCGGGTTTGAATTTCAGCCGCGGACGTTACAATTCCCGCCAATGGCGCCAAAGGGCCTTTTGAGCCGGCCGAAAGGGCTCGCGGACCTGGTGCCTTATGTGCACCAGGCGAACGGCTTCGCCGAGGTTGTGGCCGCGCTTCAACGAGGGGCGAGTGCCGCAATCGACGGAGCCTGGGGATCGTCGTGCGCGCTGACTGCCGCGGCGATTGCGGAGAGTTGCCCGAAAACGCTCGTCGTGGTCCTACCCCGCATCAGTGACGTGGACGACTTCGCAATCGACCTGGCGGGATTCCTCGGCAGAAACCCGATCGTCTTCCCAGCCTGGGAGTCTCCTCCCACCGAACACAAAGTTTCCGATCCGATCTTCGGCGGGCGGCTGCGCATTCTTGGCCAGTTGAGTACGCCGGAGAGCCCGCGCGTGGTGGTCACGAGCATCGCGGCGCTTGTGCAGCCGGTTCCCGGCCAATCGGAGCGGGCCGAGGGGACGCGAAAACTCCGTGTCGGCGAAGAGGTCGACCCGCACGAAATCCTGCGCTGGCTCGTCGATCGCGGCTGCGACCGCCTGCCCGACGTGGAAGTGCCGGGGGGATTCGCCATGCATGGCAGGATTCTCCAG
>CAZVJA010000056.1:19204-27163 GCA_964626885.1 uncultured Planctomycetaceae bacterium | reverse complement strand
GAGTCCTGGGTCAGCAATCCGCAATTCGCAATCCGAAATCCGCAATGCCTGAAGCTTAACATGCCGCTACTTCCGCGACATGACCCGTTTGACGGCCGCGCCCATGTCGGCGGGGCTTTCGGCCACTTCGACGCCGGCGGCTTTCAGGGCTGCGATCTTCTCCGACGCGGTGCCGCTGCCGCCGGAAATGATCGCCCCCGCGTGCCCCATCCGTTTTCCAGGAGGTGCCGTGCGGCCGGCGATGAAACCTGCGACTGGTTTGGTGACATGCTTCTTAATGTAGTCAGCCGCCTGTTCCTCCGCGTTGCCGCCGATCTCGCCGATCATCAGGATCGCCTCCGTCGCGGGGTCGTTCTGAAACATTTCGAGCAGGTCGATGAAGGTGGTGCCGATGATCGGGTCGCCGCCGATACCGACGCAGGTCGATTGCCCAAGCCCGACGTTGCCGAGCTGCCAGGCTGCCTCATACGTAAGGGTACCGCTCTTACTGATGAGACCGACCGAGCCCGGCTTGTGGATGTAGCCCGGCATGATGCCGATCTTCGCAATGCCGGGCGTGATGACGCCGGGGCAGTTCGGGCCGACAAGCCGCGCTGGTTTCCCTTCGAGGTAACGCTTCACGCGGACCATGTCGAGGACCGGAATCCCCTCGGTGATGGCGACGATCAGAGAGATGCCGGCGTCGGCTGCTTCCATGATGGCATCGCCGCAGAATGGAGGCGGGACGAAAATGAGCGACGTATTCGCGCCGGTCTTTGCGACGGCCTGCTCGACGGTGTCGAACACCGCGAAGTTATCGATCGTCGTTCCCCCCTTGCCCGGGGTGACGCCGCCGACCATCGGCGTACCGTAGTCACGGCATTGCTGGCTGTGAAACAGCCCAGCCTTGCCGGTAATTCCCTGACAAATCACACGTGTGTTCTTATCAACCAGAATGCTCATGGAAGAGGCTTTCAGCTATCAATTCAGGCTACAGGTTTTCAGGCTACGGGCTTCAGGTATGACGAGGGATTAGGAATCAGGATTTACGGGTCAGGGTTTTATGTTGCGAGGGTTTCAGGGTTCGGGGCCCCAAACCGGCTTCAGGCAATCAGGCTTCGGGCATTGCGGATTTCGGATTGCGAATTGCGGATTGCTGACCCAGGACTCCGGACTCCGAACTCTTTTTCTTTCCATCATCCATCTTCATATCTTCCATCATCCGTCATCTTCTTAACCGTTGATCCGACGACAAGTCGTCGGCTTGGAAGGCTCTGCCCTCAATGCTTTCTGACTTTGGACTCCTGGACCTCGGACTTTGGACGAAGCTACGCTCCGAGCGTGGCGACGACTTTCTTGGCGGCGTCAGTCAGATCAGTGGCGGTGACGATCGCCCGGCCACTCTCGGCGAGCATCTTGCGGGCCTTGTCGACGTTCGTTCCTTCGAGCCGCACGACCAGCGGCACATTGAAGCCAACCTTCTCATACGCCGAAAGGAGCGCTTCGACGATCGTGTCGCACTTCATGATGCCGCCGAAGATGTTGACGAGGACCGCCTTGACGTTCTTATCCGCCAGAATGATCCGGAAGGCTTCGGTCACCTGGTCGACGTTCGCGCCGCCGCCGACGTCGAGGAAGTTAGCCGGTTCGCCGCCGTGCAGCTTGATGAGGTCCATTGTGCTCATCGCGAGCCCTGCCCCGTTGACGAGGCAGCCGATGTTGCCGTCGAGCTTCACGTAACTGAGCCCCGCGCCGGCGGCCCGCACCTCGGCTTCGTCTTCTTCGCTGAGGTCGCGAAGATCCAGGAATGGCTTATGACGGTACATTGCGTTGTCGTCGAAGGTGACCTTGGCATCGAGGGCGATCATCTTGCCATCTTCGGTCACCACCAGCGGGTTGATTTCCGCCATGCTGCAATCGTTGTCGAGGAAGAACCGGCAGAGGCGCGGCAGGAACTGCTGCGCACTCTTCACGGCGTCCCCTTCCAGCCCGAGGCGATACGCCAGCTTTGTCGCCTGGAAGCCGTACAAACCATACCCGCCGTCAACCGGTTCGCGGAGGATTTTCTCCGGCGAGCGGTGGGCGACCTCTTCGATCTCCATCCCCCCTTCCGAGGACATGATGAGCACCGGTCCACCGGCGGCACGATCGACAACGACGCCAAGGTACAGTTCGCGGGCGATCTTCAATCCTTCTTCGACGAACAGAACGTTGACGGTTTTCCCTTCTTCGCCTGTCTGCTTCGTCACCAGCGTTTTGCCGAGCATGCGCTGGGCGTTGGCGCGGGCCTCATCGGCCGATTTCACCAGCACCACGCCCGGCTGCTCGGGGAATTCCTTGAAGCGTCCTTTGCCGCGGCCGCCGGCGTGGATTTGCGACTTGACGACGGCGATGGTGCCGCCGAGTTCCTTGAACGCCGCCGCGGCTTCGTCGGGCGTCTGGACAACAATGCCGCGCGGCACGGCCACCCCCGCATCCCGGAGAAGCTGTTTTGCCTGATATTCGTGAATCTTCATCGCATGTCCTGTCACGGAAATCGAACGTCTGAGCGCCCCGAACGCGGAACATCATAGCCTCCGAAGATCCGACGGTCCACCAATCGGGAATGTCAAAAGATGTCAAATGACGAAGCACGAATGACGAAGGAAGCACGAATGTCCAAAAGAAGATTCGGGCGATTGCAGGTGATTTCAAAACCGTGTCTTTGGGAGGGCGACGGGGCACCGCACGCTAGAGTGGTCCGCGGAGCCGCCATAACGAGAGATTTTCGGTCGCAGCAGATCCGGGAGCCTCACCCTCCCCTATTTGAAACCGCTTCTAGGACTTCGGGCCGCAAGTTCGACAGGAGCAGATCCCTTGGCTCGGAATCGTTCGTTTCGAGCTTTGCGGCTTCGGATTTCTTTCGACATTCGGGTTTCGTGCTTGGTTCCTTCGTTTCGGCCGTGATTGCTTGCAGGCCGACGCTCCGCCCGGTAAGACATCAGAAGATCTCCACGTAGCCAATTCACCGCCAGACGGAGTTCATCCATGCTCAAAGGCGTTCCCCCAATCATTTCGCCCGATTTGATGTTCGTTCTGATGAAGATGGGACACGGCGACGAGATTGTGCTGGCGGACGGCAACTTTCCTGCTGAGTCGCATACTCAGACGATCGTGCGGGCCGATGGGTTGGGTGTTCCAGCGATTCTGGAGGCGATCCTCAAATTCCTGCCGATCGATACGTTCGTCGATGATCCCGCGACGGTGATGCAGCCGGTGAACAAGAAAGACCCCGAACCGCCGATCTGGAAAGATTTCCGCCGACTGCTCGAACTGAACGAAGGGCGGCGGATCGAGCTGAATCCGATCGATCGTTTCGAGTTTTACGAACGATCGCAAGAAGCGTATGCCATCGTCGCGACGAGCGAATCGGCCCTGTATGCGAATCTGATTCTTAAGAAAGGGGTCGTCGCCCCTCCGGCGTGAATTCAAACGTTAACAGCGATTATACGAGTCTGCCGCCATCGTAAATGATTCTATTAACGGTTGCGATGAGAGGAATTCTCTCGTGTGGTGATACGATGCAAGGCTTGATGCTTCGTCTAGTTGACGAAACGAACAACACTTTCTGGCACTGCTTTCAGCCACTTCGTTCGGAGCTCAACCGTTACTGGTGGTATCTGGAAGCTCAGCCTTGGATGGGAGCGCCAGCAGGCTTTCCCGAGGACCAAGAACAGGAAGGTCTCTGGCCTCCGGGGCTAGTCGGCAAATGGGCAGAATACTTCTGCGAGGAAGATATCATCCTTTGGGCAATACCCCTATCCGAAAATCCCCAGACGCATACTCATGGCGCACGCACCCAGAAGAACCCTGAGGAATTCCTCCAAAGCCAGGCAGAGATTGTGTTGATCTACACCGACAGCACGTCCTGGGAATTGTTTGCCCGAAAAGTTTTCATCCTCGATCGCGTCCGCAAGCAGCTTATTGGTTCCCGCAAGATTCGTATCTACGAGACGAGTTTAGAGAACAGGGAGGCAGCATTTCGTCGTGCCGGCTTGCAATTGCGATAATGGAATTCGCTCGGCTTGAGTGGCGAGAATCCACTTTTTCTATCAGTCAAATGTTCAACTGCAGAGGAAAATCGCAGCGTGGACACGACTGTCCGAATCATCGTCGCAATGCTGGTTGTCGGCGGCATCTGGCTGGCGATTCGGCCGAAATATGCGTTCCTGGTGCGAATTCGTGACGGCGTGCCGCATGTCGTCAAAGGACGGCTGACGGCAACGCACGTCAAAGATATTGCCGATGTGCTGCAATCAGCCGGGATCACCCGCGGCTGGGTGGCGGGAACACGGCGCAGCTTGCGTACGGTCCTCGTGTTTTCTTCCAACATCCCCAAACAGTGCCGGCAGCAGTTGCGCAATCTGTGGGTAAACCAGTGAAGAGAACGACTTCTCAATATCTGCGCGGTTCATACTTCGACCGGCACCAGCGAGCAACTCCGTGCGTAGCCGAGGGCTCGCTTCACCGTCGGAAACACGCCACCGCAGGCGATGGCATACGCCAGCTCGATGAGTCCCTCGTCGCCGTATCGTGCACGAATCTTTTCGCGCAGCTCCTCTTCGCTGCCAGACATCGTCACGACTGCTTCCGCAAACCGATATGCGTCCGCGAGTTCCTCCGGCAGGTCATCCGGCCGGCCTTCCACGGCGGCCCGAATCTGCTCGATCGGCACCCCGGCTTTGCGAGCCATGTTGACGCCGATCTGCACGCACGGTCCGCAATCGTAATGTCGCGTGGCGACGATCATCGCGACTAGGTATGGGTTGGCAGGACACGCGCGACGATGCTGTGCGAACGACAGAAACTTCGTGAACTTGAAGAACAACCGCAGCGACCGATCGAGGATCCACCGCAAATACTCCACCGACGCTCCCAATTCTCGCTCTCCGGCATCCAGCCGTTTGGCAATCAACTTTCGGAGCATGCAACGTCCTTTTTGTGTCTTTTCTGCCGGGATCGTTTGACCGTTCATACTACCTTCTTGTCGTCGGCGGGACTATCATTCCCTCAGCATGGCCACATCACCCCCCAAGAATATTCGCGCCCTGAGTGACGACCGGGTGCTCGAAATTACCTGGCATGACGGCGCGGTCCATCGGCTGCCGTTTCGGTTCTTGCGATGCGAGTGCCCCTGCGCCGGCTGCATTGACGAAATGACCGGCATTCGCACGCTCGACATCGAAACGATTCCCGAAGAGATCAAGCCGACTGGCATTGCGTTCTCGGGCAACTATGCCCTCAAGATCACCTGGTCCGACCGGCACGATTCGGGACTTTACACCTGGGACCGGCTGCGCAGCCTGGGGCAGATGTACGAAATCACGAAGCACGTGTGATGGATCGTGGTTCCTGGATTCTTGCTGAAATCTGATCGCTGACCGCTTCTTTGCTGACCGAGCCATGTACGAAGTCGAACTCAAATTTCGGTTGGCCGATTCACCGGCTATTCAAAAGCAACTCGCCGAACTTGGCGCGCAGGCCGGCCGGGCAGTGAAGCAGCGGGATGTCTACTTTCGCCACCCTTTGCGCGACTTTACACAGACTGGGGAAGCGTTTCGCATGCGCGTGACGGGCGACGAAACCCGGATTACTTACAAAGGGCCGGTGATCGATACTCAGGCCAAAGTGCGGCAGGAGATAGAGCTGCCGGTCGGAAGAAATGCGACCGACGCCGCCGCGTTGGAAAAAGTGTTGATGCTGCTCGGCTTCACTCCCGTACGCCCGGTTGAGAAGACGCGCGTGCCGCATCACCTGGAATGGGAGGGACGAACGCTCGAGATTACGCTCGACACCGTCGCAGAACTCGGTACCTTCCTGGAAATAGAAGGCATGGCCGAGGAACCGGATCGCGAAGCGGTTCGTGACTCGATTTTGCGGCTCGCATCCCAAATGGGGCTGGCGAATCCGGAACGGAAGTCTTACCTTCGGCTGCTGTTGGAGAAGCATCGGGAATAATTCGCCGTTGCGGAGATACGGAACGCACTTGGTTTCCTCCAAAGCTGGGCAACCGGCCGGAAGAAACCGGAAAGAGTTTGAGAATTTCTCGATTTCGGCCTTGTCGAATGCCGAAAAACCATGTAGTATCTATTTGTACAGTATTCGTGGATCGTAGCACTCAACGCACACAATAAGCTCATTGAACAGAAGGAACGCCATGGCCGCCAAATCCCGAATCAACGCTGCCCCAACGAAAGACAAACCCGCTCGAGGCGAAGCCCCCGGCAAGGCGGAGAGTGAATCGCAGGCCATGCTGACGAATGCTTTGGGCCAGATCGAGAAGACCTTCGGGAAGGGCTCGATCATGAAGTTGACGGAATCGGGGATGGGTTACGCGGGCATCTCCACCGGCGCACTTTCTCTCGACATCGCCCTCGGTGGGCGAGGACTTCCGCGCGGTCGGATTATCGAACTGTTCGGCCCGGAATCGAGCGGTAAGACGACGCTCGCGCTGCATGCCATCGCCAGCGCTCAGCGTGACGGAGGCATCGCGGCGTTCATTGACGCGGAACATGCTCTCGATCCGTCCTGGGCCAAGCGGCTGGGAGTTAACCTCGAGGATCTGCTGGTCAGTCAGCCTTCGTATGGTGAAGAAGCGCTGCAGATCGCCGAGATGCTGATCAAGTCGAACGCCGTCGACATCATCGTGGTCGACTCCGTGGCGGCACTCGTTCCCAAGTCGGAGCTGGACGGTGAGATCGGCGACTCCCATGTCGGACTGCAGGCCCGCATGATGAGCCAAGCCATGCGGAAGCTCACCGGTGCAATCGCGAAGTCACGTACAACGGTGATCTTCATCAACCAGATCCGTGAAAAGATCGGGGTAATGTTCGGCAGTCCGGAAACGACCCCCGGCGGCCGGGCCCTCAAGTTCTATTCCTCGTGCCGCGTCGATGTCCGCCGCGTCAGCACCTTGAAGGAGGGGGATAACACGATCGGCATCCGCATGAAGGCGAAGATCGTGAAGAACAAGGTCGCTCCTCCATTTCGTCAGGCGGAGTTCGATATGCTCGGCCACCGTGGCATCAGCCTCGAAGGGGACATTCTCGATCTCGCCGTGGAAGACCGCATCATTGACCGCAGCGGAACATGGCTCAGCTACGGCTCCACTCGGCTCGGCCAGGGGCGCGATAAGGCCCGCACGTTTTTGGAAGAGAATCCGGATATGCTCAATGAGTTGAAGCAAAAGGTACTGGCAGCTCGCGGGTACAGCACGAATCTGCCTGTCGAGACGAACGGCCAGTCGGTTGAGTAGCTCGGGCCGCCCCAGGTCCATCCAACAAGAACGGCCAGACAGAAATCTCCGTGCTCCCGAGAGAGTTGTTTCCTCCCGATCTCGGAAGCCGGAGATTCCTGTTTGGCGGGTTCAATCCCGGCTTTCCATTGGCATTTCCAAGTGGTTCGGCCGAAATGAAGGTCCGCGCCGGGCTTGGGGCCGTTGACGACTCCCGATAACATAATCGCAGGGCAGCCAAATGGAGTTCCCTGCCCCATTGTTGCTATTTCGGGAGCATCGATGTCTGTTCGTCCGGCCCAGCGTTATTTTGGATTCCGCAGCATTGGTCTGCCGGCGGTTCTCGGTCTACTGGCGGCCTGCTGGCTGGCGACTCCTCCGCGCGCCATCGGCCAAGAGCCCGATCCAGTCGCCGCCGCCGCTGCGCTGGAACGCGCATTTGTCGATGTGATCGGAAAGGCTGAGAAGTCGGTCGTCAGCATCGCTCGGGTCCGATTGTCGCAGGAACTGCCGGACAGGACAAATTTCAATCCTTTCGGACTCGATCCGCGCGCCGAGAACTTTCGCAACGACAGGACCAACCCCGAAAGCCCCGATTTCATTCCAAACGAATTCGGCTCGGGAATAATCATCGCCCCCGAAGATCGTCCGGACCAACGTTACATTCTTACGAACTACCATGTCGTGCGCGGCGGACCGCCGACCGG
>CAZVJA010000056.1:0-19104 GCA_964626885.1 uncultured Planctomycetaceae bacterium | reverse complement strand
CCGCCGACCGGCGACACGCGTTTGTTTGTGTGGTTCGCCGGGGGAAGAAACTGCGAATCGACAATACTGGCGGCCGATCCTCGCAGCGATCTGGCCGTTCTGAAACTCGAGTACGACCAACTCGGATTGCAACCGGCGGATCTCGTTCCGCTCAAATTCCGCACGGAAGCATCCCCCCTCAAAAAGGGGGCGTTCGTCGTATCTCTCGGAAATCCGTATGCGATTGCGCGTGACGGGTCGGCCAGCGCCAGCTGGGGAATGGTCAGCAATATTTCGCGTCGCCCTGCCCCCCCCGAGCCACTGCTGGATGAAACCGCACTCCGGAAAGAGACGTTGCATCATCTCGGCACGCTGCTGCAAGTTGACGCACGGCTGAATCTTGGAACCAGCGGGGGGGCGCTCGTCGATCTGCGGGGCGAACTCGTTGGAATTTCCACGTCGCTGGCGGCTCTCAAGGGATACGAGCAGTCGGTCGGTTACGCCGTTCCAATCGATGCGATGACCCGGCGCATCGTCGGAGACCTTTGTCGCGGCTATGAGGTCGAATACGGCTTTCTCGGTTTAATGCCGGAGAACGTTACCGCTGATGAAATGCGCCGCCGCGCTCCTCAACTTGGCCAGGTGACTGCCGCGAAAGTCGTCTCGGTGATTCCCGGCTCCCCCTCGGCGGAGGCACGATTGCTGCGCGACGACTGGGTGCTCTCGGTCAATGGGGAACGGGTTCGCAATCGAGCAGATCTGATGCGACTTGTGGGCCAACTCCCCCCGGAATCATCCGTGAAATTACAGATCTGGCGTTCCCGTGCCGAAGACGAGTTGACTCTGACCGCGAAACTCGCAAAATGGCCGGTCTTCGATGACGAGGGAATTATCGCCACGGTCCTCCGCTACCCGGAATGGCGGGGGATCGAGGTCGACTACCCAACCGGCCGGAAGAAGTATTTCGATTGGCCCCACGAGTTCAACGAAGCCGTGGTGATCGTTCACGTCACCCCCGGCAGCAAAGCAGATGCGGCCGGGCTGCACGAAGGAGAATTCATCACCCACGTCGACGGAGAGGCCGTCCGGACTCCGGCGGAGTTTCAGAAAGCGGTGACGGGACGACAGGAGGATGTCGCGTTGGATCTTGTGGGAAAAAGGCGTGTCGTCGTCAAACGATGATACGGCGAGACCAGCGCTTTCATAACGGATTTGTGTGCCCCTTTGCGCCTTGCAGCGACCATCAGACGGAATCATAGACAAACATATGAAAACTGACGAACTTCGTGAAAGTTATCTCTCGTTTTTTGAAAGCAAAGGGTGCGTCCGCCGGCCAACCGACGTGCTGGTGCCGCGCGACGATCCGACGGTGCTATTTACTCCCGCGGGGATGAACCAGTTCAAGGCTCAGTTTCTGGGAATCGGCAAGCTCGAATTCACCCGGGCCACGACCTGCCAGAAGTGCCTCCGCACCGGCGACACGCAAAACGTCGGCGTCACGGCGTATCACCACACGTTCTTCGAGATGCTCGGCAATTTCTCTTTCGGTGATTATTTCAAGCGCGAAGCCATTCACTGGGCGTGGGAGTACCTGACCGACAAAAAGTGGCTCGCACTCGATCCGAGCAGGTTATCGGTCACCGTCTATCTCGACGACGACGAGGCGTACAACATTTGGCATGACGAGATCAAAGTTCCTTCCGACCGCATCCGTCGTGAGGACGAAAACGAGAACTTCTGGCCGGCCGGTGCCCCCACGAACGGCCCGGACGGTGTATGCGGACCATGCAGCGAAATTTACTATCACGCTCCCGGCTCGGCGAAGGCAGTGGAAATCTGGAATCTGGTCTTCACGCAGTTCAACCGGGTGGGAGATCCCCCCGACAACCTCCGCCCGCTTCCGAAGAAAAACATCGATACCGGCATGGGACTGGAGCGAACCGCGTCGGTCATGCAGGGGGTCGAAAGCAACTTCGAGATCGATATCCTCAAGAGCATCTGTCTCGATGCCGCCGAAGCAGTCGGCATCAAATACGATTTTCACAGTCCACAGGGACGACCGATCCGCCGCATCGCCGATCATGTGCGGGCAGCCACCTTCTGCATTCACGAGGGAGTTTCTCCCGGCAGCGAGAAGGAAAGTTATATCGTGCGGCAACTTCTTCGCCGCGCGCTGCTGGAAGGCTACCTGCTCGGCAAGCATGAGCCGTTTTTGCATCAGCTTGTTCCCTCGGTCGTCGCGGCGATGCGCGTCCCTTATCCCGAGTTGGCCGAGACGGCGAAATCGGTGACGGACGCCATCGAAGAAGAAGAATCGCAGTTCCTCGGCGTGATTGAGCGCGGCATTCAGAAATTCGACCGTTTCGTCGATAAAGCCAAATCGGCCGGAAGCTCGCAAATCTCCGGCGACGATGCCTGGGATCTCCATCAGACCGACGGCTTCCTCATCGAGCTGACCGAAGCAATGGCGGCGCGGAAGAACCTCGCGGTCGATCTCAAAAAATTCAACGCGCTCATGGAGAAGCACAAGCTCGGGAGCGGCACCGGCGCGTTTCTCGATTCGGTCATGTCCGAAGGACCGCTCGACGCGCTTCGCAAGACCGCCGGCGACAGTGAGTTTCTCGGCTACGAAACAACGCAGGCTGAGTGCGAAGTCATCGGCATTATCGCCGAAAAACGCCTTGTGGAGGAATTGACCGAGGTCGGCCATGCCCAACCGGTCGGCATCGTACTTGACCGCACTCCGTTCTACGGCGAGGCGGGGGGACAGGTCGGCGACGTCGGCAAGCTGGCATCCAACGGCTGTGAGTTCCAGGTGCTCGACACCCAGCGCGACGGCGGGTTGATCGTGCACATCGGCCATTTGACGCGCGGCAAATTGGAGCTTGGCATGAAGCTCGAGGCCGGCGTTGATGCAACACGGCGCGCAGGAATCCGACGGGCCCACTCCGCCACTCACCTGCTCCACCATGCGTTGAGAAAGACGCTGGGAGACCAGGCAACGCAGCGCGGTTCGAAAGTCGAGGAAGACGCGTTTCGGTTCGACTTCGCCCACAAACGGGCACTCACTCCGGAAGAAATCCTGAAGGTTGAAGATGAAATCAATGCTCGAATTGCCGAGGGAGCTTCCGTCGGAACGCAGGTGATGAATCTCGCCGACGCGAAGAAACTCGGAGCCATGGCCCTGTTCGGCGAGAAGTATCCCGATCGGGTCCGAGTCGTCAGCATGGGGGACTACAGCATCGAGTTCTGCGGCGGCACGCACCTGACAAATACCGGACAGGTCGGCCTGTGCAAGATCCAGAGCGATGATGCCGTGGCCAAAGGAGTGCGCCGCATTTCGGCTCTCACGGGTCCGAAGGCGCTCGATCGAATTCGTCACACCGAAGACTTGCTCAAGGAACTCGTCGGAATTCTCAAGACGCCGCAGCCCGAGGATCTCCCGCGACGCGTGCAAGTCTTGCAGGAAGAGTTGCGAGACGCCAAGCAGGAACTTGCCAAGTACACTAAGGAGTCGGTCGCGGGAGTCGTCGATGAGCTGCTCGCGAAGGCGGAAGATGTCGCGGGAGTGAAGATCGTCACGCATTCGACCACCGACGGCAACAAAGATGCCCTTCGCGACTATGTCGACCAGTTGCGCGGCAAAGGAATCCCGGTCGCGATGCTATTGGCGACGGTCATCGACGGCCGAGTGTCGCTCACCGCGGCGATCACGAAGGATCTGATGAAACGGGGCTTGAATGCCTCCGACTGCGTCAAGGCGGCAGCGAAGGTCGTCGGCGGAGGGGGCGGCGGACGGCCCGATATGGCCGAAGCCGGCGGAAAGAATCCCGAAAAACTCACCGACGCGCTGGCAGAAGGGGCGAATTACTACCGCGGCAAGCTGACTGGTTGATCCGTCATTTGCCGATTTATTTCAGCCGGATATCGACGCTGGCGGAGTGGGCCGTGAGCCCTTCTTTCTCGGCCATCAATCGCAAGTCGTCGGCCGCGGCGGCCAAGGCCTCGCGTGTGTAGGCGATGACAGACGAACGTTTGAGAAAATCGTTCGCGCATAGACCATTGGCAAATCGAGCAGTCCCGCCGGTCGGCAACACGTGCGACGGCCCGGCGACGTAGTCCCCAAGCGCCACGGGCGTGTAATGCCCGAGAAACACTGCGCCGGCGTTCTGCACGCGGTCGAGCATCTCTTCGGGATGCGCGGTGGAAATGTGCAGATGCTCCGGCGCCAGCAGGTCGGTAAAGCTCGCCGCTTCTTCCGCATTGCGGGCGAGAATGAGCGCACCGTAATCTTCCAGACTCTGTCGCGCAAGATCGCCGCGCGGCAACCGTCCAAGTTGAGCGGCCAGTTCGGCTTTTACAGCGTCGATCAGCGGTGCATGCCAGGTGATGAGCACGCCCGATCCTGGGCTATGCTCGGCTTGCGAGATGAGATCGCTCGCCACGAATTCCGGACGGGCGGTCTCGTCGGCCAGCACCACGACCTCGCTCGGACCGGCAATGCTGTCGATATCAACCTCACCGAACACATAACGCTTGGCGAGAGCCACAAATAAATTTCCGGGCCCGACGATCTTATCGACCCGTGGGACTCCCTCCACGCCGTAAGCGAGCGCTGCAACCGCCTGCGCTCCTCCCATTCGGTAGACTTCCGTGACGCCGATCTCGTGACACGCGGCCAGCAAGTCGGTGTTGTAGGCGCCGTAGGGCGTCGGCGGTGCAACCACGGCAATTTCACGGACGCCGGCGGTTTGAGCGGGGACCGCCGTCATCAACAGCGTCGAAGGATACGACGCCGCTCCTCCCGGAACGCAAATCCCCACCCGCTTCAGCGGCAGGTAACGTTGCCGAAGCTCGACACGGCTTGGGCCCTCCTGCCGTACCAGAGTGACATTGTCGGCTAGAATACTGTTTTGAAATTCCTGGATGTTGTCGCGAATCCGCCGCAAAGTCTCGAGATACTGTGGATCAGCCCGGCGATGGGCCTCGGCAAGTTCCTCGGCGGGGACACGGAGCGTTTCTTTCGTCAATTCCTTGCGGTCGAGCTTTGCCGTATATTCCAGCACCGCGGCAATTCCCCGCTGCCGCACGTCGCCGCAAATCTTTTCGACGACCTGCTGCGGCGAGAGGGGCGCCACGAACAAATCGATGGTCCGTTGACGGCCAGCCTCGGAGACCACGTCGCCGCGCGGGCTGAGCTTCTCGCGGAGGGCCGCGAACAGCTCGATCGCGTTATCCCGTGCGCAATCGATGGTGGCAATGTTCAATGGTTGGGCAGGTTGAGAAGTCATGGTTCCATCCTAAAGACCATGCGAATGACCGTAAAGTTCGCGATGAGTTAGGGGCCCTCATTGAAGCGGCTTCATGGCAAATGTAGAGTGGAGGCGACTGATCGACCGGGGAGGAAATTGCCATGTGCCAGCGCATCCCCGCGAAAATTCCCAGCTTGAGGCGAGCCGTATCATGCCCGACCGAATTTACGATCTGCGGAGCGACACCGTCACCAAGCCGACTCCAGGCATGCGCGAAGCGATGGCGAACGCGGAGGTCGGCGACGACATGTCGGCCGAAGATCCGACGGTCAATCGACTGGAAAAAATGGTCGCCGAGATGTTCGAGATGGAGGCGGCGGTCTACGCCTGCTCGGGGACGCAATCGAACCAGATGGGAGTTCGAACACACTGTCTCCCCGGCGACGAGTTGCTGATTCATGAGACGGGGCATATCGCGAATTTCGAGGCGGGCGGCCCGGCGGTGCTCAGCGGCGTCATGTGCCGCACCCTTCCCGGTGAGTTCGGCATGATCGACCTGCCTCAGTTGCGCGGGAAGATCCGGGCTGATAACCAGCACCTCTGCCGCACGCGGCTTGTTTGCCTTGAAAATACGACGAACTCCGGAGGAGGCCGATCGTATTCGCTCGATCAGTTGCAGCGAGTTTCGTCCTGGGCTCGAGAACATGGTCTGAAAGTTCACATGGATGGCGCGCGGGTCTTCAACGCGATTATCGCTCAAGGGTACTCGCCCGCTCAGGTCGGCCGGGCCGTGGATACGGTCTCCATCTGCTTCTCGAAAGGGCTCGGCTGCCCAATGGGCTCGATTCTGGTCGGCAGCGCCGACGACATCGCACGGGCTCGTCGATCGCGAAAATTGTTCGGCGGCGCGCTGCGCCAAGCGGGAATCGTTGCGGCGTCCGCCATTTACGCCCTGGAGAATCACGTCGAGCGTCTGGCAGAGGATCACGAGAACGCCCGTCGATTGGCGGAAGGGATTGCGAGGATCGATGGGCTCCAGATTCGGCCGGACGAAGTGGAAACGAATCTCGTCTTCTTTGAGGTCGATCCGAAATTGGGTTACGCTGCACAATTGTCAGCCGCCCTGGCCCGGCGAAGCGTGAGGATCAACGCGTCCGGTCCACATCGACTGCGGGCCTGTACACATCTCGACGTCAGCCGGGAGGACATTCCACATGTCATCTCGGTTCTGAGGGACTGCGTTTCGGCTGGTTTTCAAAATGTCGAAGCCGGGGCCATGGCGACTGGGCCTTATGCCCGGGGATAACCTCGCCCCTGCCCTTGAACTCGCTATTCCCCATTCCCAAGTCGAGGGTTCCGGACAGGGGGCTTTTGCCGAGGTTAGGGCCGTTTCCCGGGGCGCGGACCTGTCGTGTTGATTTGCTGCAACATGACTTGTGGGCTGCTCTTGCGTCATAGCCGTCACGTTGTGCATGACAGGCGGCTTTCACACGTTGGGGGAACAGGTGTCCTGACAGTTGCTCAACCCTGCCCGCCCGGATGCCGATACCCCAGATTGCAGTGGTAGCGATGAGGAGGCGCACCCGGTTTGATGTTCCATTGCGGTCAGTCCCGGCTGACGGCCGCAATGTCTGCCTCTAGAATTCCCGGTGTGTGCTATGTCCGCTTCCCGAAAGCCCCGGTTGAACCGGCCTCCCGTTTTACGGTATGATGGAAGTCATCAGGAGGGGGAAGGCTCCCCTTCCGCATCACCTTCCGATCGACAGGCAGGGAGTGCCGACATGGAAGTAACCGGACCCGGCTCGGTCCAGCCCAGCATCCCGATTCGCCAGTTACCGCCGACGGCTCCAGCAAAGACCGCAGCGAACCAACCGGCCACACCTCGCGATGCCGTGGAGATCTCGGCCGTGGGAAAAATGCTCGATCAAGCCAGTCAATCGTCCGACGTTCGCTCGGAACGGCTGGCCCAGATCAAAGCCGCCATTGAGGCGGGGGAATACGAAACACCGGAGAAGCTTGAGGCGGCCCTGGAAAAGCTTCTCGGAGCCATCGATATGGGCCGCGAATAACACGACTTCATGATTTTGCAGACAAGCGGGGGGAAACCGGTGAGCGACATTTCGTCACTGGAAATGGCCGTTGCACCGGTCGAGAAATTTCAAGAATTCCTGGCGACCAAGGGGAAGCGGCTAACGCACGAGCGGGCCGCGATCGTCGCGGAGGTTTTCTCCAGCCATCAGCATTTTGACGCGGATGAACTGGCGTCACGCCTTTCGGGCCGGCACGACGGGAAGAACGTCAGCCGCCCCACGATCTACCGCACCCTCAATACCCTGGTCGAAGCCGGGATGCTGCGCCGCGTCGCCCGCCCCAACGGCCGCGAGGTCTACGAGCACGACTATGGCTACCCACAGCATGATCACTTCATCTGCGATGGCTGCGGCTCGTTGATTGAATTTCATAACGAGTCGATTTCGAAGCTGCTTGACGAGGTCGCCGCGGAGCATGGTTTCCGCATGAGCGGCCACCGGTTGGAAGCCTACGGCTTGTGCGCAACGTGCAGCAGGCCGCAGCGCCGCCACGAGAAGCTCGACCTGCTGTAATCATCTTGACTCTATGGGAAAAATGCGCCCAGCCGCGCATCGCAGTGCACCGTCGCTACTGGCTACGATGCTTGCTTGCGATGCTTTCGGGACTCGTAGAGCCGCATTCCCCCCAGTAGTATCGCGAAGAGTCCGAGCGTGATGAATCCAAGTATCGCCAGCAATTGAGCATCGCCGAAAATCAGTCTCGTTGGCTTCCACAGCCATTTCCAACTGCACATGACTCCGAAGGCTGACAGGCTCAGATACGGCCCATACGCCAGAAACGTCCGCCCGGTGAGCGCGTACGAGACCGGCGCCGAAAGAAGGGCACAAAGCGGTGCGAGAAAGAAGACGAAGACCATCGGCTGCCAACCGAGATAGCTGCCGATCATCGCCATCAGGGTCACGTCGCCGAAACCCATTGCCTCACGGTGCAGAATCTTGCGGGCCATGAAACGCGTGACTCCGGTGATGCCCGCTCCGGCGGCAGCGCCGGCGATACTCCAGGCAAATCCGTGCAGATGCCGATGGGCGTCGAGCCAATCGGGAAAATATGGCCCGCGCATCCCCGGAATCTCCTGGTTCCAATCGACCCAGATGTGAATCATTTGCAGTTGCCCCGAAATCCCGGCAGCGAGCAGCCCGATGATCATTCCGGGGATTGTGATCGCGTCGGGGATCACGTAGTCGCGCAGATCGGTACTGGTTGCGGCTGCCAGGAATCCGACGAGCACAAGGTGATAGATGAGCCGACCGTATTTCCAGAATTCGTCCGGCCGCACTTCCGGGACCTGCTGACACTCGAACAGCAAATAAGCGGTCGCGAACCCCGCAAAGAGGGTCGCGGTTCCCACCTCGGCGATCAAACCGGACTTTCCAACGGGATATCCTCGAAACACTCCCCTTCCCCGAGCCAGCCAGTATCCCAAGACCGGAACAAAGTGCCACCAGGGAGAGGGTTGCGCCGTGGCGTCTCGGAACCGTTGATAGGAAGGAAATTGGGGAGCCCCTGCGGAGTCCTCTTCAAGTGTGGGATCTTGAGATTCGCTTCCCGCGGCCACGAGCGCCAACCCCCAAAGATTGATCAGCGTGCCGACGACGATGCCGAGCAATCCGCAAAGGGCCACCAGAATAACGGGAGAAATGCTGGCCAACGTGCAGGGCCTTCGCGGGAAAGTCGGTCGTTCTGCGAGTAAGGAATTCGCAATCGAACGGAGGTCAATCTTCGTTGTGGCACGGAAGTTGCGTTTCTCCCTGCCATCGGATTTCGATAGCCTACAAAACTAGGCGAAATCGATCCACCAAACAGTGTTCCATAAGTCACTTCCCCCTAAGCGCTCAAGGAGAAGTCGATGTCGAAGAAGGTGTTTTGTACGGCTTGTATTGCGGTATTTCTGCTGGTTTTTCTGGGGAATTCCTCATTTTCATTCGCTGAAGAAGGGACTTCGCCCGGCACATCGCCTTCCGCCGCGCCTCAAGCTCCAGCAACTCCGCTGGATACGGGCGATGTTGCGTGGATGCTTATATCCTCGGCACTGGTGCTTATGATGACGGCACCGGGGCTCGCGCTCTTCTACGGCGGTTTGGTCCGCAAAAAAAACATTCTGGGCGTCATGATGCAATGCATCTTCCTGATGGGAATGATGTCCGTTGTTTGGGCGCTCTGGGGTTACAGCTTCGCGTTCGGCGATGACATTCTCGGTGGATTCATGGGGGGGACGAACAAAATCGCGCTGCAGGGAGTCATCCCCACCTGGGATGCATCGACTGGTACAGCAAATGTCCCCATGTCCAACACCATTCCCGAATCGGTGTTCATGGTGTTTCAAGGGATGTTCTTCATCATTACGCCGGCACTCATTTGCGGGGCGTTTGCAGAACGGATGAAGTTCAGCACCATGTGCGTGTTTATGATCTTATGGGGAACATTGATCTACTGCCCGATCGCCCATTGGGTCTGGTCACCGAAGGGTTGGCTTGGTGCGGAAGGAAAGTTCTACGCGTTCGACTTCGCGGGGGGCACGGTGGTGCACATCAGCTCTGGTGTGTCCGCGCTGATTTGCTGCCTGGTGATGGGAAAGCGTCTTGGTTTCGGGCAGGAACCGATGCCGCCGCATAACCTGACGTACACCTCGATCGGTGCTGCGATGCTGTGGGTGGGCTGGTTCGGTTTTAATGCCGGCAGTGCGCTCGCCGCCAATGCCTCCGCGGCAAATGCCTTCGTGGCGACTCATCTGGCTGCTTCGGCCGGCGTCATTGCCTGGGCGGGCGCGGAATGGCTGACGCGCGGCAAGCCGAGTGTTCTTGGGGCATGTTCCGGGGCAGTGGCAGGATTGGTCTGCATCACCCCCGCCTGCGGCACGGTCACTCCCCTGTCGGGAATCATTTTGGGATTGGCAGCCGGTCTGGTCTGCTTTTGGTCCTGCACGACCCTCAAGTCAAAATTCAAATACGACGATTCGCTGGACGCCTTCGGGGTTCATGGAGTCGGCGGCACGCTGGGAGCCTTGCTCACCGGGGTCTTTGCCAGCAAAGCGGTGACAGGCAATGCCAAGCTTTATGGACTGATTGAAGGGAATGCTCAACAATTCATTAACCAGGCGGTTGGAGTTGCCGCGTCGGCGGGACTCGCGATTGTCGGCACGCTGATTCTGCTCAAAGTGCTCGATGCCACGATGGGACTGCGCGTTTCCCAGGCCGAAGAGATTCAAGGGCTCGACTTGAGCCAGCATGGTGAAGAAGGCTATATCTTCCTGTAGAATTGATGGGAAGCCAATTGTCGGAAATCTCGAAAGGAATTTGATCAAAAGTTCGAGTTCCGACGTAATGAAGAACCGGGGAACCGCGATATGAAACCAATGGAAGGAAGACCATCGCATCGAACCCGGAACGATTGTTGCTCATACGCCGCTTAGGGATACCTGATCGGCTTGATCGGGTGTGACTTAGTCCAGCGTTTGTGCTTGGCGATTGCCAGGCGAGTCCTCTTTGGGAAAGGAACGGTCGGGATGAAGAAAATCGAGGCAATCATCCGCCACTTCAAACTGGAAGAAGTGAAGGACGCGCTCACGGAAGTCGGCGTCCAGGGTATGACGGTTTCCGAAGTGCGGGGATTCGGCCGCCAGAAAGGTCACAAGGAACAATACCGCGGCGCCGAGTATACGGTCGATTTTCTTCCGAAGGCGAAAATGGAAGTGGTCGTTTCCGACGATCAGGTCAAGGAGGTGATCGACACCATTCTCCGTACCGCCCGGACCGGACAAATCGGCGACGGAAAGATTTTTGTCACAGAGATGAGTGAAATGATCCGCATTCGCACGGGCGAATCGGGCGATGCCGCGCTCTAACGTCTCATTGCAGCAACCACGCGAACTGCGAAGGAAATTGACGCATGAAGAAGGTCGAGGCGATTGTTCGTCATTACAAGCTGGAAGATATTAAAAATGCCCTGAATCAGGCGGGCATTCAGGGAATGACCGCCACGGAAGTTCGAGGCTTTGGCCGCCAGCGTGGACACAAGGAAACGTACCGCGGTGCCGAATATACCGTCGATTTTCTGCCAAAGGTCAAGCTGGAAATTGTGGTCGACGATGCCGACGTACAACGCGCCATCGATACGATCGTGAACACGTCTCGGACCGGCCAAATCGGGGACGGAAAAATCTTTGTCACTCCGCTGGCGGAAGTTATCCGCATTCGTACAGGTGAAACCGGCTCCGCCGCCATCTGACGGAGACTGATTCCGGGCCTGGCGTTTCGTGGCCTTCAGCAAAAGTCGACCGCGCTCATGGAACTCAATTCGCCGGCGGTGCAGCAACCGGCGGGAATTTCCTCCTTGCGACATCAGCGTCTTGAGGAGCTCCGCTCCCACGCGCGCTCGCTGCTGGATGGCGGTGCCACCGGCATTCAGGTTGCAGCAGCGATCTGCGAGGCCACCGACACCCTGCTCGTCGACATCTTCCAGGATTGCCTCGAAGGCTGTTCCGACGCGGAGGTCTCCTGCATTCAAGACCATGCGGCATTGGTCGCCGTCGGCGGCTCGGGAAGAGGGGAACTTGCTCCTTATTCCGACGCGGATGTGCTGTTTCTGCATGAAGCGCCTGCCTCGCGCCTCTTTGTGAATCTCATCCCCCGCGCTGTGCGCGAGTACTGGGATGCGGGTATTCAGCTCGGGCACGCCCTCCGAACCGTGGGAGAGTCGATCTCCATGGCACGGCAGGATTCCCAGATTGCCACGGCTCTGGTCGAAGCACGGCTCTTATGGGGCGGCAAGGAGTTTTTTAATCGATTTCAGCGGAAATTTCGCCGTGCGGTGATTCACCGAAGACGCGCGTCGTTCATCGAAGGCTGCATAGCTGCGAGACTCAAGGAAAGAGAACAGCACGGCTCGACAGTCCATCAGTTGGAACCGGACATCAAACGGTCGCCGGGTGGGCTGCGCGACGTCCACCTGATTCGTTGGCTGGGCGCCGCCAACTTTGACACTCACGATATCGACTCCCTCCGACTGCACGGGGCGCTCAGCCGCGACGATGCGCGCCTCCTCATTTCGGCGCAGGAGTTCTTGATGCGGGCTCGCATCGAGCTGCATTTTGCGGCGGGGCGTGCGCAGGACGTGCTCTCTCGCGAGGACCAGTTACGTCTCGCCGACCGGCGGAACATTCAGCCGGTCCTCGGCCAGCGCCCCGTCGAAATTTTAATGCAGAACTACTTTCGACATAGCTCCGCGATCGCGAACATCGCCGAACGATTCGTCGCGCGTTACCAGCCGCGCTCATTGTTCACAACCGCCGCCCGTGTTTTGATGTCGCACCGCGCCGACGGAGTGTTTCTTGTCGGGCACGGAAGCATCCACGTCAGTAGGCGGAATCAGGATCTTGTTTGCGCCAACCTGGAACGAGCACTTCAACTGTTCCATACCGCGGCGCTCTATGGCGTCGACATCGATCCGGAACTTCTGGAGCATCTCCGTCATTCTCAAACGAGTTTCACCGGCGCGGTCTCCCCCGAATCAGCCAAAATATTTCTCCAATTGCTCTCCCGCATCGGCCATGTGGGGCAGTCGCTACGGAGCATGTATGCCACCGGCATTCTGGAACTGGTTGTTCCCGACATGTCGCACGCCCGCTGCCTGCTGCAATTCAACCAGTATCACAGCTACACGGTGGATGAACACACTTTGAGGGCCGTCGAGGCGGCCGAACGCTTTCAGCAGGACAAAGGGCCGGTCGGCGCAGCCTACCGGTCAATCAAGAACAAATGGCTGCTCCACCTCGCGCTCCTGCTGCACGACTTGGGAAAAGGTTTCGACGAAGACCACAGCGACGTCGGTCGTATGATCGCATTATCGGCAGCCAACCGTCTCTACCTGACGGACGAGCAGCGAGACACACTCGCATTCCTGGTACATAAGCATCTGAACATGAACCACATCGCATTCCGGCGAGATTTCACGAATCCCGGAACACTGGTGGAATTCAGCCGGCTGGTCGGGAGTGCCGAGCGATTGCGCATGCTCTACGTCCTCACAGCCGCGGATCTCTCCGCCGTCGGACCGGGCGTCTGGACCGATTGGAAAGCGGAAGTGCTGGCCGAGCTTTTCGACCGTACCATGCTCATGCTCAGCGGCAAACCCTACGCCTACCAGGAAGAACAGCGGCTGCAATTGATCAAGCAGAAAGTGCACGACACACTCTCTCCTCCGAATAAAAAGAAATCCGCGTCGGTCTCGGAGGATTGGATCAATCAACAGTTGAATTCCCTTCCGGTGCACTACCTCAGCGGTACCGCACCGGAACGCATCGCGCTCGATATGGGAATTGTCCGGACTTACCAGCCCGGCGACATCCAGGTCGACGGGGAATTCCTTCCAGATACGGCAACCGTCGCTTACCGCATCATCACCCACGAAAACTCCACATCCGGTTGCTTTCATAAGTCAGCCGGAGTGCTCACCGCGAAGGGACTGGAAATTCTTGCCGCGCAGATCTGCACCAGTCGCGACGGCATTGTGATCGACGGTTTTCAAGTGCGCGATCGAGATTTTTCAGGCCCCGTGCCCCGAGCGCGCATCGATGAGGTTTCCGCCGCGCTCCGCGAAGTTCTCTCGGGAAAACTCGAAGTCGCGCAGATGTTCCGGAAACATCGTCGATTTACCCACCAGCGTGTCGCCCGGCCCCTTTCCGATCTCCCGACGCGAGTCGTGATCGACACGCAATCGTCCGACGATTACACGGTGATCGATATTTTTGCCCATGATCGCCCCGGATTATTGTACGCGATTTCTCGCACGATCTTCGAACTCGGTCTGTCGGTCGTCCTCGCGAAGATCTCGACCCATCTGGATCAGGTGGTCGACGTCTTCTACGTAGCCGACCAGGCCGGCGGAAAAGTTGTCGACGAGAATCGGCTCCGCGAGATCGAAACGCGGCTGATGACGCGTTTGGAGGAGTTCGGGCGAGATAGTCAACCGCTGGCGACTTCCTGACAACTCAAATCAATCCGTCGTGGAACTACGGCAAATAGGTCTCCAGCAGCGAGAGCGTTCCTCGTGGGACGAGGTTGATCTCGGGTGAAGAGGCGGGAATGAGCACGGTGGTCCCTTTCGCGAGCTGCTGCCGATTTCCCCCGCACTCCAGATGCCCCTCCCCTGCGACTGCCATCAAAATATGGAACCGGTCCTCTCGCTCGAGCAGCGCCGGTTCTGACAGGGCATGCCGGCGAAGAATGAAATGCTCGCATCGCACAAGCTCTTCGATCAAGCAGGGAGCACTCGAAATCTGCAGCGGCATAACAGGGTTCACGGGACCGCGGGCAAAATCGATGCACTCGAGCGATTGTTCCACGTGCAGCGCGCGGGGCTTGCCGTCCGAGCCGACGCGTCCCCAATCATACAGGCGATACGTCACGTCGCTGGTCTGTTGAATCTCCGCCAGCAGAATTCCTTCACCGATTGCATGCAGTGTTCCCGCGGGGAGGAAGATGCAATCCCCCACTCGGGCGGGAAACGAATGCAAACATTCTTCGACTGTTCCCAGCCGTAAGCTCGCTTCCAGCTGTTCTCGATCGACCCCTGCTCGAAGACCAGCATAGATTCGGCTATTCGGGCCGGCTTCGAGAATCACCCATGCTTCAGTCTTACCATTGCAGCCGCGGTTGGTCTCTCGCGCGAGAGCATCGGTCGGATGAACCTGCAGCGACAACCGGTCATTCGCATCCAAGTACTTCACCAACAGGGGGAATTGCGACAGTCCCGCGTTGCGGCCCAGCAACTCCCGTGCCTTTTCCCGCAGTACGCGCTGCAATGTCCAACCCGACAATGCCCCATGCACGACAACACTCTGGTCCTCCCCATGGTCCGAGATTTCCCAGCTTTCAGCCGCATCATGAGCGCCGAGAATCGATTTGCCAAGTACGGTCTCTAAACGAGTTCCCCCCCAGCGGATGCGCTTGATGAGCGGCTTGAACTGCAACGGCAACATATTGATCTCAACGACAGGATTGCGGAGAGACTTCGCTTACCACGGAAAAAGCGGGGCTGATAACCTATCTCTCCGTGGGCAAGCGACTCTTTGCATTGTATCTAATTTCTCATACTTCAAAATCCGTCTTGAAGGGTGGCCTCATAAAAAAATTGTTTCAGTTTTCTGATACGAGCTGCCTGCGCGATGCCGAGCATAATTCGGTTTGCGGGGTTTCGAGGCAATTGATATAGTCCAACCGCTATTTCGCGCCGGCACATCAAGATCAACCTGGTGGTTCTTGGTCGGGCATCTGCCGGAAACTTACGGAGGAAACCGTGCAAAAAATCGAAATGGAATTCGCCGTCGGTGATTCGTTACAGCTCGGCGATTGCATTCTGACCGTCGTTGATATTGACGGAGATGAAGTGTCATTTCGCGTGGATCAATTCGTTCCAACAGGAAGCGCAGCTCCTTTTGCACAAGAAATCAATTTCTTGCCGCGAAAATAGGGGCGGAACCGTCAAAATGCGGTTCGCAAGACAAGCTGTCGACAGGAAGGCCGAGACGACGCCCAGTCATTTGGTCTGGAGCAACCGAGCAGCTTCCTCGCTTGTCTCACACACATCCCACAGCCGATCAAGATGGGTCACCTCGATGACTTCCCGGCAGTAGGGAGTCAAGCCGCAGATCGCGAAGTGCCCCCCCGTGCGGTTGTGCAGCCGGCTCCAGGTGCGAAACAGGAGCTCGATGAATGCCGAACCAAAGAACTTGGTGTGCTGCAGATTCAGTGCGACAAGCGGCGGTTCGGCGGTCGATGCCAACTGCAGCAACACTTCTTGCACGTCGTTCAGATCCCCTTCATCCAGATTCTGGTACTCGGTCCCGAGCGTCACGATCGTCACACCGTCTTCCCGACTGATCGAGGGTGTACGGGATTGAGGCATGAATTGGTCGTCCGGATGGTGGTCGTGACAAGCCGATCTCCAAGTGATTTTATCGTACTGATTGAGAGCGTGCTGTCAACGCTCGATCAGCCGGCTCCGCGGATGCGCGCGAGTATATGAACCGCGTCCATTCGGCGACCGCGCAGATTCCCTTCACGGGTTCATTGCCGATCGATCCTGCAGGACAACAGACAGGGTCGACTCGGCCCCCTCGCGAACAATCGTCACGTTCACGGTTTGGCCGACTTGATACCGATCGATAATCTTGAAGAGGCTGGGTGTGTCGCGAACGGGATGATGATCGATCGCAATAATGATGTCTCCCAGCACGGCGTTCCCGTCACGCAGCACCCGAGTCGTGTGCAAACCGGCCGCCGCAGCGCTCGGGCTGACGCTTTCCCCCACAAGCACTCCTTCGGTGGAAATCAAGCCTCGCTCCCGCAATCCGTCGGTCAGGGTATCCGGAATGATCGAGATCCCGAGCGCGGGACGCGCTGCTCGCCCTGTGCGAATAATTTGCGGGACGATGATGTTTATGATGTCGATCGGTACCGCGAAACCAATTCCGGCGTAGACACCGGACGGGCTGATAATCGCCGTGTTGATTCCGATGACGCGCCCGGAACTGTCGAGCAGCGGACCACCGGAATTACCGGGATTGATCGCCGCATCAATCTGGATCACGTCTTGAATCGGACGAGAGACGCCGCGCTCATCGCTGGAGTCGATCTCGCGTCCCAATCCGCTGATGACCCCGGTCGTCAATGTCTGGTCAAGACCGAACGGATTGCCGATGGCGAATACTTTTTGTCCCACTTGCAAGTCATGCGACGAGCCGATGTCGAGCGGATTCAAGCTTCCACGCCGGACATCGATCTTCAACACCGCAATGTCCTTCTCCGGTTCGGTCCCGACCAATCGCGCTTCCATTTGAGGGCTGTTTCCCAGCGTCACCAGCAGCCGTGTCGCTCCTTTGACAACATGATTGTTCGTGACAATATGTCCCTCCTCATCCCACAGAAAACCGCTCCCGGTCCCCAGTGGAATCTCCAACGGATTGAAATTGAATCGATCACGTTGGACGGTCGTGCTGGTAATGTGTGCCACGGCCGGTTTTGCTTTGCTGAACAACTCAATCGTGGCTTTCTCGTCCTCCGCCAGATCTCCGCGGGGCGTTACGATTCGAGACTGCGCAAACGGGTTGTACATTGACGACGGAATCAGGCCGATGTACTGAAACACCATCGCCGCCACAACGATCAGCAGGATTGCCACCAGCCAGCCGTTAACCGCGCCGGATGCACTGTGCGACGCCGTATCCTTTCCATCGCGGGAGACCATGCTATTCCTCCGGTAGACCATTCACGAACCGCATGCGCGACGCCGTAGCGCCGGAGTCCGCCAGTTCGATTCGGCGGAACGTCAGACCACATTCGACGTCATATACAGATTATCCGCACGCAGGGCGACCGGAAAAGGCCGGATGGCGCTTCTATCGAAGCCCCCCCCTTGAATACACGGAGAAGGCGCATCCGACACCGCAGCGCCTCCCCCGACAGTTCCCACGTTCCGAAAGCGACGTTTCAGATCAATCCGGCGGATTTCGAACCGAGCTCACTCGCTGCCTTCACGAATCGTGTCCGCGATTTCTCGGGCAGCGCTCGAATCTCCCGCAGCACCTGCGGCGTGAGAGCCTTGTTCATCCGTTCGAGGGCGGAAGTCATCCGAGCGAGCAACTGCTCGGCCGACACCTGGGGTTTCTCGACGACGGCGACCTCCCCCTGCTCCTTGGGAGCCGGGCTGCCGGCCGTATTCCGGAACGGGGTATAATCTCCGCCGTCCGAATCCCGTGCAACCCCCGCGACCGTCTCGGTCTCGCGAACGCCGGGATTGCGAACCGACGAACCGCGAGAACCAGAGGCCCCGAACTTGGAGGGATCGAGCACTGGCGTCGATTCACTCGGTACGAACTGAATTGTGGCCTCTCCGCCCCAATCGTCTTCCGTGGAATCGGCCATCAAGTCTTCGCCGCGCTGCGCCCGTCGCCACGCTTTCATCTCCGCGACCGTGGCATCGTTTTCATGCGCCCATTGCAAGCATTCCGGAGCGTCATCCCAATTGAGTGCGACGTAAAAATGCGACCATTTGAGCACGGAATATTCCGAAACCACGTCGCCAAACGTCTCCCAAACTCGGCGACGCTGGAAAATCTGATCGGCACTCAGTCCGACAAGAACCGCAAAATCAGCATCGGTTCGGCCACGGGCGTATTTCTGCGTCCATTTGGCGGCGCATTCGCCGACCACCCAGTTACTCTGGCTCACCGCTTGCTGGGCTTTGTCGACGAGTTCTTCTTCTGTTTCACGCACCTCAATCTGGGCTGGTTTCTTCGTCATGATGCACGCGCCTCCTGCGGAATGATTCCGGCGAATTAATAGGCGAAAAAATCCACGCCGGCCGCGACGAGGCAACCGCGAGGATCATCATCGATGTCTTTGTGAGAAACCTCGGCGGCGGGCGGAAGCGTCGATGCTCCCTGAGAGATATGCCAGTCCAGTGGCGGGCTGACAAACACCTTGCGAGTGTTTGTCTGACTGTCGTCCGAGGTCGAACGGCGAGATCCTAACGCGATCTCCGGATGAACGCCACCGATCGGCCGACGATATGCTTTCGACAGGCCAATCGATCTGTTCGCTTCCCCGCGAAACCGATGCAACCGAAGCTCTTTCGGGGGTTCGCCTAACCCTCAAACGTGACTTGACCCAACCCCCGAGCCTCATTAGGATTCGGGCTCAAGGCGCCGTAGCCAAGTGGCCTAAGGCAGCGGATTGCAAATCCGCCATCCTCGGTTCAAATCCGAGCGGCGCCTCTCGCCGTAAGT
>CAZVJA010000055.1:0-27376 GCA_964626885.1 uncultured Planctomycetaceae bacterium | reverse complement strand
CAGTTTGCACGCCCGCGGCTTAGAGAGTCAACCGATAGCGGCACTTCTCGCGATCTCCCTGGAGATACATTTCATTCTCCTTGGGAAGTGGAACGATTTCGACCAGTTTGCCATCTGATATTACTCAAAGCCCAACTCCGCTCGTTGGTGCTTTGGCAGTCGGTTGTACCATCGAATCAGTTCTGCAGCTGCGGATTCCATGAATTGTGTCAGCTGACTCAATTCCTCGGGGCGGCACTCAGTACCATGCGACGTGTACGTCGCCTTAGAGTGCACGACTTGATTGCGAGTCGCGCAAATACATTCTGCGAGATCTCTGGCATATTGCTCTAACTCCTTTCGGGGCGTTTCGTAGGTGAGTTCTCGCCGTAAGGACTTTGGGACATGTGTGTTAAGCCCCACAAGATCCACGCCCGAAAGAAGCACACATTTAATAAATTCACGCTCATTCTTACGTTGATCAAATGCTTTGGAGATTTGCAGGAGTTCGCGAATGAATTTCCCGCTGGGCGATAGTGCAGCAGAGCTATCGAGTTTCTTTCGCAGGCATTCATGCACTTCCAAACTCAAAACAGTCGGTGCGAAGTGCTCCAGCACCTTATAAAAACTGAAGAACCGAAGTGAGGGATCACTAACTTGTGCGGCAGCGAGAAACAGCCCAATTCCTTCATTCGATCCCTCGAGCGGCCTTAATCGAAAACTGGGCCTCTCAGAAGTCCACCAAGGGTCAGCATCTGCGCCATAAATGAAATTGCCCTTCTCAAACACCACGTCATGCGAAGATGCAAGTTCAAACAGATATGAATCGATAATATCAAGTTCCGATCGCTCTGACCTCTCGGATCCAAATTCTGAAAAGTCGACTTCAACTGCGTGATATGAGGACAATGAGCCAATGCAGTGCTTGGCGTAAGCAACGGTTCGCGAAGCATACACCCCAACCGGGAGGGATCGATTTGTCAATCTGACTTTGGCGCCGTCCGCTGTTTGTATAGACAATGATTCATCGTGGTATACAACAGCGTGCGCTAGCTCGCTCACGGGTGTAACGAGTTGAATCGCGCGATTCCTCGTCCTTAAGGTCACAACCTCGCCAGCAGTCAGATTCTCGCAGTCTGACGCTTGTCGAACAAAATCATCGATGGGCCAATCGACGGAGCCCTCTTCTCCGGGAAACCAAAGTGATAATTTTTTCTCTTCCGCGATCGACGAGTACAAAGCATTCAGCTCTTCCTCGGGAACATCCATATCGCTACCGTCAAGGTCGCAGCACTCGACCAAACCACCGGAGGCGCGATGAATGAGTTGCATTGCATTTCGAAGTTGAGCTGAATCCACCGACATCGAGATTCTCCACTCATCGCCGGGTTCAATTATTAAAATCGAAACACGTTCTATTGGCCGAAAGGAATCGTGCGCGTTCTCCAGATGCCAGCATAAGATATTGACACTACTTCGGCCGTTTCGGATCGCGCCCGAGCGGCAGCTTGACCCGCTTGCCGGTCCAGGAGGACTGGTAGATCGCCAGGATGATCTCGACGCTCTTGCGTCCCTCTTCGCCGTCGACCAGGGGCTTGCTCCCCGTTTCGATCGCCTTGAGGAAATCCTTGAGTTGCTCCATGTGCCCACGGAAGGAAATGGCTGAAGGATCGCTCGCACCGCCGGTGCCGCCCACTTTGGCAGCGAACTTCTTCTTGAGCGCGGCATCCTTGGCCGACTTCTTCTCGAACTCCCACATCAGAATGTCGTCCTGTTCGACGATCACCGAGCCTTGCGTGCCGTGAATTTCGGTCTTCTTGAGCAGGCCGGGGAAGGCGCTCGTCGTTGCTTCGATGGTGCCGAGCGCACCGTTCTTGAAGCGGAGCGCCGCCACGCCGACATCTTCGACTTCAATTCGTTCGTGGGCCAGCCGGTCGGTGATGCCGGTCACTTCGACGACATCCCCCATGAACCAGTAGAGCAAATCGACATTGTGGATTGCCTGGTTCATGTAGGCCCCGCCGCCGTCGAGCGCCCATGTTCCCCGCCATCCGCCGCTGTCGTAATACGCCTGCGACCGCCACCATTTTACGTAGGTATCGCCCAGCGTCAGTTTGCCGAACCGCTTCTGGTCAATCGCCTGCTTCAGCGCGATGTTCGCAGGGCTGAACCGGCTCGGCAGGATCGTGCAGAGTTTGACCTTGTTCTTCCGGCAGGCGTTGATGATGGCGTCGCATCGCGCGAGGGTAATTTCCAGCGGCTTTTCGACGACGACGTGTTTGCCGGCGTTCGCGGCTGCCACTGCCGGGTCTTTGTGCGCGCCGCTGGGAGTGCAGATGTTGACAATGTGGACTTTCGGGTCAGCCAGCATGTCTTCAATGCGGTGATACGCCTTGCAGCCGTTGGCGGCGGCGAAGCGATCGGCCGAGGAGCTGAAGGTGTCGAAGCAGGCGACGATCTTCGCCCCGCGAATATTCTCGATTGCCTTCGCATGGAAGTTGGCAATCATCCCGCAGCCGACAATTCCGAAACCGACAGTCATGACAAATTCTCTTTCGTGCCTATCTTGTGAGATCGATTACGTCGCGAGTTCAATCCGTCAGTTCAATGCGGCAAATCCGCTTCTTGCCGACGCCGAGGAGCAAGCCGTTGGTGACGGCGATCTTTTCATCGGGAGCCTGAATTCGCGTTTTCTCTTCGCCGAGGAATGCCCCGCCCTGCGAGATGGCCCGGGTCGCTTCCGAGCTGGAAGGACAAAGCCCGGCCAATTTCAGCAGGTTGCGGGCCGGGATCGTCCCTTCGGAAAGTTCTTTGCGCGAGATGCGGGCAACCGGAATTTCTTCCGGGAGCGCCCCCTGCCCCACTTCCCGTTCCCAGCGCTCGACCGCTTCCGTGGCGGAGGCGGCATCGTGGTATTCGGTGATGATCGCTTTGGCGAGCGCCTGTTTGGCTTCCTTTGGGTGCCCTCCGAGCAACTTATCGACCTGAGCGAGATCAATATCGGTCAGCAGCTCGAAGTACATCCGCATCACGTTGTCAGGAAGCTGCATGAACTTTTTCATCATGTCATACGGCGGCTCGCTGATGCCGATGTAATTCCCCAGGCTCTTCCCCATCCGTTTGACGCCGTCGAGGCCGACGAGAATGGGGGACATGAGCGCAACCTGGCAGTTGAGCTTTTGGTCGCGCTGCAGATCACGGGCGAGCATGAAGCTGTAGAGCTGCTCAGTCCCGCCGAGCTCGATGTCGGCTCGGATCTTCACCGAGTCCCACGCCTGCATGACAGGGTAAAGGCATTCGTGCAGGTAGATGGCGGACTCGGCTTTCATCCGCTTGGCGAAGTCGTCTCGCGTGAGGAGTTGGGCGACGGTCACTTTGCTCGTCAGCTCGAGAATCTCCGCGAACGACATGGCAGCAAACCAGTCGCCGTTGCGGTGCACTTCCGCTTTCGACAGGTCGACCACCTTCCCCATCTGGGCGAGGTAATCACGGGCGTTGGCTTCGACCGATTCGGCGGTCGGGCGGGCACGGGTCTGGTCGCGGCCGCTCGGGTCGCCGACGAGCGCCGTGTAGTTCCCGATGATGATCACCGCCTGATGGCCGAGTTCCTGGAACTGCCGCAGCTTTCGCATCGGAACCGTATGCCCCAGATGCACGTAAGTGCCGGTGGGGTCGATTCCGTACTTGACGCGCAGCGGCACGTTCTTGTCGCGACTTTCCTGGAGCTTTTGTGCAAGTTCCTCTTCAGGGACGATTTTTTCGACCCCGCGGCGGATCACGGCGAGTTGTTCATTGACGGGAGGGAACGGCATGGCGGAGAAAAATGCTTAAGGTCTGATACGGAAAAATCACTGGACAAGATATCGAGTTTCCGGTTCGCCAAGCAGCCTTCGGCCAGACCGGTTGACACCCCTTGCAAAGCGAACCCGAGAGTACCAACCGGGCCAACGTGCTGCCAGTGACTCGGCTCGAACGAGCTGGCTGAAAACCGGTCTTCCTTGGCTCAATTTCGAGTCGCAGACAGCGCTCACACCGACATCAAGGCCATCAACAAATTCACCAGGTTAAAGAGGGCATGCAGCACCACGACCGCCAAGTAGCTGTTTCTCCGATAGAAAACATAGCCGAGGATCAGGGCAAGCGGGAACAGGCCCAGTGAGTCGGGCCAACCATGAATCGCGGAAAAAACAACGGCGGTCACGACGATGGCGGATACAGGAGAAACACGGGTCTGCAGCGAGCCTTGCAGAATCACGCGAAAAAGCAACTCTTCGGTCAGGGGAGCAAACAGCGTCACGGCGATATCGATCCAGAGGATGGTCTCAATGCCCTGGTCGTTCTGTATGAGACGCAGAAATGGATGCTGAAGAGATGGGTCGCGGAACGCGCTGGTCGCAATCAAAACGATCAGCACCGGCAAAAAAGCCGCGATGCATGCGAATGCTCCGACTCGAATTTCTTCCATCGATTCTTTGAGGCGCAGGCCGAGACTGTTCAATTCCGTGCCGTAAAAGGCATTCATCAGCGGCCAGACCGTTAGCGCCGTCAAGCCGTTGCTCAAGCAGCTCAACTGTACGTTGCGCAACACCGATGCATCGCTCGTGACCGCGAAGAATCCTGCAACCGCACGCATGCCGAACCAGATCAGACCGGCGGTTAACACCATAGTCCCGTGAATCGCCACCGGCGTTCGTTCGCGAAAGGGGAGCGCCGGCTGCCCGTTCTGCCAGCGGAGGAAGATCAGGCTCCAGACGGCGAGGCTCGCGGCGGTGATACCAACAAGTAGCAGCACGCAGTGACCTATCGATTCGTCAAGGAAGCAGGATGGCCGGCACTCAGGGTGTTCCGCGCGCCGACTCGGCCTCCCGTAGGAATACTATTGTTTCTCACCATCAAGATAAGATGTCTGCCGACAATTTACCGGCCAACGTATCGAAGGAGGGTTGTAAGGGTCAACAGCGAAGCTGTCGCGAGGCTGTCGGTATCGGACGGGTCACGCTGACGATATGATGAAGCACGTTGAACGAGCAGCGACCAGCTCACCCTGTTCGCAGCATTTCCCTTCTGAAAATTAAATACCTGAGAGCCGCATCGAAACGACCCGTGGCTGACGTGCTTGAAAAAATCGTAACAAAGAAGCGCGAGGAAATCGCGGAGGCGAAACGGCTCCGCCCCGCTTCCCAGCTGGAAGAAGCGATTCCTTCCGCTCCGCCGGTGCGCGACTTCGTGGCTGCGCTCCGAGCGCGCGGCGGCATCGCTTTGATCGCGGTAGTGAAGAAGGCGTCACCCTCCGCGGGAGTGATTCGCCCGGACTTCGACCCGGTGGCGATTGCCAAAACTTATGAAGCGGCGGGAGCCTCCTGCCTGAGCGTGCTGACCGACGAGCCTTTTTTCCAGGGGAGCCTGGAATATCTGACCGCCGTTCGCAGTGCCGTCGGCATCCCGGTCATGCGCAAGGATTTTTTGCTTGATCGCTATCAGGTTCTCGAAGCCCGCGCCGCGGGAGCCGACTGCGTACTGCTGATCGCCGAGTGCCTTACCGATTGCGAGATGCGCGACCTTTACTTCTACGCGTCGGAGCTGGGTATGGAATCACTGATCGAGATCTATGACCCGGAAAACCTGGACCGCGTGCTGGAACTCGAGCCGGCGCTGGTGGGGATCAATAACCGTGACCTGCGAACGTTCGTCACCGATCTGGAACATTCCATTCGGCTCGCGGAACGACTTCCGGAAGGGACGCTGCTCGTGAGCGAGAGCGGCATTCGTACTCGGGCAGACGCGGTTAAGCTGGAACAGGCAGGCTGCGGCGCGATCCTGGTCGGCGAGACGTTGATGCGATCGTCTGATATTTCGGGAAAGATTGCTGAACTGCTCGGACGGGAGGCTTGATCAACACGAGGGCTGACCCAGCAATTTTCTGGAGCAGCAATGAACAGGCTTTTTTCCACACGGCCGAGTTGGCATATTTATCACTGATGCTGACCGCTGAAAGCTCTTCACACTCAAGGAGGTTCAACGTGACCGCAAGTCGTCAAGATGTCGAGCAGATCCTGGTTGTCCCCACGCTGCTGTTCCGGGAGATCGGCTACTTCCAGGGGTTCATGGCGAACACGCGCCCGTACCTGTCGACATTGCTCGACCCGGCCTACACCAGCTATCGACCCCGCGACGAAATGGAAGAAGACCCCAGCTATAAGCAGTTGATTCCGTACTGCATCTTTCGTTGCGAGGGAAAGATCTTCCACTACAAACGGGGAAAACTGCAGGGAGAGGGAAGGCTGCACAGCAAGCGGTCAATAGGTATTGGGGGGCATATTTCATCGGATGATGAAAACGGAGCCAGCTCCCCCTACCAAGAAGCAATGTGGAGGGAGATCCAGGAAGAGATTTACCTGGAATCCCCCTATACCCAAACCTGTGTGGGACTTATCAACGACGATGAGACGGAAGTTGGGCGCGTCCATTTGGGAGTGGTTCACTTATTTGATCTCGAAGCGCCCAAAGTTCGCCCACGGGAAAAGTCGATCATAGAGACAGGGTTTGCCTCACCGGACGAATTGTCCAAACAGCGTGATCAGTTTGAAACCTGGTCACAAATCTGTCTGGAACACCTGTTCTGAACGGCAAGCCCAGACCACGATGCGGCTCCCTGAAGACGGAGTCTTCGACGGGAAAACCCGGGCCCCGGCGGGCCGCAGACGAACGCCGGTAGTGACAAAGGAGTGTCTCACGATGACGAACTTGACGCGCAGGGGATTTGTCGCCGGAGCGTCCGCGGCGGTAACGGTCGGTTTGGCACAGCTCGGCGGAACTTTGGCCAACGCGGCCGATGAGACCGCCTCTCCCAAAGAGGGACAACTGACGGTTGAATCCCTCGGCAACCTGATCAAGGCGATGGGAGTGGAAACGAAGCTCGATCAGGAGCGTTACGATTTCAACTTCAAGACCGTCTACGCTGGAGAAGAGTGGGAACTCTCCATGTCCGCGGTTCTGAGCCAGAATAAGAACTCGCTGTGGGTGATGGCGTGGCTCGACGAGCTTCCCCGTTCGGCGGCCGATGTTCCCCGCACTGCCCTGCTCCGGTTGCTGGCAAACAACGATAAGATGGGGAACGGCAAGTTCTTCGCCTACATCACTACGAACCGCCGTTTCGTGCTGCAACGGGTCATCCCGAATGAGAAGTTGAATACGGCAGCAATCAGAGAAGCCTTGCAGGATCTGGGAGCGAGCGTCGTCGAGACCTATCCGCACTGGACCGTGGCGAACTGGAAGGCCACCGATGTCGAGTCGCGCGGAGACGGAAATATGCCGAAGAACAACGAGAAGTCGGCTCCGTCACATCCACTCACCGAAACTCGCCGCTCGCCTTCCAAGAGCGCAAACCGCGCTCCGAGCAGCAAGCAGTAATACCAACGACCACTGGTTGGCTCGTTCGACCGGTTGATGCCGCCGAAAAACGCACAAGCCCACTGGCTGCAGTCCAGTGGGCTTTTTTCGTAGGGGGAAGTAAGAGGAGGCGGCGATCTTCCCATCCGCGCAAGAAAAACGCCCGAGGGAAACCCTCGGGCCGCGACTATTCACTACACCGATTCGGGTGAAGATTCACCCGGAAGGTGCGCTAATTGTTTTCCTGATCCTTGCGGATCATCTCATCCAAAATGACGGGGTGCAGATTCTCGTCCCGCTTCCCGGCAGGGGCGTAATGGCGTCGAGCCCACGTTCGCAGACGGATTTCCTCGACCGCGTCGACTTCACTCGATTCTTCAACAACAGGGGCAGACATCGCGACGGTATTCATCGCTCACCTTTCTCGCACTCTTGCCGAAACGTCAGATTGAAAAAGAACCCACCCCTCCCCATGGACAGGTGGTGCGTAACACGCCATTCATCGTACAAGTCTACCAGAGGATAGCAACATTTTCCCAGAGGAATAGGAGGATTTTCCCAGATCCCCCTCTCAAAAACGCCCCGGCTTGACCGCCGCTCCCTAACCGCCGGAATCGCTCTCTTTGTCCAAATCCTCAGCGACGTCTCCTTAGGGATCCATAACATCGTCGCAAGCGTCACGCGGACAAAAAGTTGCGAATTCGGACCTGCGCGCAGGCTGCTCGGCCTGTTCGCGGAAGTGTCGTAAACGAACATATTCCGATTCTTCGATCCCTTCTGGAAATCTGTTTGGTGATGGATGTAGGGATGGGCCTCATCCTGCCGCGTCTGTTGCTTTTTGGAAACATCACCCCCATTGCAGGGAGGCTGCGGATCGGGTTCAATCGCGGTTGCTGCCATCGATCGTTCCGTTCACCCTTTGCATCTGGACGATCATCATCAAACTCCGCAGTTGCGGTCCGCTCCTACTTTGTTAACAGCGAGTGAATTCAATTCCATGCCGACGTTCGCCGAACTCGCAGCCGCACGGCGCGAGTGGAATGAATCGGTCCTCAAACCGTGGTGCCAGAGGGCGCCGCTCAAGGAACTTCGCCTGGCAGAACAGGAATGGGGAGACATCGCCGGACGGGTCGATGCGGCGTCTACGCTATGGTCCTGGGCGTGGAGCCGTTTTCCGCAACTGGTTCATCCCGAATTGCCGGGGGTCAACGAAACGCATGAAGTGCGCATTACCCGCCGCGACGGGTCGTCGGTCCGAGGATTCCCGGATAATCGACTCACTCTCGGTGGAAAACTTGTCCTCTTGAGCGGCGGGCAACCAGGCAGACGCGAATTCGTCGAGAGCGAACCGATCTCCATCGACGATATCGAGTCCGTCGAGCGGACCGATTGAGATCGAGCGGCGTTCGATCTTCGCGCCGGATTCGCGCATCGAACGGAGCGGCTACTTCGCTGGGTGAACCTGCACACCGGTCCCGACCGGAACGTTCGGCCAGAGCTTCTCGACAGGGTCGATTCGCAACAGAATCGACGAATCCTGAGGGGTCGTGACCAATGCGCCGTGCCCCATCAGCGTCTGTGGAGGAAGTGTGCGGACGATCCCCTTTCGGGTCTCGCCCCCGGGGAAGTCCAACTCCACCCGCTCACCCGCCGGAAACTGCGGTGCCTGCCGCGATGGGATGCGGAGAGTAAGATACCGCTGATCCTCGTCCAGAATGGTGACGATCGGCTCGCCCGCGGTAACACGCTCTCCTTGCGCTTTGCGGTACAAGCCGACGGTCCCGTGGATCGGCGATTTGAACTCGATTTCGTGCGGCCGATTCTCGATGCGGCTTAACTCCTCGGTTGCTTCCGCCAGACGAGCTTCCGCCACTTCGACGCCGTGCGATCGCATGATCTGCTTCGACAATTCCTGCTTCAGTACTTCGAGTTCCTTCAGACGTGCCTCGCACAATTCGACTTGGGCCTGCGAAACTTCCAGGGCGTTGCTTGCCGCTTCTTTTCGAATAGCGGCCCGCAGTCGAGACTCGCGCGGCAACTTGGCCGATCGGACTGTGTGCTCTAATAGTTGGTCCGGTGTGGAGTCAGCAAAAAAATCGACCGGGTCGATCAGAGACTCTTTCAGGAAGTCGTTCCAGGCATATTGTTCGATTTCCTGGTCGTATTGTGATTGCAGGAATCCGGCCGACTTCAGGCGCGTTTGCAGGATTTCCTCGTCAATTTCGTTCATCCGCCATTTGAGGTCGACCTCCGCCTTAGCCTTCGCCTGTTCCAGTTCGCTGTGCAACACATCCACCCGGCGGCGAAGCGTCGAAACCTGAGATTCGAGGAGTTCGTCGACGACGATCAGAATCTTTTGGCCAGGCTCGACCTGTGCCCCTTCGATCGCGGCGATTACCTCCACTTTGCCGGCCGATGTGGCGGCAATGACGGCCGATTCCGCCTCAAGATACCCGAGCGTTGTCCGCGCGTTCGACTGAGCCAAGCCATACGCCGCCGCGGTTCCCAAAGCCAGGGAAACCAGCCCCAGTAAGATTGCGCGGCCTCTCGGCGCGGGCCAACGGGAAACATTCGAGGTTGTGCCAACGGGGTGTTCTACAGCGGTCATGCTCGCGGGTCTTCCTGCGCGGAGTGGACGCGGGTGTCGTCCGAGGATCGGGTCCGGCTCTTAAATCGGATCGACCGGGGGGGCAGTCTCGGTTCACCCCAATGGGCCCAGGACGGGGGATCGAACGGTTGCAGCTTTTCCCATCGGATTCAATCGATTACCCGCAAAAACTCCGCGCAATCCCCCCATTTTCGCAATCCCGGATCTATGCCGCGGGAGTCGTGCCAGAGTTCCTTTGAACTCGCCTCTCCAGACGGTTCCAGAACGGAGAATAGCGAATCGAACCACGCCGTATTGCGGGGGCACTCGCTTCTGGAAACTCGGTTCTCACACCACGAATCGTGTTTCATTCGTACTTTGGAACGAATTTCCACGAGAATTCTCGATGACCAACCACGTTGCTGGAATTCCAGCAACACTCGTATTGACGAGATTCGAACGGTCTGCAAAATACGCCGCGCTCCGTATCAATCCGGTTTCGACCTCCCTCTCCACAAATCTGTTTCCATCTCTCGACCGGCGCCAGGACGGCGTTCGGCAAGCAAAGGAGTGCACGGCTGTGAAAAAAGTTCTTCTGTTGGCATCGGCGGTCGCGGTTCTGGTCGCGGCATTAACACTGAATAGTCCAGCCCGGGCACAAAACGGCGCCGGCGAGGCGGAACTCCCGCACAAGGTCGGCCTGATCGACATGGCCCATGTCTTCAAGAACTACAAGAAGTTCGAAGCTCTCCGCGAAGACCTGAAGCTCGAGATCGAGAAGAGCGACAGCAAGGCCAAGGAAATGGCCGAGAAAATCAAGGAAATGCAGGCGAAGATGAAAGACCTCAAGGAAGGAAGTCCCGACTACCAGGCGGCGGAGAAGCAGTTTCTGACGGCGACAACACAATTCGAGGCCTTCCGCAAAACGCAACAGCGTGACTTCCTCCGCAAGGAATCGCAGATCTACAAGACGATTTACATGGAAGTGACGGAATTCGTCAAGAAGTACGCCAAGTATCGCCATTACACCATCGTCCTCCGCTTTAATCGTGACGAGCCAGATTCCTCCGACAATCCGCAGGAAGTCATGCAGCGGATGAACAAGCAGGTCGTTTATTACCAGGAAAATGACGACATCACCCAAGTCATCGTCGATGCCTTGAACAGGAACTACGCGGCCGCGGAACCTTCCGCCAGCAACACCGCTCCCGGCAAGTCCGCAACGAAATAGTTGCTCGCCGGAAGAAGGCTGTGCATTCCGAGACGGTCGAAACCATCCGGGAGCCGCGTCCCCTCGACGCGCTCCCGGTTCCTCAATTACCGATGCGAAGTTTTGTCCGTAAGAAAACTCTGCTTGGTAATAACGCGAACCGGATAGGGAACATCGTTACTACAAGTGGTTTCAAAACCGGGAGGGCGAGGGGGCACCGCCCGGTGGGTGGTCCGCCGAGCCGCTGCATCCGAAAGTCTCTGGTTGCGGCGGCTCCGACGGAGCGTCGACCTCCCAAATACAAGGTTTTGTAACCACTTCTACGAAGCTTTAGCGCCGATCATCTCACCGGAGGAAGCATGCAACAACGACGCGAACGGACAATCCGCAGGGAAGTCGGATTCACCGGCGTCGGCTTTCTGACCGGTGCGGACGTCACGATCCGCTTTCTTCCCGCGCCGACGAATCATGGGATCTCTTTCCGTCGTGTCGATTGCCCCGGTTCCCAGCCGATACCGGCGACCATCGCCTACACGCTGACGCGAGAACGGCGCACCGCGATTGGACGTGACGGAATCGTGGTCGAGATGACGGAGCATGTCCTCGCGGCTCTCGCCGGGCTGCAAATTGACAACTGTCTTGTCGAACTCAACGCTCCCGAGCCTCCCGGCGGGGACGGCTCGTCCCTCTGCTTCGCCGAAGCTTTGCTGGAAGCGGGAATTGTCGAGCAGGGTCAACTTCGCCGCGTACATGTGATCGACTCTCCCTGCCGCCTGGAATCACCCGACGGCAAAATGGAGATCTCCGCTCGTCCGATGGGGCGCGCGGCACTCGCCATCACCTATCATCTCGATTACGGCCCCCGATCGCCGATCCCTGCTCAAGTTCTTACGGTCGAAATCACCCCCGAGCGTTTCATCGATGAACTGGCGGCCGCGCGCACTTTCCTTTTGGAATCGGAGGTCGACGGGCTGAGAAAGCTGGGATACGGCAGCCGTACGACATACTCGGATCTGCTCGTATTCGGTCCGTCCGGCGTCATCGACAACGCCCTGCGAGCCGAAGACGAATGCGTGCGACATAAGATCCTCGATTGCATCGGCGATTTCGCCCTTCTGGGAGCCGATCTCCGCGGCCACATCTGTGCCTATCGTTCCGGACACCACCTCAATCGCGAACTTGTTCGAGAATTGCTGCAGCCGGCCAATGCGTCCGATTCAACGCCCGTCCGCCGTGCCGCTTGACCCCTGACTGCGCTACGAAAAACTCGATTCATCCACCCCACAAGGGCAACGACACCATGAGCACCAGGATCTCCCATCTCGCGCATGTCGATTCTCGAGCGGAAATCGGTGAGGACGTGGAAATTGGACCGTTCTGCCACGTCGGCCCGCACGTCGTCATCGGCAACGGCTCGCGGCTCGACAGCCACGTTGCGCTCGTCGGGCACACGACCATCGGCGAACGCAACCGTTTCTGGCCTGGAACGGTTATCGGCGGCGAGCCGCAGGACGTGGGCTATAAAGAGGGCGCTCCGACACTTGTGGAAATCGGCGACGACAACCAGTTCCGCGAGGGGGTCACGGTCAATCGCGGCGCCGAGAAAGAAGACCATGTGACGCGAATCGGCAATAACAATCTGCTGATGTCGAACGCGCACGTGGCGCATAACTGCCACGTCCACAATCGCACCATTCTGGTCAACGGCGTACTGCTCGGCGGGCACGTTCACGTGCAGGATGGCGCAATCATCTCGGGAAATTCCGTCGTCCACCATTTCGCGACCGTCGGAACGTTGGCGTTCTGCGGCGGCGGAAGCCGGATCGTTCGTGATGTTCCCCCTTACATGCTCGCTCAAGGGGGAGACGATTTTGAGGTCCGCACGATCAACATTGTGGGGCTGCGCCGCAACGGCCTTTCCGAGAGCACGATTGAGGCCCTCAAACGTGCGCACCGCATTCTGTTCCGAGAGCACAAAACAGTCGCCGCCGCTCGGGAAATATTTCTCGAAGAACTGGACGGCGTCATTCCGATCGAATTGTCCAATCTGCTGAACTTCCTCGAACTTTCCGCCCGCGGCAAGATGGGACGCGGCCGGGAGGTCTATCGTCATCAACCCCAGCAGCCGGCCAAGCAATCTCGTCGCAAGGCCGCCTGATCGCCGAATGAAGAGCTGAACATGTCGAAGTTGAAAGTTGCCGTGGTCGGAACAGGCGCTCTGGGCCGCCATCATTCGCGGATTTATTCGGAGCTTGAAACCGCCGAACTCGTTGCCGTTGCCGATTGCAACGCTCCCTCGGCCCAGGCGGTCGCGGAAAAGTACGGCTCTCAGTGGTTTGGCGATCACCGCGAGCTCCTGGGCTTGGTCGATGCCGTTTCAATCGCGGTTCCCACGACGGTGCATTTCGCGGTCGCTTCCGAATTCCTGAACGCCGGTATTCCGGTCCTCGTCGAAAAACCGTTGGCATCCAATCTTTCTGAAGCGCGGCAGCTCGTGGAGTTGGCTGCGAGCAAGAACATTCCCTTACAAGTGGGACATGTCGAGCGGTTCAATCCGGCATTCCTCGCGGCCCGTGACAGCTGTGGTCCGCCGCGTTACATTCGCGCCGAGCGTTTGAGCAACTACGCCTTTCGTTCGATGGACATCGGCGTTGTGCATGATTTGATGATCCATGATCTCGATCTTGTGATGAATCTGGCGGGGTCGCCGGTGCGCAAGGTCGAGGCGTTCGGAATCTGCATCCTTGGCGGAAATGAAGATTGCGTTCAGGCACGCGTCACGTTCGAGAACGGCTGCATTGCCGATTTCACGGCGAACCGCGTCTGCCCCACGGCTCGCCGGGCGATGCAGATCTGGTCCCACACCGGTACGGTCACCGCCGATTTTACTTCCCGAGAAGTGATCCGCTATTCCCCTTCCGACGCCCTCCGGTTCGGCCGGTCCCCCTTACAACTGGCCCAAATGCCGGGGGCGAACATCGATCAACTGAAGAAGGACGTTTTCGGCAAATTCCTATCGGTCGAGCAGGTGCCGGTTTCCTCCAACGACGCGCTCACCGAGGAGCTGCGCAGCTTCATCGATTGCGTGCAACAAGGAACGCCGCCGGCCGTCGACGGCCGGCAAGCATTGCAGGCGCTGGAAGTCGCCGAGCAGATTCTGAGCGCGGTCGAATCGCATCAATGGGATGGACACGGCGGCGGGGCGATCGGACCGCACCCGCGCCTTCCGAACCTGGATCGCAAAGCGGCGTAACGGCTTGCCGATCGCGGCGTACAAAACCTGCCGTTTTGACAAGCCGTTGAACGGTTTGGCTCATCCCCGCGAACGTCTGCGGTTCGATCAATCGAGTTCCGCGAGTGCCTCTTTGACTTCGTCCACGTGACCGTCGACTTTCACCTTCGGCCACACTGCTGCGATTTTCCCTTTCTTGTCGATCAGAAAGGTCGCTCTCTGTAATCCCATATACTTCTTGCCGTAATTGTTCTTTTCGACCCACACACCGTACTTCTCGCAAACCTTGTGCTCGGTGTCGGACAGCAATGGGAACGGCAGCTCGAACTTTTCGGCGAACTTCGCGTGCGACGCGGCGGAATCGGTGCTGACTCCCAGCACGACGGTCTTTCGCTTGTCGAAGGTCGCGATCTCGTCACGAAATGCACAGGCTTCGCGGGTGCAGCCGGGCGTGTTGTCGCGCGGGTAGAAGTACAAGACGACATTCTTCTTTCCCAGAAACTGCTTCAAGCCGATCCGCCCTTCGGGATGAGCGTCGAGCTCGAAATCAGGGGCCTTATCGCCGACAGCGGGAACTTTGGGCTTCGATGGTGGCATGTTCTCGGATTCCTGCGGATCAGTTTGTGAACAGTTCGACAGCTGGCTGGCGGATGAATCCTCCGGCTCGGCATCCCGATCGGTCGCGAGCATTGTAGCACCGGTCCGATGTCGAATTCCACTGGCGGAAAACGATACTCCAACCAACGTAACCCTCTATAATAAAACAGTTTTTGCACACAACACTCACACTGAGACACTGGGGGAGTTCGGAAAATCAAGCTCCCTGCGGCCACTGCGAAAGCCACGACGGGGTCTGTTTCAACCCCCTTGACCCCATCGCCAAGCGACCGCATAATGACCGGTCTTTGCAACTCTCCGCCCCCTCAAAGCCCCGTAACGAGAATTCTCAGAATGCTCAAAAAGGCCGAGTTAGCTGAGTTCAAACAGATTCTCCTCTCCCTTCAGGCTCGATTGCGCGGCGACGTGCAGCGTCTTACGGACGAAGCTCTCGACCGAAACGACGGCGGCGGAGATTCAAAGAGTCCGACACATATCGCCGAACTCGGCACACAGACTTACGAGCAGGACTTCTCACTGCGGGTGGTCGAGAGCGATCAGGAAGTTCTTGATGAAATTCACGCCGCCCTGCAACGGATTGAGGACGGCACTTACGGAGCCTGCGAGCGGTGTCTCGAAGAAGGCAAGACTTCTTCCAAGGCTCTGATCCCTAAGACGCGGCTAAAGGCAATTCCTTATGCCCGGAACTGTGTCGCATGCGAACGGAAGCGCGAAGAATTGTCGCTATGACTTCGGTCCCAGTCAGCCGGTATGTCTGTTTTCTATTAGTGGCCTCTTCGGGGCTCGCGTGGGATTTGTATTCCAAATCGGCTGTCTTTGCCGATTTGGGGTATTCTGATCTCGACCGCCAAATCGTTGTCGTTCCGGGTAAGCATGTCATCTTCGATGCCCCCCCCGGAACACACGGCGCCAGCATTCCCTATCTCAACGGCTGGACGAAGTTCCGCCTGTTCCCGAACTTTAACCCCGGGGCTCTCTGGGGCATCGGCCCGAAGCATACCTGGCTGTTCGCCTGCTTCAGTGTGCTGGCTGTTTTGGCAGTCGTCTATTGGCTGTTCGGCCACCGCGCCGCGATCAGCTGGTGGCTGACAGTCTCACTATCGCTGATTCTGGCCGGAACCCTCGGAAATCTTTGTGACCGCATCGGCCTGCACGGCTGTACTGACGCGGCCGGACAGCCGATTCGGGCCGTGCGCGACTTTCTGTTCTTTACGTTCGGCGGGTACCATTTTCCGATCTTCAACTTCGCCGACTCGTTCCTGGTGACCGGCGCCATCATGCTGATTTTGCATTCGTTTGCTGTTTCTAATCCGGTTCCCGTCCCGGCAAACGTCGAAACAGAACGGAAAGAACAACCCTCGCCCCTCACGACGACCGTCGCAAGTTGAGCGAGATGGGAGAATGGTGCCGATTCCGTCGAGCGAGTTCCGAATTTGGAGAGCCGCTCTCCAAATTCGATACCCCGATTGTGCCGCTCTCCGTACAGTTCTTCCCTCAGAACGGCTCGCCTAGAATAATGCCTCCCCAGAACTGATAGATCCCGCCGGAAACGGAACAATCGCCATACTTTCTCAACACGAGTCTTTCTGTCGAGCATGCGATGAAGATCACCTTTCTCGGAGCGGCCGGCGAAGTGACCGGCAGCCAGCACCTCCTCGAAACGGAACATCTCCGCATCCTGCTGGACTGCGGGCTCTTTCAAGGGCACCGGGTCGAAGCCTGGCAGAAGAACAACCAGTTCCGCTGCGAACCGCGAAAACTGGATGGCGTAATTCTCTCGCACGCACATATCGACCACTGCGGCAATTTGCCCGGATTGTTTCGCGCGGGGTTCCGCGGGCCGATCTTCTGCACCGATGCCACCGCCGATGTCGCTGCCGCAATGCTCCGCGACGCGGTGCATATTCAGGAAGAGGATGCGCGGTATATCCGCAAGCATCTTTCTCCCGGGCATCCGCCGGTCGAGCCGCTCTATGACGAGGAGCACGTACGCGGGGCGATAAAACTGTTCGAGACTCTCGACTATGGCCAATGGCATGAACTCTCCCCCGAGTTCCGCCTGCGGTTCTCCGATGCGGGACACATCCTCGGCTCCGCGATCTGTGAAATGCAGATTCAAGACAAAGGGGAAATGCGCCGGGTGGTCTTCACCGGCGATCTCGGCCGACGCGATCTCCCACTGTTACGTAATCCGCAGCTTATCGACGGTTGTGACGTATTGATCACCGAATCGACCTACGGCAACCGTCTGCACCCTCCCTCCCAAGATCTCAAGCAGGAGCTTCTGAAGATTCTGCAAGAGGCTGTCGCTTCGGAAGGACGGGTGATCATCCCCGCATTCAGTCTCGGGCGGACTCAGAACGTCGTCTATTTTCTCAATGAGCTCGCGCGGGAAGGAAAACTGCCCGACATCCCGGTGTTTGTCGATAGTCCGTTAGCCAACCGCATCACCGAAATCTACCGCAACCACGGAGACTTGATGGACGCGGAAGCGTGGCGAACCTTACAGCATGACAATGACCTGTTCAGTTTTCCCGGCCTGACCTATACCCAATCTTCACAAGAAAGCGCCGCTCTGAACCGCCGCACCGGACCGTTTGTCGTGATTTCCGCCAGCGGCATGTGCGAAAGCGGGCGGGTCCGACACCACCTGAAGCATGCGCTCTCGGATAGCCGCAATATCATCCTCATCATCGGCTTTCAGGCGCAGCATACCCTCGGCCGCCGGCTGGTCGAACGCCGCGAGAAGGTCCAGATCTTCGACAAGCTCTTGCCGCTGAAGGCCAAAGTCGTCACGCTGAACGGGCTCTCCGCTCACGCCGATGCCAACGACTTCAAGTGGTGGTTCGAACACATGGCAAAAGACCGCGGCATCGGACAAGCGTTCATCGTGCACGGCGAACCGGCCTCGGCGCAAGCCCTCGCCGGAATCCTCCACGACTTTTGTGATGAAGATCCGACCATCCCGGAGCTGTATCAGACTGTAGAGGTGTAGAGCGGTCGGCTTGCCCGTCAATATCGGAAGTTGTTGAGGATGGAGGATGGAAAGAAAAAGAGTCCCGAGCCCGGAGTCCGGAGTCAGCAATCCGCAATTCGCGATCCGAAATCCGCAATGCCTGAAGCCCGAAGTCTGGCACCTAAAGTTTGTCTTCCCAATTCGCTGATTCCGATTCGCGAATGTCTCACCCCCCGCGGAATTTCACACAACACCATGACCAACACCCTCGATATCCCGATTGATCCCACCCAGGAAATTGTTGTCCCCGCGAAGGCTCTGGCCGATTTGATGGTGCAGATGCTCGTCGCCAAGGGAATGTATGCGGCCGAAGCGGAGATCGGCGCCGCGCGGCTGATCGAAGCCGACCTGCGCGGCATTCATTCGCACGGCAGCCGAGCCATAGGACGATATCTCGCCGCGATGGACGCCGGCGATATCGATCCGCGAGCGACGGTGCTGACGGTCGTCGACACCCCCGCGATCGCAGTCCTCGACGGTGGAAAGGGGCTCGGGCATGTCGCCGCCACGAAGGGAATGCAATTGGCGATCGAGAAAGCGAAGCAGGTCGGTACCGGTACGGTCGCGATTCGACACAGCCAGCATTACGGTGCCGCCTCGGTCTATGCGCTGATGGCCGCGAACGCCGGCATGATCAGCTTCAATACCACCAGCACCGGCCCGGCGACGGTCGCGGCCTACGGCAGCCGCACTCCCGCGACGGCGAACAATGCCTTCGCCTGGGGAGCGCCGACTCGCAACGGTCCGCCGTTCATTCTCGACGCCGCCTGCGCCGTCTCGTCGTGGGGGAAGGTCGAAAGTCTCGGCCTCTATGGGCGGCCGATCCCCGAAGGCTGGGCTCTCGACGCCGAAGGACGCCCGACCTGCGATCCCAAAGCGGCAAAAACTCTGCTGCCGTTTGCTGGTGCACGAGGATATGGACTGGCGTTTTTGTCATCGGTACTGGCTGGCCCTCTCGTCGGAGCCCGAATGCCGCTGCACAAAGGCTGGGCGGTGGCGGCCGACGGTTCGGAGCATTTCTTTTACGTGATCGACGTCTCGAAATTCGTCGACATCGAGACGTTTTACGCGGAGCTGGAAGGAACCATGCGGGACATCCGCGCGCTGGCGCCGGCCGAAGGGTTCGACAAGGTCCGCCTGCCGGGCGAACTGGAAACGGAGCGCGCCGAACGCTGGCACCGGGACGGCATCCCCATGCATCGCGACCACGTGGGGCAACTCGAAACGCTCGCCCGTTCGATAAATCTGACTGTGCCGTGGTAACACGGCGGTGGCCCGCCACTCTATTGGCATGCGCATGCCATTTGGGTAGACTCGTATACGGCGATGCCGCCTGCATCTGCCGTCGGATCGTTTCTCCCCATCGGGTGGTGCCTCATGATGGAACTGCTGCTTCCGCTTCACGACGGATTGCACGAACATTGCCGTGTCGCCCCATTTCGTCTGATGCAACGCGATGCGAGATGGCACGCGATCGATCTGGGGATTCTCGGGCTGGCCGGTTTTGCGGCGACCGTCGCCACGGTCCTGATCGACATGAACCTGCGGATCCCTGGGAGCGCTGTTTTTCGCAGCGTATTTCCACTGGTGTGCGGCCTGGGACTCGTTCCCCGCAGACGTGCGGGCTCGTTCATGGGGGCCACGGCGCTCACATCCGCACTGTTGATGCAATCCCTTGGCTTCGGCGACGCCGGGCTGGGAGCGCTCACCAGTTTGACCCTCACCGGCCCGCTGCTTGATGCCGCGCTTTCACGCGCGAAACGCGGCCAGTCGATTTTTCTCGCCTTCGCCGCGGCAGGCTTGCTGAGCAACATGGCGGCGTTCGTTGTGCGGGGTGCCTCGAAACTCGGCTCCAGTCATCTCGGCGGGGAGCGGCTGTTCGAGATGTGGATCGGCCCGGCGACGATCAGTTACCCGCTCTGCGGCGCACTGGCCGGGCTCCTCAGCGCGTTCGTCTGGTTCCAGATCTCCCCGCGAAATCCGCGATCTGAACAACCACTCGACGTCTGAAGCGGCCGCATCTCATGAGAGACGAATCCATGATTCTCGTCGGCATTGATGATACCGACACTCTCGACTCGCCCGGGACGAACCAGCTCGCCCGGGCGATTGCGGCACGAGTCGCGGAACGTTGCCGCTGTCTCCGCATCGTCCGGCATCAATTGTTGGAAGATCCCCGCGTCCCATGCACGTCGAAGAACGGCTCCGCCTCGCTGAGGCTCGAAAGTCATCACCCTGAGGACATCGACTTTTTAAGAGATGAGTGTCGAGCGGTGATGCAGGACTGGTTTGTCATGGGGAGTGATCCCGGCCTGTGCGTGGCTCGCACCATATCCGAGGAAGTCATCGAGTTCGGCCGACGGTGCCAGCGCGAGATGATCGATCAAGCGGCCGCCATGGCGCTCGCGGCGCGTGCGGGGATCCATCTGGAAGGACTTGGCGGCACGAACGGCGGCGTGATCGGTGCGTTAGCGGCCGTCGGGCTGGCGGCTGGAAATGATGATGGGAGGGTCGTGCAACTTGGTCAATGGCCCGACGATCTTTCGGGCAGCACGGACATTGGGGCCATCCACGAACGGGGCATCGAGGTACAGCGTCTCGATTCGAGGGAACCTGTCACGGCCGGGGCGGTCGACGTCGGCAAGCACCTGCGACCCAACATTCGACAAGGCCGGATCATGCTGTTCGTCGATCCATCCGAAGGCATCTGGAGGGCGGTGAAGCTTAAATGAACAACTCAAAAATGAAGTCCGGTTTCACGTTGATCGAACTTCTGGTTGTGATGGCGATCATCGCGGTGCTCGTTTCTCTGTTGTTGCCGGCGGTCCAGTCGGCCCGCGAGGCCGCACGCCGCATGACCTGCCAGAATAACCTGCACCAGATCGGGATTGCTCTCGCAAACTATCAGGAGGCCTTGCGCGTCTTTCCGCCGGGAGTGCTGGGTACAAGCGGGAGCACCGCTCAAAATCATTTGCTGCACACCTGGCAGGCCTTGTCGCTCCCGTACTTCGAGCAGGGAAATCTGCAGGCGCTGTACGACTACAATTACCGTTTCGACCACGCGAAGAACATCCAAGCGGTCGCGACATCACTTGCAGTCTTTCGATGTCCTTCGCAAAGTGATGAGATCGTCGCCAACCGCTACGGTACGGGACATTACGCCGGCAATGCGGGGACACTCCCTGGCGACGACAACGGCGTGTTGTATCCAATCTCCAGCATCCAGATGCGAGATATCTCCGACGGCACGTCCTCGACCATTGCAGTCGGCGAACTCGCATACGATGTCGGTGGCTGGGCGCGGGGAGCCAATAATAGCGGCGGGGGAGGAGGCGGCGGCGGGAGTCAGGGATTTGCCCGGTCAGTGCTTCGCTGGTGGCGCTGCCAGTCGGGCTGTGCGGTCCCGGGAATGAATCCGCCGGCGACAAGCTGCTCCAGCAGTTGTGAGAGGCGATTTCAGTTTTCCAGCCGGCACGCCGGCGGCGTGCAATTCCTCTTCGTCGACGGACACGTCCGGTTCATCGGCAATGAAACTGACGTGAACCTGTTCGGCTTTCTGTTAACGCGCGAAGCAAGCGACGTCGTGGTTGACTTTTGAAGCCGGTTGCCTGATGAAGCACCAAGCCGCGCGAATGAATAGCACAGTTCGCGTTGTTCAGTGATGCATTGGCACCAAGTCGCGGCCAAAGGGCCAAAGCGACAACGGGATCAGCTTCAGATGCTGCAGGGCGAAGGGAATGCCGATCACCGTGATTCCCAGCAGCAGCGTCCAAATTAAGTGATGAAACCCCAGCACCCAGCCCCACACCACCAGCCAGATGACATTCAGCAGAATCATGACGGGTGTGTCGGCGTGCTCGGCTGTGACCAGTTCCATGCCGAAAGGAGCGAACGTCGCCAGACCGATCTTGATTTCCTGAAATCCGAACGGGATGCCGATAATCGTCAAGCAGAGCGCCACTCCCCCCAGCACATGCCCGATGCCCGAGAGCAGCCCGCCGCAAATCAACCACAAAATATTTCCCAACAAGGACAACATTTTCCGCCTCCCCGTAAACACCGTAAGAAACCGATCGACGGAGAGCTATTCGCTCGACCCGGCCGAATCTTGGCGATTTTTTGGGACAGGGATCAGGGAATCGGCGAAAATCAGGTACCGAAACCGCGGCGGCGGAGCAGGCTGTACTGTTCGAGAGCATTCTGGATGATCTGCGTGCTGAAGGCGGCGGGTTGGAACTCGTCGACCTCAACCGCCTTCCCCTCGAGTTGCTTGTAATCCTGAAAGAACCTTCGAAGGGTCGCCAGCCGATGCGGGGGGAGTTCACTGGCATCCCGGAAGCCGTTGTACTCCGGGTCACCAATTGCCACGGCGAGGATCTTGTGGTCTCTCTTGCCGCTGTCGATCATGGTCATCAAGCCGATGGACCGCGCTTCGACCAGGGTTAGCGGAGCAACCGGTTCCTGACAGAGCACGAGCACATCGAGCGGATCGTCGTCTTCCGCGAGCGTCTGCGGAATGAAGCCGTAGTTCGCGGGATAGTGCACCGCGGAATACAACACGCGGTCGAGACGGAGCAGTCCCGTCTGTTTGTCGAGTTCGTACTTGACGTTCGATCCCATTGGAATTTCGATGATCGTGGTGAATTCCTGCGGGAGATTTTCGCCGGGGATAACGTCGTGCCAAGGATGGGTCATGGATTGTCCGAGTTCAAAAGAGATGGGTTTCAGGTGATCAGACTTCGGGCTTCAGGAGAACAAAGGGTCACGAAAAGCAGCTAAGCCGCGAGCGGCTGTTCTGCTAAATTCCACTTTGCTGACATGAGACATTCATCATTAGATATTGAACTTTCTTCCCTTCCGACTCTCAACTCTCAACTATCCCGTCGATCTTCGCGATTCGGCGAGCGTGGCGTCCCCCCTCAAAGGGAGTCACCAGCCACATATCAACAATGGCTAATGCCGTCGCGGGGTCCATCATCCGCTCCCCGAGCGAGATGACGTTCGCATCGTTGTGCAGCCGCGCCAGCCGGGCGGTATCGACGTTCCAGCAAACGGCACAGCGCACACCCGGCACCCTGTTGGCAGCGATCGCCTCGCCGTTGCCCGAGCCCCCCAGCACAATGCCCCGATCGCAAACTCCACTGGCAACCGCCTCCGCCGCTGGTCGGACGAAATCCGGGTAATCGACGGAATCGAGACTGTAAGTGCCGAAATCTTGCGGCTCATGCCCGGATTGCAGCAAATGCTGCTTGATGATTTCTTTATACCGATATCCGGCGTGATCTGAACCGAGGGCGATGCGCATGGCCGCAAGTTATTCCACCATTAGCAGGAGCGAGATTCTGAAAAGCTTTTCCGTGTCGCGGCCGCTGCCGGCCGCAATGCAATGGCAATCTCGATCGCGCCATTGTATCTACATAACGCCCGCAATGACTCTCAAACGACGAAAAATGAAGAGCGAATTCTTGAACCGCAGGCTATGATGAGGACGCGTTCAATTCCAATCCCTTGCACTACCAGTTCTGCGATGTAAAGCACCAAGCTTCGATCTTCCATTGAAATCAAGGATTCTCGATATGTCCCTGCCAAAACCCCGCTGCCGTTACACGCGGATATTCCCGAAGTATTTCTGGATGATTGTTCTCGCAGCCGCGGCAACCGCCCGGGGGGACGATGGAAAAACATTGTCAGTCACCGGGATGGGAACGGTGAGAGTTCGTCCCGATGTACTTGAGTTAGATGGAATCGTGATCGGGCAGGCGGAACTTGCTGCTGACGCGTTAAAGCAGCTACGTGATAACCGACGCCGCGCGGAGGAGACGATTCAAAACCTGAAGATTGACGGGTTGAAATTTCGATCGTCACAGAGAAACGTTAACTCCCCCAACAGCGCCCAACAGGCTCAGATGATCCTCTCCGGTCAGGAGGGAGAGACGCCGCTCGTCAGCCATGTGGTCTTTCATGAGAAAGTGATCCTACGGCTGGAAGGAATCGACAAGCTCAATCGGGAACAGCTTTCAGAAAGCCTCGTTAAAATCATCGATGCCGCGAAGGATGCCGCGCTCATCGTCGGCTCGGCTTCCTCAGCCTATTCTTACGCCAATATGGGGGTCGACTTCGACTTCTCCAACAACTACGGAAACAACTCCATGTTGCGCTTTCGCGTGATGCAGTCGGAAGCTGCGAGTCAAAAAGCGCTGGAACTCGCCGCGAAAGACGCCCGTACAAAAGCCGATCGCCTCGCGGCCCTGCTCGGCGTTAAAGTCGGCAAAGTGAGATCAGCGTCCGAAACCGCTACGAGCGACGACTCGACGACGCAATTTTACGGCGCGATCGCGCAACTGTACGGAGCCGCTTCTTCAACCGCGGGTTCTGAAAACGGAGAGAAGGCCAACGAAGCGGCGGGAGATGGCAATCCCGAGGAGATACGCGCGATTCCGTTTTCAGCGGCACTCCATGTGGTTTATGACATCGTCGATTGACGAACAGCCAAATGGTTATTTGCCATCTTCCCCCGTGTACTTCGAGAGAACGCCTCTGGCAGCCCGTTGAAAAATGGAGTCAGTTGCGCCAGACAGGAATGTCTGGCCCCCAACGCAGGGGATTTGTCGTATTTCTGGAGCACGGACATTCTTGTCTGTGCATTTTTCAACGGACTTCCAGCCGCCAGATTGTCGAGACAGGAGCCAGGTTTTTCCTGGGGAACATCATCAACCACCAGGGACGGGAGCCCTGCGGTTGCGAGGAGGCCGGCCGCGCGGAGGGCCCCCTCCGGGAGGACCGTGACGCTCAAAACTTGCGTCTGGTCCGCCGCGGAACAAACGCGGGATGAACGGAAACTCCTCGGTCAGCACATAATAGTAAGTTCCGTCCGGATACTCAGGAGTCACACCGGTTCTTCCGTTGCACTCATCCAGGTTCCCAGAGCCGGCCACGTACTCCCAGTCTTCCACGAAGGTGCCGTCGAATTTTCCCCCGGGTTCACCACTACGGACCCCATTCTTCAGCCTGTAGCTGGACTTCATTTTGTCCAACTCGCTGTGGGAATCGTTCGCATCCTTATGGCATCTGGGGGCATAGATCGGAAATCCGTCGGCGGCGTATCCGACCAGAAGCATCCTTTTATCATTACCTCCCAACATCCGAATCAATCCCGTCGGAATCCCATGATAGTGATACGCGCCGTTGGGCTGCACGTGCGCGTTGTTCGTATCAAGGCCGAGGTTGAGCTTTCCCGAAAATGCGTCGTAGTTCCAGCCGCTGCGCGGATCATTGTGCCAAAATTCCGCGGTTCCAGGATCGAAGACGACGCCGTTGAGCGCCACGCCGAAGGGCTGGTGACGAATCGGAACAGGCGTTTCCAGCGAAGTGGGATGAAGCGGAACGCGAAACTCGTAACGCTGCGAACGGATCGAATTCGGATTGCCGCGATTCGGAAAACGGCCGGTGGAGTGCCCCGGCAGACCATCAGACTCGATGTACCGGAAGTCGTCGCGAACAGTGATGCGGACATGCTTCAAATCCGTTCCGCTCTCACCGGTATCGTGATGATGTGGACTCCCGGACCCCTCGTGCGCGCAAATCCACGAAATCGGCAGTAGCGAAAGCAGCATTGCGGCGACGGATAGTTGTCGGATCATCATGCAGTTTCCCCATCTCGGCGGCGGTACGCACGGGTATGCGTCCAGCAGGGCGCGACTTCTGGATTAAACCCCGAAGTACGGGCAAGGTTTCGCTCGAAATCCCGAACTGGAAGCCGAAACCCTGTACTTGACGACTCGACCCGGTAACCACACCTTGCTTCGACCTTCGCAGGTGCTGAGGCAGAATCATTGCCGAGCAGGACAGCGCTTACAGAGACCTCAGAAGACGCTCCAGGTACTCACGGTTGGCGCCCGCGTTCCCAGCGATCTCCTTCAGGCTGCCGCCGCGGCAACATTCGACCATCACCGGCCCCTGGAAACCGACTTTCTTCAATTGCGAGAAGACTCCTCGGAAGTCGACACTCCCCTCACCGAACTGCAACATCACGTCGCCGCCGCGCTTCGCGCAGTCCTTGGCGCAAAAACCGGTCACCAGGTGCGCGACGCGGGCAACATCCGCCACCGGATCTTTGCCCGTGTAATGAACAATGTTCCCCGCGTCGTACCACAGCCGGAAGTTCTTGTGGTTCACGCGTTCGACCGTGCGGAGCATCTCGTCGGCCGACGCGGAGCATCCTCCATGCGGCTTCATCACCACCTGCATCCCCTGGTCCTCCGCATATGCGGAAGCGTCCGCCATCACGCGGTAGTAATGCTCAAACAATGCCGGCTGATCGATGCCCATCGAGAACAGAAACTTCGCCCCCAGTCGATGGGCGTTGTCGATCTGCCGACGCGCATTCTGGAGGCTTTCATCCACCGAAACATCGTGCCGGGTGCGCAACCATACGATATTCAACGTCAGGCCGTGTAACCGAATGCGCTCGCGGAATGCAACCAACATCTCGGGAGTCAAATCCGGCTGCAACACGTTTCTGCCGCCGTGGTCGCCGAGCAGCCCGGTCAAACGAAACCCGGATTGAGCAATTCCATCGAGCGCCTGGTCGTACTCAAACGCACCCCAGGGACGATTGAAACAGCCGATCGGCCAATCGACTCCTCCCTTTGGCTCCGCAGCGTTGCTCTGCTGGAGCAGACTTCCCGACACAGCGCCGGCGGCGCACAGCATCGCGCTGCCGAGGAACTCGCGTCGCGTGAAGCGATGATCGCCCGCCATGTCTGCCCCGATGAAACTGAACCTGGAGTGATCTACGGAGAATCGAGGTTGCAAGCGCGATCAAGTCGCCCCGCCCGGCTTGTGATCCTGCTCCTCTTTTTCATTGCCCCCGAACGACGTGCGAAGTTGTGCCCCCGCCGCAGAGACTGTCTTGTTTGGACCGGCCAGCTTCAGGAAGTAGTTCCCTTTCCCTTTGACGTTCAGAATCACTCCCAGCATCCGGGCGTTTGGGAGATCCTTGTACTTGCCGGCAATCGGCGGGCCGATGGGCTGCTTATAGGTTCCCGTGATGTCCACGAAGATGTAATCCCCCTGTGGGCATTTCCCTTCCGTCACCTTCACTTTTCGCTCTTCCCGCTGGAATTGCGCGATCCAGCGATCGACGTTCGCCTGTACGCTGCCGCCGGCCATTGAGACCACCAGCTCCGCCCCTTCGGCGTCTCCCTCCGCTTTGGGAATGTCGAATTGCGCCAGCCGCAGCCGATTTGACGGCGGCTTCTGCTCCCACCCGGCGGGGATCGACAAGGTAATGTCCTCAATCATCACATCCTTCGCCTTCTCCTTGCCGGCGGGTTCGTCGGCGGA
>CAZVJA010000054.1:0-27688 GCA_964626885.1 uncultured Planctomycetaceae bacterium | reverse complement strand
CGCCAAGATGCAGCGGCACGTCGGGACGTTCCTCGGCGAAACGGCGGTTGACCTCGATCACCTTTCGCGGATCGGAATCTTTCAGCGAGACGCAATACCGCGTGAAGCCGATCGAATCGAGAAACTCGCAGTGATCGAGAGCACTCTCGAGCATCGGCGAGATCGAGTCGCCCGGTTCGTAGCGGGAGAGCTTGTCGGGATCGACCGAGCCACAGTTCACGCCAACCCGCAGGGCGCAGTCATTTTCGGCGGCGACACCTGCAATGTAGCGGACTTTTTCCTGCCAGGGCTTTTCGCGCTCATGGTGGTACAAGTGGCCGGGATTATAGCGGAGCTTCGCAACGTGCGGCGCGACGACTTCCGCCAGCCGGTAGTTCTCCTGCAGGTCAACGGAGAGATTCGCGTCGGTCTGCCGGCTGATCTCGGCCAGAGCGTCGGCTTCTTTCCGGTTATCGACGGCGACCCGGATCACATCGGCCCCGGCTTCGAGCAGCGAACGGACTTGGCCGAGCGTCGCATCGATATCGGCGGTGCGGGTCGCGGTCATGCTCTGCACGGCCACCGGATGGCCGGCGCCGATGGTGACCGTGCCGATTTTCACAGGCCGCGTGGGGTTGCGCGGGATTTCCAATTCGCGTCCCTTTTTCAACCGAAAGGAGATGATAGATGACATCCGTCTACGAAACGGCGTTGAATGCCCAATTTTAGATGAGAAGAAACCGGGACGCCAACCCAGTAGGCGGGACGAGTCGGTAGTGGACCGCTGTAGACCGGGATTGACACGGTTTTTCGAGCCCGTTACAAGTTCCCCCTCATCCTGCCGAATTTCCCATCACGATCTGATTCCCACGCCGATTTTTCGCCCGATCTGTCCCGTCGAAGACGGAGGTTTGAACATGCGCCGGCTGTTGCCTTGGGGATTGCTGTTGTTCGTCTGTGGCTGCGGATCGGCGACCAACACGTCTGATTCCAATGCCTCCACCCCCGGTCAGCAGACAAGCACGGCAGCAAATGCCACGTCGACGACTACCGGAGCGACCGCGGATGTAGCCCCCGGAACCCATGTCGCCGATCCGAAGGTCCGGGCCGCTCTCGAAACCGCGCACGCGGCGATCAAGTCGGGAAATTACCGACGCGCGGTGGATATCCTTGGCCAAGTGATCGGTGACGATCCGGAGTGCGCCGAGGCCTTCTTCCTCAGAGCACAACTGAATGCCGTGACGAAGATGGACGCCAACGCCATCGCTGACTTCAGCACGGCGATTCGCCTGGCTCCGCAGAACCCCCGCTACTACAACGCGAAGGGGTTCTTTTTGTTAAACCGGCGGCGAACAACGATCGCGATGCAGGATTTTAACGCGGCCACGAAGCTCGATCCGAAATATCCTGAACCCTACAACAACCGGGGCCTGCTGCTGTTGGCAACCGGGAAAGGCGATCAGGCCATTGAGGAATTCAACAAGGCGATCGAGCTCAATCCCAAGTATGTCGATGCTTACAACAATCGGGGAGTCGCTTATCAAAAGGCGGACCGCATCAAAGAGGCGCTGGCCGACCTCGACCACGCCATCTCACTCGACGGCAAATCACAAAAATCGTATTACAACCGGGGCTTGATTCACTATGACGCAGGGCACCTGGACGAAGCCTTGGGAGATTTCACGAACGCAATTGTGCGTGATCCGAACAATCCGACGCTGTTTGAAATTCGCCGCCGAACCTACAAGCGAATGAAGCGCTTCGCCGAAGCGCAAGCGGATGCGTCAAAGATCAAACAGCTTCTGCAACTCTCGGCGCTGAATGCGCGGATCATGCGGAACCCCAAAGATGCGGATCTGTATCTCGAACGAGGCAAGTACTTCGCGGGGACCGAAGATGACAAGAACGCGCTCCCCAATTTCGATCGGGCACTGCAGCTCAATCCGAAATTGGCCGATGCCTATTTGGGCCGTGCCGGCGTCCGGCTGCGTCGGGGAGAAACCGACTTGGCCATTAAGGATTGCAACGACGCATTGCAAATTCAGCAGGGATACGAGGGATTCTCGCTTCGCGGAGACGCATATTTGAAAGCTGGCGACTATCCCAATGCAATCGCCGACTATGAGCGATGTAAACGGCTGGATAGCTTGGTCGCGGAAGCGTACATGAAGCACGGCAAGGCTCTGCAGTTGGCCGGCCGCGCGGATGAAGGACGACAAGCAGTCGAGCACGCCGTCTCAATTCAGCAAAGTTTTGCGGAGAGCAAGACCGCCAAACCGGCCGAGTTGCCCAAAGATGCTGAGGAGCCTTTAGAGTTGGATGCCACCACGGAAGGGACACCCCTCGCTCCATTGACTTCGGCGGAAAGCACACCGGAGAGTTCCGCTGGCGCGTCCTCGGAAAATACTCAACCAGCCGCAGCTCCGGTCGATTCGTCAAAGCAATCCGACAGAACTCCCGAAGAAAAATCAAAATAGGCCGCGGAATGAAACAGGAGATTCCGCAGCGCTCTGGAACGCGCGTTGGTGCATCATCCGCGAAGATGTGCGACCATTCGAGCGGGCCGACTGCAAACACCTGAAGACAGGCGTCGGTCGTTTGATTCGCTGTTACGCCGCGCGACGTGCGGCGTCGCGGTCAGGACGGTACATAGGAATCGAGACCGGCAATTCGGTTGTGTCGGCCGGCGGTTCCTTGAGCACCCTTCTGGAATAGACGGCGTGCAGAAACTCCGGGAAGATTTCCCATGCTTTGGGTGCACCGTTCCAAAGCGTCGCGAGTTGCGCGAAGAACTGCATTTCGTATTTCGCGACCACAAGCTCTTGCATGGTGGAGAGCGGATCGAGGTCGGCCGGCTCCCACTCGCGCGGACAAAGCTCGTACGCAGGATCTGTCCCGGAACGCCCACGCTCGGGAATGGAATGAATCACCGCCAGTTCACCCGTCTGGTTCAATTTGGTCGGAAATGCCCTGCAGGCAGCTGGCCGTTGGTTGTAGATTCCGCACCGCGCGACGCCGAGCGGATGCTCCTCGTTGGGAGCGCACTCCGTTAAAAAACGGCACTTCGTGGTCCCCTTGAGATAGTGGCTGTCCACGTGCAGCAGACAGATCACAAAGGGAGTCCGCGGTTCATCCTGAAAATAAAAGTGCGGCGCGTAGTTACGAGCGATCCGCCCGTGTGGGTCGGCCCAACGACAAGTAAATTCCCAGAAAGATAAGTTCAGCGACTTCTCGATCCGCAGGATGTCCGCACCGGTCACCGGCACCGCAAATGAGCGGCAACAACCGGCATGGCACGACTGGCAGGGACTCATACACTTTTTCCAAGAGAATTGAACAGCAGGAACGGCCTGCGACTTGTGGGTGCGCAGTCACCCTAACCCTTATTATCGTGATAAGCGGCCCGGACCATTCAGCCGAAAGATGGTCCTGCTCAGGGACTTCCGGGCGAAAACGACCCTGAAATGACGCGCCGCCAAAAGACAGAAAAACTGGGAAGCTTAGGGGGATCGCTAACGATCGAATAAGCACCCATTGGCGTACGCCGACGCGGCCGGTACCGATGGCCTCAATCTTCAGGCCGACCGCGCGACGAACGGACGACCGCAGGGGCATCGGTTTAGAGCCCCTTCTTCCGTGTCACGGGATCGTACAGCGCCTGCTAGAAGTCGGTGATGACTTCATTGCCGTCGATGGAGCCGAGCCCTTTGTAGATGGTCGGATCGATGTCATTCGCGAGGAATCTCACGGCACCGTCGGCGATGCCGGCGTGGATGCCCTCGCCGTGGGCACTGCTGAAGTCCTCAATGTGCTCCGTGCTGTTGGGGCGATGATCGGTCGTACCCAAAACACGGGCAAAGGCCTCGACACCCCCTGGCGCCGCGCCGATCCAAGTGGAATACCACTTGGGAGTCTGTTTTTCGTCGGTCTTACGTTCGCCAATCAGCAGCGTTGTTGATGTCCCATCCTTGGAGTTGATCGTGTCGAGCTTCACGCTGCTGTTGAGATAAAAACACCCGTTGCCCACGCATTGGGAGCCGACAGGGTCATCCTCACACTGATGCAAGTCAGTGTTTCCATAACAGCCAACGTAATTTGCCAGAGGGAGAAACGTCGGCAAATCGGGATTCACCTTGGGAGGCTCGAGATCAATATTCCAAACGGCCGTGACCGAAGGGAAATCGGACGGGCAGATGAAGGTGTTAATTACCTGTCCCCGTCCCACGGAATTGGCCGGGCTCGATACCCTTTCCTCAAAATTGATCTTCTCCATGACGTTGTTCTGTTCCAGCTGCGGCAGGATCATCGCGCCCCAGGCGAATCCGCTCATCCCGTTGACGTCATGCTGAAGGTTGGTAACGCCGATCCACCCGGAGGGAAAGCGGCGGTACTTCTGGTGATAGTCGTGCAGCGCCTGCACAATCTGTTTGATGTTATTGCGGCATTGCCCGCGCCGGGCGGACTCGCGCGCGGCTTGAACAGCGGGAAGCAGGATCGCGACAAGCACCGCGATAACCACCATGACCACCAGCAACTCAATCAGCGTGAATCCCCGAAAGGACCGTGTGCGCGATAGCATGACGCTTCTCCGAAGACGCGAACCGAGAGGAATGAAGCCCGCGAACGACAGGATCTGTGACATCCTAGTCCCCTTCATTATGACGAGTTGAATTCAGGTTGGGAATGATATTTCCCGGCGGAAGCCCGATTCCCAGGGAATCCTGGACGAACGCTCCTTGCAACCCATGGGACTTTGCGGATTGTGCAAACACCGCGGTGCGGAACGATCGTTCATGTCTTCGACAACGTCACAACCAAAGGTGAGCGTACTATATTGATGCCATTTGATGCCGCACGGCATTCGCCAACCGCTCGATGCCCTGCTCGATTCCCACGGGAGTCTGCACTCCGAAGCTAAGCCGCATCTGGTGGCGGGGCCGAGTTTCCAACGGTCCGGCGTGGCACAACTCGCCGGGAACGTACATCACCTTCTCAATTTGAGACGCACGGTGAAACAGCGCGCTGTTGAAACCGGTTGGAATCGATTCGGGGAGGGTCATCCAAACATACAACCCACCATGCGGGTGCACCCAGTGCACACCGGGAAGATCCTCAAAATAGCGGTCGATCGCCCGCAGCATGCAATCTCGTTTGGTGCGATACGCCGCGCGAACCTCCGCCACGTGTTGGTCGTACAGCCCCTGCTCGATGACGTCCGCCATCAGGTGCTGATTGAAATTGGCCGAGCCGAAGTCTTCGTTCCCTTTCCGATCGCACAGCGGCCCGACCAGCGCCCGCGGCACGACGCCGTAGCCGACCCGAACCCCCGGGGCAAAGCTCTTCGAGAAGGTCTGCGCGATGATGACTGTATCACGACTCGTATCGAGCCCCCAGGTACTCGGCAGAACGGGCCCGTCGTAGCGCAGCTCGCGATAGGCCGCATCTTCGAGGATGACAATTCGCTGTTTTCTTGACCAGGCTCGGGCAATTTCAATCATTCGCGTGCGGCGAGCCGCCGACAAACTGACCCCGCTCGGATTCTCGTAGTAGCTAACGAGGTAAATCAATTTGACCCGATCGAGCTCCCCTTCGGCTTCAATCCGGCGCAACTCCGCTTCGAGCGCGTCGGGGCACATGCCGTCTTCATCGGCGGCGACCGAAACCGCGCGAGCCCCCAGTCCGTTGAGTACTCCCAGGAAGACGAAATAAGTCGGCGCGGCGACAAGGCAGATGTCATCCGGATCAAGCAGTATCTCACCGACTAATGAAAGAAACTGCTGAGAACCGGTGGTGAGCACCAGTTGATTGGCATCGACGCCGAGTTCCGCGACGGAGCAACCTTCGAGCCGCGCGAGATGCTCCAGCAGCAGCTTTCTGAGTCGCTCCGCTCCTTGGGTCGTGCCGTATTGAAGAGCCCCCCGTGCGCGGTCGTCGTTGGAAAGGAGCTTCGCGAGCGCTTGTTGCGTTTCGTCGACCGGCAAACTGGAATAATCGACCAATCCCGCGGCGAGCGAAATACACTCCGGATTCTCCACCGCCTGCTGCATCAGAAAGCTGATGGCCTGTCCCTGCGCCCAATGCCAGCGCTTGCTGAGACGGATCGCGGGAAACGTATCGGTTCGGTTGAAGGAGGTCGTCATCGAGCAGTCATCATTCCAGGAGAGATGCCGAATTCAGGCGATCCGCAGCTTTTCACGAGCGAAATGAATGGCATCGACAAGAGCGTCAATTTCCGCTTCCGTATTATATACGCCGAAGCTGGCGCGGGTGGTGGCATTTACCCCCAGATGCTCGTGCAGCGGCATCGTGCAATGGTGTCCATGACGCACGGCGATTCCCTTCCGGTCGACCATCAGCGACAAATCCTGCGGGTGCATCTTTTCGATGGTGAAGCTGACGATCGCCCCTTTGTGCTCCGGAGCGGGACCGACGATGCGCAGCCCCGGGATTTCGTTAAGTCGCTCGTGCGCGCGATGAAGCAGCTTCTGTTCGTGATCATGAATCGCATCCAATCCAAGGCCAGTGACGTAGTCGATCGCGGTACCGAGTGCGACCGCTTGCGCGATCGGCATTGTGCCCGCCTCGAATTTCGCGGGGAGCTCGGCCCAGGTCGAGCGATCGCGAAACACCTGCTGAATCATGTGCCCACCGCAAAGAAACGGGTTCATCGCTTCGAGCAACTCGCGTCGTCCGTACAACACACCAATGCCGCTCGGTCCGTACAGCTTGTGTCCTGAAAACGCGAGGAAGTCGATCTGCGGGTTCCTCACGTTTGTCGGTATATGAGGCACGCTTTGGGCCGCATCGACGAGAATCAGTGATCCGCGTTCACGCGCCTTGGCGGCGATCTCGGCAATCGGGTTGATGGTCGCCAGCACGTTCGACATCGCCGTCACGGCGATAATGCGCGTCTTCTCAGAGAGCGTCTCGTCGAGTTTCGCGAGGTCTAGCCGACCGTCCTCAGTGAGCGGGATGAACTTCAACACCGCACCCCGTTCCGCCGCGATCTGCTGCCACGGAACCAGATTGGCGTGGTGCTCCATCACGTTGAGGACGATCTCGTCCCCCGCTTTCAGAAACTTTCTCCCCCAGCCGTTCGCCACGAGATTGATCGACATCGTCGTGCCGCCGGTGAAGATGATCTCTTCCGGTTCGGCGGCTCCCACAAATTCCTGCACCTTGCGGCGCGAGCTGTCGATCGCTTCGTCAACCAACTCGCCAAGATAGTAGTTGCCGCGATAGGCGTTGGCGTAGAAGTTCTCGTAACACTCGACTTCCTTGTCGATCACGCACTGCGGCTTCTGCGCGGAGGCGGCGGTATCGAGATACACCAGCTGCCGCCCCTTGGGGAGCGGCTTCTGCAGAATCGGAAAGCCGGCACGGACGGCGTCGATATCGAGCGTTTTGGGCGTCATCATTTGTGACATGTTTCTTCCCCGCGCGAAGTTGCGCGGACGATTGACCGCCGCCGTCGCGGATCAAGCCGCCTGTTCCGCCAGAAGCCGAATTCGCTGCACCATGCCGAACAACCCGTTGCGCCGTTGCGGGCTCAAATGCCGATCGAGCCCCAGTTTCGAGAACAACTGCTTGATATCGGTGTCGAGAATCTCGCGCGGCGTGCGGCCGGAATAGGCAGCCAACAACACCGCAATCAACCCTTTGACGATCATTGAGTCGCTATCGGCCATGATCTCCACGGTCGGCGGGTCATTTCGCTTGAGATTGGCAATCAGCCAGACATTGCTCTGACACCCATGCACGCGATTTTGTTCGGTCCGCGCCTCCTCGGGAAAATCCGGCAAATCGAGCCCGAGGTCGATCAGAAAGTCGCACTGCGCTTCCCAGTCGCCCAGCGACTCGAACGTGTCAACGAGTTCATCAATGGTCATGGATTGCGATGAGCTCACAGTATTCTGCCGACCTGAATTGCCGAGGATCACAATTCACCCAGGCTATTGTCGTGTGGAGACGGCTTTCCTTGTTCTGTCCCTTCCACGAACAGCTTCACATCGTTCCGCTTCAATTGTAGGATATGCGGATAGCCAATCCAAGTCGCGGAAAGACGGGTGCTGGGGTGTGCGATATGAACCGTGAATTGCCCGGCGCGAAGTCGTCACATTCGCCTCACGAACGGGAGAAGCTGAAACGAATCATCGCCCAGCGAAATCTCAGCGGTTTGGCGAATGATACGAAATGGGATGAATTCATCACGTCCATGCGCAGTCGGGATAACTGGCTGCCTCGGTACAAGTACAAGTGCGTGGATAGTCATCCCTCAAGTTGGGACGGGGAGTGGTTCTATCACCTCCCTTTCCCGTTGATTTCGATTGAGTGGCTGGACATCACTTTTCTGCAAGAGCAATGGGAGCATCGTCTCCCGGCGCGGGTTGAAGTCATCGACCATTCCGATTGGATCGAGGGAATATTGCGGCAAATCGGGCTCGACTATCGCAAGGGAAACTCCGTGATCCGCATCTTCGGGTATTTTCCTCGGGATCTGGAGCATTTTGATGAGCCGTTTGGAGGGGAAACGCATTAGCGGCTGAGTACGGCAACAACGTCACGTGCCGTGGCGATTCGGAACAGTTGTTGGCTGAGACTCGCACTTTTGCCGCCGTTCTTCCATGGTCCCTCCTTGACCCCCTCCCTCCGCACGCGAACAATTCCCCTGGAAATTGTGTCCTTATTCCACGGCGAACGGGAGGGACCGCGCCGCGGCAGGTGACAGGATGCGCCTGGCCATCCCCTGGCTTTCAATTTGAGGCATCCTGTGATTTGCAAGAATGAGAATCTGATCGTCTGGCGGCGAACTCAAGAGACCATGCACCTGGCGGCCCGTTGTGCCCACTGTGACGGCGTCGGCAGCATCTTGACCCACACCTTCGAGCGGATCGACTGCACCGAATGCTACGGACAAGGCTGGTTCGGCATCCGTCCGGAATCAGCCGCGACCGCCGACCCAGGCTCGGTCGAGAAAGTGGCAGTCCTTGGTGTGCGGTATGCGGCGGGTCTCCCCCTTTGGAACGGACGCGACCGCTGCGCCGCGGAAACGGTTGCGGCGGAAGAGGCCGGTGAGCTTCCTCCGAAGCCGCGGAAGTCACGGCGTAATGGACCAGCGAAGAAACGAGGCAAACGGCACAAGGCCCGCAAGTCGGCCGAGGCGCGCAAGACGAACAGCCGCAGTAAGCGTTCCGCTTCTTTGGCACCTTAACATGGCGAAAAACTCTGCGGGGACACGACCCGATTATTGCGGAAATCCCCAGCATTTCTCCCCCTGAAAACGTATTAAAAGTAGGAGGAGAGGAGAAAGGCATGGAGGCCGAAGACCTGTCGGCGAAGCCCCGCCAACTGAGCCGGCGAACATCCTCGATTGAAAGGAGGGTAGGTGGTTGTGATGAGGACACAGTACTGGAAGGCAGCCTCGTGACCGGGGGCGAATTTCGGCGATCTGGTCTGAAAGCGGTCGGAGAAGATGAGCGGTGACGCCTGTCGAGTGAGGCGCACGCGCCCCGCCGCTTGAGCCCGCCAGTGGGGAAAATCCGATTCGCACGCTCACGAGGCTGAAGGGAATGAAGGGAACCGCCGCGAGGCGGTTTTTTGTTGCGCGCCAAGATGAGTCGCGAGATTCCCACGTCAAACTTGTTACACTGGGCCTTCTCCCGGCAATTCGATTCCCTCCGCGCAACAGGGACGCCCCGTGAACAATTTGAGCAATTTCGATCTCGTGGCCATCGGCGGCTACTTCCTGCTGACACTGCTCGTCGCCTGGTGGGCGGCCCGCGGCCGCCGAGAACAATCGACCGATTACTTTCTCGCCGGGCGAAACAACGGCTGGTTCGTCGTCGGTGCGAGCATGTTCGCTTCGAACATCGGCAGCGAGCATCTTGTGGGGTTGGCCGGCACCGGAGCCAAAAGCGGCATGGCTGTCGGGCACTTTGAGTGGCTCTCGTCGCTGATTGCCCTCATCCTCGGCTGGCTGTTCGTGCCGTTTTACCTTCGCAGCGGCGTGGTCACGATGCCGGAGTTTCTCGAGCGCCGGTACAACCGCCCCTGCCGCTGGTATCTCACATTGTTGTCGGTCGTGGCGTACGTGCTGACGAAGATCAGCGTCGGACTCTATGCCGGCGGGATTGTCATTGGCGCCGTCACCGGTTTCGATCCGCTCTTCAGTGCTGGACTGGTCGTGATCTTTACCGGTGCGTACACCGTCGTCGGCGGGTTGCGCGCGGTCCTCTACACCGACACGCTGCAGGCGATAATCTTCTCGATCGGCTCGGTGATTCTCGTCTGGTGTGGGCTGGAAGCGGTGGGAGGGTGGAGCGCGCTCCGCGAGATGGCGCCGACGGACCACTTCGATCCGGCTGGCCACTTCAGCATGTGGAAGTCAGTCAATCATCCCGATTTCCCCTGGACCGGCATCGTGTTCGGCGCGCCGATCCTCGGCATCTGGTACTGGTGCACCGACCAGTACATCGTGCAACGCGTTCTCTCGGCGCGCAACCAGAACGAAGCGCAAACCGCCGCGGTCTTCACCGGTTATCTGAAGATTTTGCCGGTCTTCATGTTCCTGCTGCCGGGGATTCTGTTTGCCGCGCTCTATCCGCAATTGCTTGCGGCCCATCCTGATAAGCTGGGAGAGTTTCAAGCGGATCAGGCTCTGCCGAACCTGCTGCTCTATCTGCCGCTGCCGGTCGGCGTACGGGGTATTATGCTCGCGGCACTCTTGGCGGCACTGATGAGTTCGTTGAGTTCGACGTTCAACTCCTGCTCGACGCTGGTCACCTGGGATCTCTATCGGCACTTTCATCCCGAGGCGAGTGAGCGGACGCTGATCCGTGTCGGCCGCGCGACGACCGTCGTCATGGTCGTCCTCGGGCTGTTGTGGATTCCCTTCATGAAATACATTTCGTCGCAATTATATGTCTATTTGCAAAGCGTCTCCGGTTACCTCGCCCCGCCAATCGCCGCTTGCTTCCTGCTTGGCCTGTTCATCCCCCGGCTCAATGGAATTGGTGCCCTCACCGCAATGCTCACCGGCTTTGTGCTCGGTGCGGCCCGGCTGGTGCTGGAACTGGTGAACAACCGGGATTCGAATCTGCTGGCAGGGTTCCCCGCGGTGCAGTGGATCGCCAGCATCAACTTCCTCCACTTCGCGGCACTGTTGTTCGTCTTCTGCTCCGCGCTGCTGGTGATCGTCAGCTTCATGACGCGCCCGCCGGGCACCGAGCAATTGGAAGGGCTCACGTGGTGGACCCGAGGTTCTCGAACCGGCGCGGCCGACTTCCAAACACACGACCTCGACGAACATTCAGCGTTCCGAAGAAAGTTGAATATCGCGCTGTCGGTCATCCTGGTGGTGGTGATCGGCATCTTGTGGACCGTTTTCGCGTGATCCACCCCACCCATCCACGGTTGAAGTCATCGGCATACTTTTCGTTGAACGTTCCCCAACGATCGTCGTGGACTCCCGCGCGGGGAGCCTGTATCATTTCCAAAACCGTCCCTTCGTGGTCGGAGCGGTGCCTTGCTCGAATACCATCGCCGACGCCCCACCCGACGCGAAGCCTGCCAGGATCGTCGCCGTCCCCAGCGCGAATCGTGAAATTCCCTCAGTGAATCGCCCGAGAACACAATGCCCAAAGATTTTCTCAAAGGAGCCCGCGACGAGTATGACGTCGTCGTCATTGGCAGCGGACTGGCAGGACTGACCTCCGCGAACATTCTCGCCCGCGCCGGATATTCGGTGCTGCTGCTCGAGCATCACTACCAGCTCGGCGGCATGGCCACCTGGTTCAAGCGGAAGAATGGACACATCTTCGATATCTCGCTGCATGGTTTTCCTCACGGAATGATCAAAAGCTGTCGCAAGTACTGGACGCGCGAAATCGCCGACTCGATCGTGCAGCTCAAGGGGATTCGCTTCGAGAATCCGCAGTTCTCGTTAACGACCACTTTCAACCGCGAAGACTTCACCAAACTCCTCATCGAGCGATTTCAGATTCCGCAAGAGACGGTGACCCGTTTCTTCGACACCGCCCGCGGCATGAACTTTTTCGACGACCAGTCGAAGACCGTCCGTGAGCTGTTCGAGGAATTCTTCCCCGGCCGGGACGATGTCGTGCGGCTGCTGATGGAGCCGATTACCTATGCCAACGGCTCGACGCTCGAAGATCCCGCCATTACGTACGGCATCGTCTTCTCGAACTTCATGCACAAGGGGGTCTTCACGTTCGAAGGGGGAACCGACAAGCTCATCACCGAGATGCGCGCCGAATTGGAGCGCAATGGCGTCGACATTCGGATTCGCACGCTGGTTGAGAAAATTGAGGTCTCTCCCGATCGTCGAGTCACGGGCGTCATCGTGGGGGGCCGGCGGATCGGCTGCCGGGCCATGGTCTCGAACGCGAACCTCAAGACCACAATTCTCAAGCTCGTCGGACCAGAACATCTCGATCCCGATTATGTCGAAGAAACCCGCGCGGTCCGGCTCAACAACAGCAGCTGCCAGGTGTACATCGGGTTGAAGCCGGGTGAAGGGTTCGAATACTGCGGCGATCTGCTGTTCCATTCGGAGCACCGCGGGTTCGACGTCAAGTCGATGCTCAGCCGCAACATCAGCAGCCGCACGTTCTCGTTCTACTATCCGCAAACGCGTCCCGGCAGCGATCGCTGGCTGGTCGTATCGAGCACGAATGCCAACTACCGCGACTGGGCCGACCTGAGTGAAGAAGATTACCGGGTGTCGAAGGAAGATCTCTGCAACACCACGCTCGACTGCCTCGAAAAATACATTCCCGACATCCGGCAGAAGGTCGACCATATTGAAGCTTCCACGCCGCGCACCTTCGAGCATTACACGCGGCATCAGCAGGGGGCGTCGTTCGGCACGAAGTTCGAGGGTTTGAAAGTCAGCCAACGGCTGCCGGAGCAAATCTCCGGGCTGTTCCACGCGGGGAGCGTCGGCATCATCATGTCCGGCTGGCTGGGGGCGGTGAACTATGGTGTCATCGTCGCCAACGAGGTGGATAAGCTTCTCACTCCAACCCCGGCGACGGTGTAACAGCCAGGCAATCTGTTCCGCCCAAAAAGACCTCCCGGAGGCTGCCGGTCGTGCCAGTTATGCACGACTCTGCCGGCTTCGGGTTGCCGATCGGCAATGCGATTTTCGCGCCAGTCCGAACACGTGCGCTTCGCCGGTGGCTGCTCGCCAACGCACGTCGAATCCCTTGCAGCCTGACCACTTGCGCCGCCGATGTTCAATTCAAAAGAGTAAAGGCAAGATCAATAAGGAACCCAAGAAAGCAGGAATAGAAACCAGGCAGATAGATTCATTGCATCGAGCGCCGCGGCTGCAGACTTTCGATTGCCGCGTGGTGATTGTCAATCAGGCTCGTTCTCGTCGCGGTATGCCTTTGATTCCTCAATTCCATTCCTGGATTCCTACTTTCCTTATTAAACCGGTCTTCGATTTTTCTTCGATCTATCAGTTGTAGAGCATCGCCATCGTGGACCAGGATCGCGGACTGTTTATCGCATTGGCCTGTGCGCTGTTGGGGTTCGGTATCCTCATGGTGCACAGTGCCAGCATCACCTCGTGGCCGACCGAGTTCGAGCAGATTTATCTCTCGCGGCATGCCACGTTTTTGCTGATTGGCATTACCGCGGCCACCCTCGCGGCATCTCTGCCTGTTCGTTTCTGGCATCAGGTCTCTCCCTGGCTGTTCGGGGTGACAATTGTTTTGTTGATACTGTTGCTAGTTCCCGGATTGGGAACGCGCGTTAACGGTGCGCAACGCTGGTTTCGTTACGCCGGGATTTCGTTGCAGCCATCGGAACTGGCAAAGATCGCGCTCCCGCTGTTTATCGCGCGGCAATTATGCGCGCGACGGTTGGACCTTCACCGCTGGTTCGCCGGGTCGATCCCGATCGTCGCGCCGCTGGCGGTCGTGGTGCCGTTGGTGTTGGTACAGCCGGATCTCGGAACCGCATTGTTTCTGGCGGCTGGCGGCACGATCGCGTTGTTCATTGGGGGCTGGCCGCTGCGGAATTTCGTACTGACGGGCCTACTCTTTCTGCCGGCGATCGGCTCCGTCATCGCTCTGCGGCCTTATCAACTACAGCGCATCACGGGATATCTGGCGACATGGTCGGACTGGAACGCCGCTCCTTATCAATTGCAGCAGTCCCTCATCTCGTTGGGAGAGGGAGGGACCATCGGCGTTGGTCTGGGGAAAGGGTGGCAGAAGCTGAGTTTTCTTCCCGAGGCGAATACCGACTTCGTCTTCGCCGTCGTAGGTGAGGAACTCGGCTTAATCGGCACGCTGAGCCTAGTGGCATTGTGGGGCGGGTTGTATGTGGCAGGAATACGCCTGCTCGCGCGGCTCCGCCGCCACAGCTTCGAAGCGATTGCCGGTTTCACGCTCCTCACGCAACTAAGCATCCAGGCCCTGCTCAACATGGCGGTGGTCACCGCGCTCGTCCCCCCGAAAGGGATTCCGCATCCGCTCATCAGCTATGGGGGGAGCAATTTGATCGTGAGCATCGTTTCGCTGGGAATCGTCCTCAGCCTGGCGAAAGGGCAGCCGGCCGTCGTCCCGCGACCGATTCTACGACAACCCCCGCGCCCCAAAACTGCGGTACTCAGCGTCGAAAGCATTGACGAGGAAGCTGTTGCTTGAGCGTCGGGTCATTTTGATGTCGCTCAAGCTGACGTCGAGCGTGTCCTGGCTCTGACCCCAGCGGTCTCGGTGTGAACTCAGTTAGAGGATCACTTCGCGGGGAAATACTGCAGGTAGCGTGTCGCCATTTCTCCGCGGATGCGCTCGAAAAGCTCACGAGACACGAGCGTAAAGTGATCTTTGCCGGGATGTATTTCGATGACAGCATCGCTGCCGAGTTTTTCGAGTGACTGCTTGAGCAGAACCGTTGCCCCCTCAAGATAGAACGTATCGGCGTCACCCATGATGACATGCAGCTTACCAGAGAGTTTTGGGGCGAGACTGCTCCAATTCCGCTCCAGAATCAGCCGGATGTCGTACCGTTCCCAGCTTTTCGCCACTTCGGCATCGACCGTTCCCGTCGCGCGGTCCCACAACAGCCGCGGTCGGCCATCGTTTCCCTTGGCACTGAAGACCGCCTCAAAGCTGTGCAGTTGTCCTCCCTGTCCGAGCACCCATTCCATCTCCGCGAAACCTTTGTAAGTAAGCAGGACTTGCCGGCCGTGTCGGGCCAATGGACGAGTCTGTCCCTGTGCATCCACATACATGTTCTGGTTCGGTGCATAGAGATCGATGCGCTGGAAGTCACGGAAATCGACCGGATCGGGAGATGTACTCCAAGTGCCGTTGAATGTTTCGGGATAGGTCACCTGCAGCCAAAGACTGCTCCATCCGCCGGAAGAATGTCCGGTCAGAAACCGGGCGCGAGGATCGGCAACACTGCGGAACTGACGATTGAATTCCGGGAGAAATTCCTCGACCAGTGCCGTTCCCACCGGTCCATTGTTCGCGGAATCGGCAAAGACATGATGACCCAGCGGACAACTCGGATCGAGCATCAGCCGCAGGAACTCGACACCGCCGGGGTTATTCTCGCTGACCGGCTGTTTGCTGGCACCGAAGAAATGCGTTCCGCCGAAACCGGGAATCGTGAGGATCGTTGGATATCTCCGCTCCGGCTGATCGAAGTAGGACGCCGGAAGAAGCACTGACGCTTGGAGATAAACATCTCGCCCATGAAATTCACTCAACTTTTGCGAGCGAAATCGCAACAGTTTGCACCATCGGCTTTCAGGAAATACCTGTTCTTGGACCAGCTTGCTGACATTCAGTTCAACAGGCCGATCCTCCTGCTTCGATCCGCCCACGGTAACACCGAGCGCGACCACCTGGCTGTAGCCGTTCCCAGGACCATCACCGATGCGGCGTTCCATTGGATTGAAACGGACAACCGCTTGCGCCTTGTATCCCGCCAGCGACATTTGCGCGAACGGAACGGGGTACGCGAGCGTGCTTTCTGCAGCTTTGGGTGTGAATAGGAGCGGTTCGTCCGGTTTCCAATTTCGAACGTCCTGGGCGACGAATTGCTCCGGATGAAACCAATCCGGACCGTTCCGCGGCTCCTTCTGAATACGACTAAAGAGTACATACACACGGCCTGTGTATGGCTGCGGATGGACCTCGCGAGAAAACCGAACTGAGAAGACATCCTGAGCGGCGGCAAGACGAACCGCACCCGCAGCGACGAGGCCTGCAATCAGTACGAGACCGATTCCGACGCGGCGGAAAGCGGGAAGGTTTTGATGTCGGTTCATAACTCACCAACCTAGGGGACGAACATCTGGATCACCAGTGATTCAAGTTGCTGGGGTGTATTTTCTCTCCCCGGCAGTGGAATTTGATGCAGCAAATCAGCGTTTCAATCTCATGTTCATCAAAAGGAGGGATATTACCTCCTACGCCATAAATGTAGGAGCAGTAAGAGAGATAGGTAATTCGAATTCCTGAAATTCCGCCAGGTTTGGAGCGAGACCGGGATTTTTTCTTTGCGTTTTTCGAATTCGCCGGTGACAATCGATGGACTCTCAAGTCTTACTGATGCGCCGTTCGGCGACCTTCCTTTCTTGAGCCGTTCGGCCCGTCCGGCATTTTCGCCGAAGGAGGATCTCATGGCCTTTCCGCTCCGGGCCCGGGACGTGATGGTGACCGAATTGGTTGTGCTGTCGCCGCAGATGGATGTGTTCGAGGCGATCGGCCTGCTGCTGAAACACCGAATTTCTGGCGCTCCGGTCGTTGATGAGGATGGAACCTACCTCGGCGTCTTCTCCGAGAAATGCTCGATGTCCGCCCTGGTCGAGAGCGCATACGAGCAATTGCCCACGACCGAACTTTTCGCCTATATGGATGTCGAAGCGATGACCGTCGACGAGGAAACCGAACTGTTGAGGATCATGGAGATCTTCGAGACGACTCGGTATCGACGGCTGCCGGTCATCAACGACGGCAAGCTCCTCGGTCAGATTAGCCGTCGAGATGTGCTTCACGCCGTGCATGGGCTGAGCGGGTCGGTACCGAACCGCGACGAGTTGTTGCGGCACCTGGCGGCGATGGTCCATCGCGAGCAGGTTGACGTTGCCTAGTGATGGTTTAGAAACTCTGTGTTTGGGAGGGCGACGCTCCGTCGGAGCCGCCACAACGAGAGACTTTCGGACGCAGCGGCTCGGCGGGAGCCTCGCCCTCCCTGTTTTGAAACCACCTGTAGCAAGCCGACTGACGGCCAGGTCGACAAGGGAGTTCTTAATTCAGCAGCGCGAATTCTGTTGCGCTGTTTCTGGATTTGCCGGCCATGCCGGGTGGATCGATTATGCCTGAACCGGGCGATAACCCATTTTGTCACTGAGCATTAGGTGTTTTGCAAAGCGATTCTCCTACACAAACCTTTTGAGCCGCATTCCTCTCCGTGGCATAGACTTTTGAATTGTCTGACTGCGTGGAGAGGGGCCTGTGAACAGGGATCGCGAACGGATCACCAAAGCGCTCGACGCGCTGACGAAGGGGATGTACCCCCTCGTTGAGCGCGAGATGCAGAGGGTTTATCAAGACCGGTGGCAAGAAGTTGCCTCGGGGAGCTTCCGCGATGCGCGCAATTCCGGCCGATCGAAAGGTGAAATCGCGCATTGGGATGCGCAAGCGTTATTGACCGTCACCTGGGATCAATGGAATCGTGTCTTCCGTGAACGCTTCGATATTCTGGAACGGAGCCTGGTGAGCGAGCTGCGCGAGTATCGTAACCGCTGGGCCCACCAGGTCGAGTTCGATTTTGAAGATACCTATCGCATCCTCGATGATATCGAGCGGTTGTTACGGGTAGCGGGCGCTCCCGAATGTGAACAGGTGGCTCGCGAACGTTCCGACCTGATGCGCGCTCATTTTGGGCTGGAAGCGCGGGCGGCCTACCGTAAGTCACAACTACGGAAACGCAAGTGGAAAGACGTCGCCGTGCACGCCATCTGCTGCGCTTCGCTCGTGTTCGTGGTGTTGCAGTATTTTGGCCACCAATACTGGATGTTTGCCGCGTTCGTCGTGGTCACATTCAGCTACTTGGCCTACCAGCGGCTGACGTCGCCGCCGCCGATGTATTTTGGACCCCATGAATGCGCGACCTGTGGGAAGATCATCTACGGCGAATCGTGCCCCTATTGTGAGAGCGCGGCGACTTAGGAAACGCGGCAGCCGATCTTACGAACGTGGATTGGTTGGAATCCCCGTTGGCCCCACCGCTGGCGAAACATCTCCCCCTCGCCGAATGCCTACTTACCATTCAGGGGCGGGTCGATCGCGTGTATCGGAGCCCTCTCCTGCAGAGCACGGAATGCGGGCTGATCCGGGCGATAAACGCGGCTTAGGTTTCTAGAATCCGAAAACAGCCTGTTTTCCGGCGAACCCGGGCGTTTTCCGCATGCTTGTTGGGCGATTTCCTTTCTCTTTGCCCGGAACCTCTTTACAGTAAATCCCGTCTGACTGACGGACGGATTGGTATTTGCGCGTCGTCCGTGCGACGTAATTCGGTTCCAACAGAGATATGGGTAGCTGGAAATGATTGTGAGTTGGAAGTGGCTGCAAGAGTACGTGGCGGTCGGCGGAACTCCGGAAGCGACAGCCGCCAAGTTGACGATGGCGGGGCTGAACTTAGAGTCGTGCACCGCCGTGGCCGGCGACACGGCGATCGATCTGGAAGTGACCAGCAATCGTCCCGATTGTCTGGGGCACATTGGAGTCGCGCGGGAAGTCAGCGTGCTCTCCGGAACGCCGCTGAAGATCCCGAATCCTCAACCGAACACAGGCACGGTAAAAACGTCGGACGTCACATCGGTCACCATTGAATGCCCCGATCTTTGCTCGCAATACATCGCGCGGGTCATTCGCGGCGTGAAGGTCGGTCCCAGCCCCGCCTGGCTGAAAGACCGATTGTCGGCGGTCGGAATCGACTCGATCAATAACGTTGTTGATGTCACGAATTACGTATTGATGGAATGCGGACAACCACTGCACGCATTCGACTTGGACAAACTGCATGAGCACCGAATCGTGGTGCGTCGCGCCAAGGCGGGTGAGAAGATCCAGGCGATCAACCAGCGGCAATACGAGCTCGCAACCCAGATGTGCGTGATTGCCGATGCGGATCATGCCGTTGCCATCGGCGGGGTGATGGGTGGGTTCGAGACCGATATCGGACCCACCACGAAGAATGTGCTGATCGAAGTGGCGAATTTCTCCGGAATGTCGATTCGCGCAACGGCCCGGAAACTGAACTTGCACAGCGACTCGTCGTATCGATTCGAGCGGGGGATCGACGCGACACAACTCGACTGGGCGAGCCGACGTTGTTGTGAATTGATCCTGCAAGTCGCCGGCGGGGAATTGCTGGAAGGTGTTGCCTTCGCGGGCGATCCTATCAACGATGACCGACCGGCGATCCGCCTGAGGTTCGCGCAAATCCGTCGTACGCTCGGCATTGAAGTGCCTCAGGAGGAAGCCGTGCGAATTCTCCACTCGCTCGGCTGCGCACCTGCCGGTTCCGCCACTCGTGAAGAATACACGGTGAAACCTCCCAATTGGCGGCGCGATTTGACGCGAGAGATCGATCTGATTGAAGAGATCGCGCGCGTTCACGGGTACGATCAGATTCCGCAGAATGTTGAAGTTCCATTGCAGTTAAGTCGGCCAACACATCGGGACCGCGTTGTCGGGCAGGTTCGCGACTTGTTAACCGCGTCGGGATATTACGAGGCAATCACAATGTCCTTCGTCAGCGGCGACATGGCGAAGCTGTTTCGTCCACGCGGCGGTGAGACAACACTCATGGTCGACCATTCGTCTCGTCGACACGAGAATGTTCTGCGGTCGAGCTTGATACCGAGCCTGCTTACCTCACGCCGCGAGAACGAACGGCATGGCACATTCGACTCAAAACTGTTCGAGATCGCGCATGTGTACGTCAAGGCGGCACCTGGAATGCCGGAGCGCGATGTGGAACCGACGATGATCGGACTTGTCAGCGGAGGATCGTTTGCTGAGGTCAAGGGAGTGGTCGAAACGCTTGCAGCGCGGACGAACCCTGCCAGCAAAGTCACCGTGGAACCGGCGGACTCACCCGAATTTGTTCCGGGCCGAGGGGCTCGTGTCCTGCTCGAAGGCAATGTATGGGGCTGGCTCGGTGAACTGGACCGATCTGTCAGCGATCAGCTTGATCTGCGAGACTCCGTGACGGTTGCGGAGTTAAGCCTCTCTTCACTGGAAGATGCCGCCGCTCTCATTCGGACGTATTCGCCGCTTCCGCAGTTTCCGGCGGCTGACCGCGACTTGAACTTCGTACTTGATGAACACGTGCCGTGGAATGAACTTGAGGCGGTGGTCCGGGCATCGGCCGGACCGTACTTGGAAACGGTCGGTTTTGGCGGCCAATACCGCGGCCAGCAGATCGGGGGCGACCGGAAAAGCTATCTTGTCACCCTCAGTTACCGCGCCGCGGACCGCACGCTGACACACGAGGAAGTGGAACAGGCACAGTCAGCCGTCATCAAAGCTTGCGGCGAGAAGCTTGGCGCGGCCTTGCGATAGTCTTTTCGTCGTGCGGTACTGTCAGAGATGCCGACCTTCGGGAATCGGCCACGTCAATAGTAGCTCCGCAGCTTGTAGGGAAATGGCGTCGGCGGATCGACGTAACGGTAACTTTGCGTTGTCGCATCGAACTCGTAGATCGTCGTCCACGGGTACTCCAACCACGGCCGTGCATCTCCTTCGAATTCGATCGGCACGACGATCGGGCTGGTCAGCAGTCCGACCTTGACGATTTGCTCCTGTTCCGATTTCGGAAGCTTCGTGATCGAAAAATTGATTAAGTTGTTCATGACGAAGGTCCAGTCTTCGCGGACCGGTTCGTTCGGCCGGGCCGCGAGTGTATGGCACGCAAGACTGACCTCGTACATGCAACGCTGCAAATACCGCGGCGTTCCCCAACCTGCGGAGTAAGGACCCGGAGTCATATCCTCGTTAAAGACGATCACCGGCTCACGAGTCGTTCCGTCACGCAAGGTGACAACAACTCGATACTCGTAGATGCCGAAGAAATGGCCGGCGGAGAACAATGATTTGGGAACAATATTCGTGGCGTTATCGTTTAATTCCTTCAACGGAGGATAAATCGGCGTTTCGCTGACCCAGCGGACCTGATCGTGGATCTCATATCTCCAGCGCTCCAGTTGTGACATCTTGGCGGAAGCCAGCAAGTAGGACTGCGGATCTTCCTCGGGCTCCTCCTCGGCAACAGACACGGGAGGATAGTCATAGATCGGGTCATAACGGATGGCGAGCAGCGCAAACATCGAGTGCACACCCACATAGCCCGCGAAAAACATCGCCAGAGCGCGATTCCCGGCGGGCATCAGCCAAGGTCGCCTGAAGGACTCGATGCTTGAGTTGCCGGATAAGGAACCTTCCGTCCGTTCTTTCCATCGCACGAGCCGGCGGAATCCCATCGACAGGGAAGGCGTGACGGCTGCCAAGGCAAGGACATGGGTCATCCCGAACTCGCCGATGAAATCGATCCGAATTGGATAGATCAATTGGGCGAAGAATCCCGCAAGCAGTACACAGGCCAGCCACCTCGTCCGAGGAATGAGAAAGAGGAAGAGAAAACAAAGCTCGAAAACGATCGCGATCCAATTGACCGCTTGCATGATAAACTTGTAGTTCAACAATAAGGCCGCTTCGGGTGCTTTGATCCACGGCAACGACAGCGTCTGGTAAAAACCGAATCCGCGATACCACCAGGGATCGTAAAATTTCGTTAGGCCTGCCGTCAGAATGAAAATGCCGTCGTTAACTCCCATGAGCAACATCGGCCACGCCTTTGGGGGCGGGACCGAGGTGTGCCGCGCAAATGTCCATGGCAGGAAGGAGCGGCAGGAGAGGGCACCATCCGTCCGGGGAAAGATCGCCCAAAAGGATGCGATCAAATAGAGATCTGCGTTGACCGTACTTCCGAGGTCGTCCCCATTCAAAATCGCGCAAATGACGATGAAATGTGCCAACGGGATAATTCGTCCGCCGATCCCCAACACCAGCAGGATGCACAACACCACCCACAACCAATGCGCCATCACGATCCATTCTCGAAACTCAGCGCTCCTGGAGTACCAGGTAAAATCGATGAAATGAAATGTTGACAGCGCAAACCACATCCCCACGGCCCCTAAGGCGATGCGGAACAACCCCAGCATGAGCGGGTCAGCCGGGGCATCAGAAAACCGAAGGATGGGAGTGGTAATTCTCTCGCACAAGCAGCACCCGGCACGGATCAACCAAGGAAATACGACTTGAAATAGTGCCTCCTTGATCCAGAGCTTGGCGGCCCGAAAATGTGGGCCGACCGGAGTCCGGGCGAGTTTCCAGACAGTTCGAGCGCAGGTTCGAATTCGCTGCATGACGGTGAAAAGAGCTCTGTTATTCCGCCGTATCAAAAGGTGCTTTTCCGTGCTCGGTATTCCATCGCTTTTCCTCCGTGGAACACGTCTTAAAATAGCCCGCCACAACTGAAAAAACACCCAGTTCTTTACCAGGTTTCGAAAATTCAGTTTCAGCCAGCGAAGAATCCGAAAATGGGTCGATTTCAGCCACTCAATATTTCAAATCGCTGATCGGGCAGAACCGTCATCTCCGTGGCCTTCCCGACGTCTCTCGCCAACCCAAAACCGACAGCTTGACCCGCGACAATGGGATCGGTTCTGATGGGCATCGTAAGACAGCAGGTGCGAAGCCGTTGTGTCCCAGGCTTTGACGGGGTCATCGAGTGTCATCAACAGCCATCGATCCGAATGGCGGCGGCCAAATGCAGCGGACGCCTTCTCGACGAGCATTTTCAGCGATCATGCAACGCCCCTGGGCGACATTGCTGGCGGCAGTTCTTGTGAATGGAGCACTGTTCGGGGCGTTCCTGTCGACGGCATCGATCTGTTACGAATCGAATGACGACACTTCATTGATGCAGATTGCAGCCGGAGTGGAGACGGTGGAACCGTCGGACAGGCTTGTTTTTACAAACGTACTGATTGGTTCCGTCTTAAAGTGGCTGTTTCTGGCGAATCCGAATATCAACTGGTACACGTTGTACTTGCTGTCTACCCATTTTCTTTCGATGACGGCAATCCTATTCGCATGGCTGAGGCAGCATTGCTCCATTTCGACCGTCTGCTTGTTCGGCCTGCTATTTGTCGTTTTTGAAGCGCGGCTGCTACTTCAATTTCAATTCACATCGACGGCCATTGTGGCAGGGTGGTCGGGATTTCTGCTGCTGATCTCTGCTTCAGCAGCGACGGCAAAGCACGTCCGGACCCTGAGCTCACTGATCGGAATCGGCTTGATCGTGCTGTCGTCGATGATCCGCGAGCAAGCGTTTTACTTCTCCACCATCGTTGTATTGCCATTATTCATTGTCCGTTGGATTCGTGGAGAACTCCGCCCGACATTCGCTTGGTGGGCAGGTGCCATGCTGATCGCGGGTTTCACGATGGCCTACAACCATTCCGCATATCGTTCGGACGAACCATGGCGCGACTATGTGGAATACAACAAGGTACGCGGCAGATTACAGGACTATCCCGTCGTCGATTATACGCCGAACACCTGGTACTTTTTTCGGCGAGTGGGCTGGTGCGAAAACGATTATTACGCCTTTCGAAATTATTTCGCCGACGATCGAAACCTGGCGACTCCCCATGCACTGAAACGTATCATGGAAATGTTCGGCGCGGCCAGGGCGATGCGTCCTAAATGGACATCGAATCTATTCGAACGGCTGGATTTGATTCATGCCGAACTGGTCATGACGGCTGCCAACCTGCTGTTGTGCTTTGCCATTGGTGCTGGTCACAGGTTCCGAGCCTGCTTTTGGGCAGCTCTCGAAGCGTTCCTGATCAGCGGAGTTTTCTCGTATCTGGCGATGTACGGAAAGCTGGAAGTCCGTGTGATGCTACCGGCGGTTTTCTTCACAAACGTGCTCATCTTCTTCACTGCGACTACAGGCTCCAAGTGTGTGCCAAGCACGGCCCGAATCAACGGGGGCACTTGGCCATTTCGGCCAATACTTTCGCTGATGTCATCACTCGTGATCATCGCGGTCTATTCCAGCAGCCTTTTCTTCGCGGCTCGAAGCCATGCTGAAATCTCGGAGGAAAATCGTGTCAACCATGCCGCGTTCCAATACATTTTCAAATCGGTACTCCCCAAGGAGCGCGCAACGGAACACTTTCACCCCGTTTGCATGATGTGGAAGCACGATGTTCCCTATCTCTGGGACTCCCCCTTTTCCTCGTTGAGTGAATTGGCCGACCTGCCAACGATCCGCCTGGGGTGGAATATTCACAGCCCGTACTTGGCTGCGCTGCTGCAGCACTTTTCGATCTCCGATATCTATCAGGGAATGATCGAACGTTCTGATTTGTTCTTGACGTGCAACGAAGAGGACTCTGAACATTTGATGGAACTTGTGCGCGACCACTTCCAGGAAAACGTCCACAGCGACACCCCCCGCTATTATCTCTACGAACACTCGAACACATGCGGACCTCGAATGCTCCGGATTCGTCAACTGCGACGAGGACAGATCTCGGCAACGTTGGACGACCAGAACAGACCGCCCGCGGATCGGTAATTTGCTCGTCGCACCTGAGATGCCAAACGTGATGCAGGAATCACCACGGATTTCGAACATACCCACTGGGGTTGGCCGTTCTGTCGGCAGGCTCGTTTGCTGCGCAGGCTTGAACGCTCTCTTATTCGCTTTCCTGCTGACTTGGGTGACTCCGGGATTCGAATCGGGGGATGATCCGGCGATGATGCGGATCGCGTCCGGTGAGATGACGGGCGAGCCGTCGGACCGATTGATCTTCTCCAGCGTGCTCATCGGTCGCGTCTTGCAACGACTCTATCTGTTGGCACCCGCGATCAATTGGTATGCCAACTACCTGCTGGCCACGCACTATCTCGCGACAACGGCTTTGCTGTGGACCCTCGCGCGCCTTGCAGGACTACGCGATTCGATGTGCGCTTATTTGCTTCTGCTGATAACTTTCGAGGTTCGGCTGCTGGTCGAACTTCAATTCACGTCAACGGCCCTGCTCGCTGGATTCGCGGGAGCGTTGCTGGTCTTTTCGGAGATGCACACCACGGCCCCCCGCCTGATTCTGGCGACAATGTGCGGCGGAGTATTGATGGTACTATCGGCGATGATTCGGCCTGACGCGTTCTACTTCGCGATGCTCGTCGTAATGCCTCTTGCAGCCATCGCATTGTGGGAGTGGCTTCCTCCGATCTCGCTGTGGAAACAATACCTCCGCCGTTCTTCGCCTTGGGCAGTCTCTTTGATCGTCTCACTTGCTGTAATCTCGTATGACCATTGGTCATACATCCGCGACCCGGAATGGAAACAGTTCCGTGAATATCAAAAAGTTCGCGCCACGCTGTATGACTTTTCGGTGCTGCGAGACATTCCCAATGCGCGTTTCTTCTACCACCGAATCGGATGGAGCCACAACGACTTCAACATGTTTCAGCACTACTATCTGGTTGACGAAGCGCTCTCGAATGCAAAAACCCTTTCCTCTTTGTTGTCGCGGTTCGGACAATACGGGAGAAGTTCGACTGACTCGCGTGAGCATTGGCAAACCTATCTTGGCCCGGTCTCCCCCTATTTCTTTCTGACATTGCTGAACGCTCTTCTTGCAATCATTCTCGGTCGCGGCGCGCGGGCTCGATGCATCGTGTACGCACTGTACGGAGCCGCGTTGCTTTTCGTTGTGTTCTTCTACTTCTCGATCTATGCGAAACTGGCGACAAGAGTCACGATCCCGGCGGTGTTCGCATTCAACGCCGCTCTGCTGACTGCTGGGTTTGGAATGCCGCGGATAAGGGGAGGTACGTCATTCAGAGAATTTGCTCCACTGTTCGACCTCCCTCGACGCGCGTCGTTTCTGCGCCTGCTCACCGGCCTCGCATTCGCGGCGCTGTACGGGGTTGCCATCTTTCAGTCAACCTCAATCCATGCTGAAAAAGTTCGCTTGAATGCCGGGCAACAACACGCGTTTGAGCATCTGGTTGACAAAATCCGGACCGACACCACGATTGGCGAATCTCCTCCGTTGTTTGTCACCTGGGGAATAGAGTATCCACAGAACTGGGCCGCACCGACCCCCTCGGGCGCCTCAGCACTGGCGAAGCTGGCAACGATCGGCCTCGGCTGGAATACTCACAGCCCGTACTATCGCCGAGAACTCGCCAATCATGAAATCGACGACATTTATCGCGTCTTATACGAGCGACCCGACGTGTATGTGTTCAGCTCGGACTTTGACTTCGAAAACATGCAAACCTACGTTCTCGAACATCATTTCCAGATGATCGACAGTTCGTCTCCACAATTCTATCTTTATGACTACGAGCCCGATGTACTGCCGCTGTACCTCCGCATTCGGCAGTTTCTGCTCCCGGCAGAATCCAAAAAAGATACGACTGCGAAACGTCACCCAACGATGAACACCCCTGAGGAGTCTTCCAATCGATGAAAATCTCCCAAGTGATCTGCCAGGTTCTGCGTGTCGGTTCCGTGGCGGCGAAAACCGCGAGTTGCCAAGACGCCGTGTTGGTGCGCGTTCGAACGGATGACGGTCTCGAAGGAGTCGGTGAGGCGGACTCTTCCCCGGAAGTGGTCAAAGCCATTGTCGATGCACCGTTCAGCCACAATATCGCCTGCGGGCTTCGTGAACTGCTGGTCGGTGAGCATCCGCTCGAGACCGAGCGCCTTTGGGAAAAAATGTACCGTGGAACGGTCTACTTCGGCCGCACATCCGTCACCCTCACGGCCATGGCAGCCATCGACATGGCTCTCTGGGATCTGAAAGGAAAACACTTCGGCGAACCGGTTCACCGGCTGTTGGGGGGAAAACGGCACGACAAATTCACCGCTTATGCATCGATTCTCTTTGGAAAGAACGGGGCGGCAACGACAGAGATCGGAAGGCGGTGGCGCGAGGCAGGCTATCGCGCGGTCAAATTCGGCTGGGAGCCGATGGGAATCTCGGAAAAGCTCGATCTCGAACTTGTCGCCAGTGCACGGAAAGGGATCGGTGACGATGCCACGCTTCTGATCGACGCCGGACTAGTCTGGGATGCCCGCACGGCGCTGCGCCGGGCTCATTCCTTCGCCCAGTACAACATCGGCTGGCTGGAAGAGCCGCTCCGCCCCAGCGACTACGATGGATATGCATGGCTGAGAGACCGATCGCCGGTGCCGATCGCATCGGGTGAGAATGAATGTGGGCGGGAAGCCTTTCGCCCGCTGATCGATCGGCAGGCTCTCGACGTCTACCAAGTCGACCTGTCGCGTTGCGGCTTCACCGACTCCGCATACATTCGGGCGCGGGTCGAGGAGATCGGTGCCCGGCTGTGCAACCATTGCTACACCAGCCCCCTCACCGTGGCTGCCAGCCTTCACTGGCTGTCGACCTGCCGGGACGCCTTCCTGTTCGAGGATTGCGTGGAAGACCTGCCACTGCGGCATGAATTGACCATCGAGAAAATGCAGGCTGTTGACGGCACCATCACGGTACCGGACCGGCCGGGACTGGGGGTCACGCTCAACGAAGATTTCGTCATGG
>CAZVJA010000053.1:0-27991 GCA_964626885.1 uncultured Planctomycetaceae bacterium | reverse complement strand
ACCAGGACGGCCGTGGCGAGGACCACGGGAAGGCTCACGGCGACCGCGCGGGCCGCGACCCCTCTGTGGTGCGGCATCATCACTTTCCGAGCGGTCCTCGGATTCGTCCCAGGTCCAATCCTTCAAAGCATCCCAATAGGTGTCTTCCGCAGGTTTCGCTGCGGAGTTTTCGTCGATATCGGACGCTTCGGCTTCCCCCTCAATACCCGCGGTAACGTCCTTATCGAGTAGCTCATCGCTCTTGGCGATGGCGGAGTCGATTTCCTCGTCGGTCGGTTCCGGGACTTCGGCCTGCTCTTCCAGATCCTCAAGATCCTCCGGAGAAATGATCTCGCCGGGGTCCGGGATTTTGCGGAATTCGATGCCGAAAAGATTCTCGGCCAGGCTCTCCCAGGAATCTTCATCCCCGGAGCCGGCCGGCAATTGAGGGTCGCGATTCATTCCGGGATGATAGAGGCCGGAAGTGCAAAATTCAAGGAGAGTTGAGTCCCGCGGCGAGCGTGAGACGGGCGGTTTGGGAGCTTACTTTTGGTGGGGCCGACGTGCATCAGCTTATCGATTTGCCGTGCGCGAGTATTGCGTCTGGTGGACTTGAGTTGCTTCGTAACGGGCTTGCTGCAACGAGCGGTAGTATTGGGGCGGTTCCTGATATCCCAGGATTTTGCCCGCGACGCGATCGGCATTTGGACTCAGTACCACCGTGCAGGGGATCGGCTTAACGTCGAGAATCTTAGCCACTTCCTTGTCTTGGGGCTTCCCCATATCAAGATGTACCGGAACGAAGTTGGCATTGACGTATTCGGCCATTTCCGGCTGCGACAAGGTGTTCTTTTCAAGCTCTTTGCAATAGTGGCACCACTCGGCCCCAAAGACGAGCAAAATCGGCTTTCCCGTTTCGGTCGCCAGCTTATGGGCGGCATGCAGGTCGGTCTGCCAGGCGACATGCGGAGGAAATTGTGATTGTGGTTCGGCAGAGGATTCGACCGTTTGGGGAGATTGTTGTTCCCTCGCATCTCCGCCCGAATTGGCGGGGACAGTTGACGGATTCACTCCCTGCTGGTTTGCATCGTTCGCGTCGGCTGATGACTCCGCCGATACCGACTGCCTCCGAGTGTTTATCGACTCTGTATTCGCTTGAACCGGCAGTTGCCATTCGGGAGAGGAATCCGCGGTGCGAGTTTGGGCTTCGCGAGCGGTTCCCTGGTATGTTCGCTGTTGCTGCATACTTCGGTCCGTCTCTCCAAATTCGCGTGTTTGCGATCTGGAGCGTTCCGTTCGGGACGTCTGACGGGGTTTGAAAAATCGCTTGAAATTGAAGAAGGGGAAGTCAGCCCGGGCAGAAGAAGCCGCCCCAAACGAAAGAAGCAGCCACCCGCAAAGTCCGTATGTGAGAATCCGGCGATCCATGCCCGCGACTCCAGTGTCCATGATTTGCGCGTGGAGGTGGGAGAGGAGACGAATGCCCCGCTGGAACGCCACACCACCGGAAAAATATGCGCAGCTCACTTATGTTATCGGGCGATTTGACGGCGAAACTCCTCATAAAAATACTTTAAAGAATGCGGAAACCTTGAATTTGAAAAGCTTTACGACATGGATTCGGATGGCTTTGGCGCTCTGCCGTGGTTGGGTAGGATAGGGTGCTGCTTTTTTCTGCTCTTTTTTCAATGGAATGAGTTACGCCTGAGCCCCTGGCCCCAATCCTAACACGATAGAGGAACGCCAGTTACTCGCAGTGAAATCTCCACTGCACTAGAATCTGCCAATGATCAAAATCGTCGATTACGGAATGGGGAACCTGCGGAGCGTTCAGAAGGCGTTCGAGAAGCTGGGGGTTGCCGCCGAGATTTGTTCCGATCCCAAACAGCTCTCCGGGGTGCAGAAGCTGGTGCTGCCTGGGGTCGGGGCGTTTCGGGACGCGATCCACGAGTTGAAGCGAACCGGGATGGTGCAGCCGGTTCTCGACCATATTCACTCCGGAAAACCGTTTCTGGGGATCTGTCTGGGACTGCAGCTTCTGTTCGACATCAGTTACGAAGATGGCGAGTATGAGGGGCTGGGAGTGATTCCGGGGAAGGTGGTCCGATTTAAGGACCAGCCGGACCTCAAGATTCCGCACATGGGTTGGAATCGGCTTGAGGTTGTCGGCAACCCCCGCCTGTTGGAGGGGATTCCGCGCGATTCGCACTTCTACTTTGTGCACAGTTATCATGTCGTGCCGAATGACGAATCATTCGTGGCGGCTCGATCGACGCACGGCGAATCGTTCGTGGCGATGATCGCCCGGAACAACCTGTTCGCGACGCAGTTCCATCCGGAAAAGAGCCAGCGCGTGGGACTGAAATTGTTGAGCAACTTCGCGGCTCTGTAATCGAATAGCTCACCGATGGCCATCGGTGAGCTCGTGAGGTCGACCACTGATGCAAATTCTTCCTGCAATTGATCTTCGCGGCGGCAAGTGCGTGCGACTGCGCCAGGGGGATTACGCGCAAGAGACAGTCTTCAGTGACGATCCCGTTGAAATGGCGCGTCGCTGGGCAGGTGACGGCGCGCAGCGATTGCACCTGGTGGATCTCGATGGTGCGCGGGCGGGCCGGCCGGTGAATCATGAAGTGGTGCGGTCGATTGTTCGTACCGTGAACGTTCCCTGCCAGATGGGAGGGGGAGTGCGCGACGAATCGGCAATGCGTTTACTACTCGACGAGGTTGGGGTCGATCGTGTCATTGTCGGCACGCAGGCACTGAAGCAGCCTGAGTGGTTTCGCGAAATGGTCGGCAAGTTTCCAGGGCGCGTGGCGCTGGGGCTCGATGCCAAGAACGGGAAAATCGCGACCGAAGGCTGGCTCGATGTGTCGGAGAAATCGGCGCTCGACATGGCCGCCCAGTACGTCGATCTTGATCTGGCGGCGGTGATCTATACGAACATCGCCAACGACGGGATGATGCAGGGGATCGATGAGGGAACAATCGTAGACCTCGTGCGATTCGCGGACATGGGCTTGCCTGTGATTGCCTCCGGCGGGGTGACGACGCTCGACGACGTGCGCAAACTGGCCGAGAAGAGTAGGGTGCATCCGAAGCTCGTCGGCGCGATCATTGGCCGGGCGCTGTATGAGGGGACGATTTCCGTGGCGGAGGCGGTGAGGGTTACCGAAGCGGGGAGTTGACGGAACATCGTTCGCCGTCTACGGATTTCATCCATCCACTCGTGGGAATTCTTGGTAAAGATTGGCGCGCTTCGCGTTGATTCCGGTGGATGGGCCCTACTGAAAAGCAAGCCCGACGAATCTGGACGGCGGGTTCTGCGAACAATCCATTGATGGTTGCTTTTGGGATACAGCCGGTCGAATTAGAACGCATGTCTGAAGATCTGCTTAAGACGCCGCCATTTCCAGAGCGCCAGTCAGCGGGGGCTCCGCAGAGTGTGAGCAATGGATCGAATTCGCTAAGCTAACTCAACAACCGATTCAGGCCGGATTCGCACTGCCGGCGCGTCGATGACTAACGGGCCACCATCGGGCGTGGCGGGTGAAGGGTGCGGAAAGTTTTCTGGAAAGAAATCGGCGTGCGATCACTGGGAGTGCTGATCTGTTGCGTTGCCGTTCTGGCGGCAGCCGTTTTTGCGATTCAAGATGTTCATTCGCCAGACGTGGTCGGCGACGGCGGTCTGCTGTTTAAGTTGCAGACGGAAGCGATTTTGTCGAAGCCGAAGAAGTCGGATGTCGCTCATTGGGGGGCAGATCCGTCGAACTATACCGAGTGGGGGAATCATTCGAATCGCCTGATCCCGGTTTACACCTTCGGCACAAAGGACGCTGGTTCCGGAATCGACTTGCGAGACTACACCGACGGGAATAGTCCGTATCGGAGCGCGGAGTCGCTCCAGCGAATCTACGGCTATCTGCCGGAGCACACGGTCACCTCCGATGCGACCTATCTGGACCAGACGAATCTGTTCGATATCCAGAAAGCCGCGCTCACGGCCGGCAAGAAGCATATCTTTCTCGTCGTGTTTGACGGCATGGACTGGGACACGACCCGGGCGGCGGCGATTTTCTATTCCCGTAAAGTATCGTATTCAAGCGGTCGCGGCAGTGGGCTGCACTTTCAAGACTACACTGCCGGCGGGAACACGCAGTTCGGCTACATGGTGACGAGTCCGCACAATTCTGGAACGAAATTCGACGTCGACAAGCAGACGGTGCTGAACCCTGGGGGGACGCGGCGCGGCGGATATGACATCACCCGCGGCGGACCGAATCCCTGGACGCCGACGAGCGATATGCTTTACCTCACAAGCCGGCCCGAGAATGATCCAACCGCGCATGCCTTTACAGACTCGTCCGCGTCTGCGACCAGCATGACGACCGGTGCCAAGACGTACAACGACGCGCTCAACGTCGATGCGACCGGCGCGCAATTAACGACCATCGCTCACCTGGCTCAGGAAGCGGGTTACTCGGTTGGGGCAGTATCGAGCGTACCGTTTTGCCATGCGACTCCCGGAGCTTCCTACGCGCACAATGTTCAGCGAGACGACTACCAGGACATTGCACGCGACATGTTCGGCCTGTCGTCCATCAGTCATCCGAACAAGCCATTGCCGGGTCTTGACGTGGTCATCGGCACCGGCTGGGGAGTGGATGAAACCATTGACCGGGCTCAAGGGGAGAATTTTGTCTCTGGAAATCGCGCGATCAGTGACGCCGACCGTGCAGCTATTAACGTGAATCACGGCGGAAAATACGTCGTCGCGCAGCGGAAGACGGGGGTCAAAGGAGGATCTGCCTTATTGAACGCGGCTCAGGAAGCGGCGAGTTCCGGACATCGGCTGTTCGGTTTTTACGGCACGAAAGCATGGCATCTTCCGTTTCGGACCGCGAATGGAGATTATCGCCCTCCCATCGGCCGTAAGCCCGCCGAGCAGTACACGTCCGATGACATCACTGAAAATCCGACACTGGCCGAAATGACGAAAGCCGCACTCACCGTACTTGCAAACGATCCGGAAGGGTTTTGGCTGATGGTGGAGTCCGGCGATGTCGACTGGGCAAACCATGACAACAATCTCGACAACTCGATTGGCGCTGTGAAGAGTGGTGACGATGCGGTGAAGGTGATTACCGACTGGGTGGAAACGCACGGCGGATGGAAAGATTCGGTGCTCATCGTCACCGCCGACCACGGTCATTACCTGCACCTGCTGAAGCCGGAAGGGTTGATCCCTCCCGCGAAGACCCCCGCCAGGCGTCCGGCGACAAAGCCGCCGACAATAAAATCACTCCCCGCAACGGGTGACAAACTGGACGTGAAACAGGTTCCGGCTGTCATGCAGAAGTAAAGCGTTAGGGCGCAGGGGAAGAGCATCTCGCGAACCTCGGCTTATGCATCTGACGAGGAGCGGCACGCCAGGAGCAGAGCACCTGCGGCGAGAACCCACGATACAACCGGAAATGAGACGATCAGCGATCGGTTGTGGTCAAAGAACCAGTGCGTTAATTCCAGGGAATAAGACAGAAAGCCGGCCACGCACAGCAGCCCTCCTGTCGCCGCCAACTTGCGCCATCCTCGCCCCCATAGAACGAGATACGCCAACATCCCGCCCCCGTAAGCTGCGATGTACGTGACCACGACCGGCAGCGAGTCCGGGGATTGATAATTGTTACCGAATCCGTTTTCGGAACTGTAACGGAAGAGCTGAATCTGGAATCGTTCTCCCGTGACGACGGTAAAGGCGATCGATGCCAGAACCAATAGCAATGCGTGCGCTGCGATGAGCGCCGTCAATCCCCATGCGAAAGTACTCCCCTGTTCCAAGGAATTCACGGGAGGGTCTGACATGGTCTGCTCCGCCTTTTACGAGCTGATCAGGGCATCGCGACCCAGTGCCCCTACACAAAACATTCGCCGGCTAAGCTGGGATCTTGGAATTTCCGAATAGAAATTTCCGATTCAGCTCAGCTTTTGAGCGGCTGGATGCTTGAGCAGTCGCATCCGCTCCCCGAATTGATCACATCAGACCTGGGATCGGCTCGCCGTGGTAGATGTGGTGTGGGCGGTTGACGTCGTCGTACCACGCGGCGGTGGCGGGGATGACCAATGCGGAGTAAATCGTGGCGGCCATGTTCTCGGGTTGCTGAGGCTGCGAGGCGGGGTAACCGGCGATCTTGTCGGACGAGCCGACGACATTACCGCCGCGGACGCCGCCCCCCGCGAAGAAGACCGTCTGCACCGCTCCCCAGTGATCGCGCCCCGGCAGCTTGAAATGCTCGGGAAGCGTAGAAAGCTTCGGTGTGCGGCCGAATTCTCCCGCCATCACAATCATGGTGTTGTCGATCAAGCCGCTGTCGCGCAGGTCGTCAAGCAGGGCGGAAAGGGCCCGGTCAGTCGGCGGCAACAATTTGTCTTTGAGCACTGGGAATATGTTGCCGTGGTTGTCCCACGTTTCGTTGTTCCCCAGGTTCACCTGTACCAGGCTTACTCCGGCTTCCACCAGTCGAAACGCCATCAGAAGAGACCAGCCGAAACTGTTGCGGCCGTAGCGCTCCTGAATTTCCGGCTTCGCGTTGGTGACGTCGAACGCGCGGCGAACCTTGGGCTCGTTCAATAACGAAATTGCCCCCTGCCGATAGCGGTCGAACTCTTCTATCCGAGCGAACGCTTCGAGGTCTTTACGTTGCGTTTCAACACTGTTGAGAATCGCCAGCCGATCCTGAAATCGTCGCGCGACGAGTCCTTCGGGCAGGCTGAGATTCGGCGCCTGGAAGACGCGGTCCTCCTTGCGGAACGGCAACGCGACGTTCGGAAAGTTGTACTCCGGGTATGCACCGCGCTGAACGCCGTTGTAGGGGGAAGCTTCGATAAACCACGGATCGCGATGACGACCCATCTGGCCGCCGAATTGTCCGGGGATTGTACGACCGGACCAGTGAATCAATGTTTCCGGAAGCACCACCGCTGGCGGAAGATTGTTGACGCCGCGGTTCGTATACCGAGGCACGGCATCGCCGCACACGGAGGCGATCGAGGGCCAGTCGGTCGGTTGAGGCTTCTCGCCTTGGAAGGCCGGGGGCAAATTGGTCCGGCCGGTGAGCATGATGTTATGACCGACGGAATGGTCGTTCGACGGATGCGTCAGCGACCGACAGAGGGCCCACAAGTGGCTCCGTTGAGCCAGATGCGGAAGATGTTCGCAGACTTCTATCCCGGGAGTCCGCGTGGCAATCGGCCGGAACTCACTGCGAATTCCGTCCGGGGCTTCCGGCTTGAGGTCGAAGCTATCCTGCTGCGCCAGCCCCCCGGAAAGGAAGATGTAAATGCAGGATTTCGCGGTGCCAGTCGGCTTTTCCCCGTTGGCGGTCGCCGCTCTCAATGGAACCAAGTGATTGATACCGAGCCCCAGAAGTCCAATCGCCCCTGCTTGGAGTGCCTGTCGACGCGAAATCGCGGGGTGGAGTACCGGAAGGTGTGATTGGGGATTCACTTGGCATCTCCTGACAGATCACTCTGTCCAGCAATCACTTTCGCATCGGTATTCTGACGGAGCTTGCCCTGTTCCAGGAGGGCTGAGGCTGTTCCCATGGTACGCATCAATGTCCGCCGATGTCAAAGCCAGCTGGTCTCGTGATTTACGCCAAGTGAAATCGTGGCTGGTGGAACTCCGCGAGCGGACAGATCGAGATGGCTACCTAGGGACTCCCACGAATGTCTGCATCGGCAAGGTGGGGGCGGGGGGGACGCTCAATGTAGGAAAGCATCACGTCTGCAATTCGATCCGTCCCCACCCCGAAACCAATGCAAGCGCCGGTCAGCATCGTTAATCCACGATCGGATGGCCTCCGAAAGGAACGTTGAAAATCTTCCTGGAAGCAGGGGGCCGACTCCCTTTCCGACACATCGAGAAGTGATTATTCTTCCCTAACTCAAAGGTTATGTGAATTTATTCCGGGATTTGTCCCGGGTCCGAAAGGTCGTTTTGACGAAGGAGTAGCGGGTTTATGAAGCTCGTGCAGCGAGTTGTGTGGTCGGCGATTTTCTTGTTGATGGGGGCGACGTCGGCATTTGCGGGTGAAGCGGATCTGGCGCTCCCCGATATGCACCTTGCCAAGTTTAAGATCGCCGGCCAGGAGATTGATGGTTGGCATCTGCTGCTGTACGGAGCATTCGTGATTTGCGGCACACTTGGAATCAGCCTGTTTCTTCGCACGCAGATCGCAAAGCTCGCGGCGCACCAATCGATGTTGGACATCGCGGAGATCATTTACCAGACCTGCAAGACCTACCTGATCCAGCAAGGAAAATTCCTATCGCTGCTGTTCGTGCTGATTGCGGCGGCGATGACTTACTACTTCATGGGACTGCAGAAGGAGAGCTTGAAGACAGTGCTGCAGGTGCTGGGCTTCTCCGTGGTCGGCATTATAGGTTCATATGCGGTTGCGTGGTACGGTATCCGCGTCAACACGTATGCCAACGCCCGCACGGCGTTTGCTTCGTTGCGGGGCAAGCCGTGGGATGTTGTGAACATTCCGCTGCGCGCCGGTATGTCGATCGGATTGTTTCTGATCTCGCTCGAATTGGTCATGATGGTTGTCATCCTGCTGTTCCTGCCGCTGCAAGTTGCCGGCTATTGCTTTCTCGGGTTCGCGATCGGTGAATCGCTCGGCGCCTCGGCCTTGCGCATCGCCGGCGGTATCTTCACGAAGATCGCCGACATCGGCTCCGACCTGATGAAGATCGTCTTCAACGTGAAGGAAGACGATCCGCGCAATCCCGGCGTGATCGCCGACTGCACCGGCGACAACGCCGGCGACTCGGTCGGGCCGACGGCGGATGGTTTCGAGACCTACGGCGTCACCGGCGTGGCGCTGATTTCGTTCATTACGCTGGCGGTAAGTTCGGTTGAAATTCAGGCAAAGCTCATCGTCTGGATCTTCGCGATGCGGTTCCTGATGGACTTCATGTCGGGAGTCTCATACTTCGTCAACCAGTGGATCTCCGAGAAGAAATACGCGGGGCTGACCGAATTCAATTTCGAGGCGCCGCTCACGCGGTTGATCTGGATCGCATCGATCTTGTGCATGACGACGTCGTACGGCATGAGCTGGCTGCTCATCAGCGATATCACAGTTCCGGTCGATGGTGGGACAAAGGCTTTGCCGAGTCTCTGGTGGCAACTGGCGACGATCATCAGTTGCGGCACGCTGGCGGCGGTGCTGATCCCCGAGTTCACCAAGATTTTCACCAGCTCGCACTCGAAGCACGTGCACGAAATTGTCACCGCGTCTCGCGAGGGGGGGGCGTCACTCACAATTCTTTCCGGGCTCGTGGCGGGGAACTTCAGTGCGTTCTGGAAGGGGATTCTCATCGCCGGGCTGATGTCCGGTGCGTATTTCGTCAGCCTGCAGGGGCTGGGAGAAATCATGGGAGAGCACGGCTCGATCTTCGCGTTCGGGCTGGTGGCCTTCGGGTTCCTCTGCATGGGACCGGTGAATATCGCCGTCGACAGTTACGGCCCGGTGACCGACAATGCACAATCGGTCTTCGAGCTCGCCCAGACCGAGAAAATTCCGAACATCAAGCGGGAGATCCAGGACTCGTTCGGTTTTGATCCCGATTTCGAGCGGGGTAAACATTATCTCGAAGCAAACGACTCGGCGGGGAACACGTTCAAAGCGACCGCCAAGCCGGTGCTGATCGGCACCGCCGTGGTGGGGGCAACGACGATGATCTTCTCAATCATCCTGCTGCTGGACAGAGCGAAGATGCTGAAATTGTCGTTGACCGACGCCCCTGTGCTGCTCGGGTTCATCTGCGGCGGGGCGGTCATCTTCTGGTTCTGTGGCGCGTCAATTCAGGCGGTCACCACCGGCGCCTATCGGGCGGTGGAATTCATCAAGAAGAATATGGACTTGAGCAGAACGGAAGCGAACATCGACGACTCGAAGACCGTCGTGCGGATTTGCACGGAGTATGCTCAGAGCGGCATGTGGAACATCTTTATCACTCTGATGACGATCACGCTTGCCTTTGCGTTCTTCGACCCGAACTTCTTCGTCGCCTACTTGGTGTCGATCGCTGTCTTCGGGCTGTTCCAGGCGATCTTCATGGCGAACGCCGGCGGCGCATGGGACAACGCCAAAAAGCTCGTCGAAGTCGACTTGAAGGAGAAGGGGACCGACCTGCACGCGGCCACCGTCGTCGGCGACACGGTGGGTGATCCGTTCAAGGACACAACGTCGGTCGCTCTCAACCCGATCATCAAGTTCTCGACGCTGTTCGGCCTGCTGGCGGTGGAAATCGCCGTGAAGGTCAAAGAGGCGGCCCACAAGGGAGAGGGGGCCGATTACACCCCGTATGTCGGCGTCGTGCTGTTCGTGGTGGCGCTGGTGTTCGTGTACCGCTCGTTCTACGCGATGCGGATTCCGAAAGAAGTTTAGGGGGATGATGTACTTCATCCCAGGCCGCTTATCAAGCCGGCAATAATGCGACGCTGTGCCTGATCGCCGCTACTCCGCGGTCTGGCACTCGTTGCAGGTATTGCAGGCGTTGGTTGACCCCGGCGGGCAACCGCAGCCGCCGCTCCAGGAGCCTTCCCACGGGCCGAGGCTGCCGTAGGGATAGTTGCCTTCCCAGCGATAGCTGAAGAGGCACTTCAAAAGTTGGCAGGTTTCGCGCGTGATGCAACAGGCTTTGCCGCACAGTCCGCAATGCGTGGCTCCGCCGCAGGGGGTCGCGCCGTAGCAGCTCCGGCAGCCATCGACGTACAGGGCGTCGGTCGGCTGCGGGCAGTGCGAACAGGGGTCAAAATCAGCCTCGGAGCAGTGCGGCCCCCCGGCGCAGCCGGTCATACCGATCGCCAGCAGTACCGCGAACGCGGATAGCATCCACCTGTTCAAGGCGCCCTCCCTGATGCCGCAAACAGCCCCCTGTTGATGTCGAGACGATCCCTGTCTCTTCCCTCTTCATATCGACACCCGGACAGGGTCACTTCACCGGTTATGCCGGATTTTCCACGAATTCAGGGTCGCCGGTGGGATGGCGACTATCCTATTTTGACTCGCTAAATCACACGAATCGGCCACCTCGGAAACGGTCCCTTTTCTCCGAATCCGGGCAGTACCTGCCGAATTTTCGAACTTTCCACCTTCGGCCCACGACTGTATACCGATCGCACATTGATCAACACGCGAATGAATACAACGGACAATGGCTCGGATTCCACGTTCGCGGGGAACGACTACCTAAGAGGTTCGCCGTGCATGAATTGGAGACGATTCGTGAGATCCATCGGGTCACGCGTGCTCAAACCGGTGATCACGACGCGTTTCTAGAACTCGTGGAAGCCTACGAACGCAAGCTCTTGTATTTCCTCCGAAGGTTTGAACGTGATCCCCATAATGCGCTGGACGCGCTACAGGAAGTCTGGTTTACCGCATGGAAGAAGCTGGGCTCATTACGAAATCCAGCTGCATTTCGCGTCTGGATCTATCGGATTGCCCACGGTGTGGTTGTCGACGCGATTCGTACGGAACAACGCCGCCGGGAGGTTGAGCACGAGGGAGCGGAACGCGCAACGCCGCTGAAGTCCCAAGGTGAGCGGATTGTCGATGCAGCCGACATGGTTCATTACGCACTGGAACAACTGTCACCGGAATATCGGGAAATCGTCGCGCTACGCTTTCTGGAAGACATGACGATGGACGAGATTGCAGACGCTACCGAAACGCGAGTGGGAACGGTCAAGTCGCGGCTGCACGCCGCGAAAGAAATGATGCAGAAGATTATCGAGGAACAGAATCATGGCAACTAATGTCGAGTTTCATCAGTTGATCGAACGCCTTTTGGACCACGACGAGCCCTTGAAGGAGGGAGAGATGGAAAACTTTCGAACGAAGCTCGGAGAGCAAGTTGCCAATTCGCAGCGTCAGCTGCGAATTGCAGCCTTGGTTGTCCTGGCGGGAATACCAACAGTGATCGTCGGACAGGCGCTGGCATTGGGGGCTTCCCGACAGCCGCCGACGTTCCCGGCTTTGCTCGGCTATTTGGGAATGTTCCTTGCCGTCTGCGGGATGATCGTTGTTCCGATGGCAGCGATCTGGTTGCTCTTGTTTTATGTCCCGCGCTACCTGCGCGCTAGACGAGACTTGCGCGACTCGATGCTGGCATTCTTGGTTCGTAGGGTCGACGAGCTTTCCACCCGGGTCGATGCGATCGCGCCAAGGAAATAACCTTGCCGCCGGCCCCACGCCCCGAATTCTGGCTCGAATCGGGGCGTGCATCTGCATCACACAGGATATTCAGCGAATCCATCCCCCGCCGAGCACCCGGTCGCCGTCGTACAGCACCAGCGCCTGGCCGGGAGTGACGCCGTACTGCGGCGAGTCGAACTCGACCGCCAGCCTGTCATCGTCGATCAAACGCACTTCGCATTCGGCCGCGTCGTGCCGATAGCGGATCTTTGCTGAGCAACGGAACCGCTCCGGAGTCGATGGAGCCAGCCAATTGAGCCGGTCCGCCTCCAGTGTCGTCCGTTCGAGATCTTCCTTCCGGCCGATGACGACCCGCCGCGACTCCGGCTGAATCGCGACGACGAATCGCGGCTCGCCGAACGTCACACCGAGCCGCTTCCGCTGGCCGATCGTGAAGTTCTCATATCCATCATGCGCACCAACAACCTTGCCGGCCGTGTCGACCAGTTCACCCGCCGTGTCGAATTCACCGCGATACCGATGCAGAAAACCGACGTAGTCGTTGTCGGGAATGAAACAGATTTCCTGGCTGTCGGGCTTATCAGCCACGCGCAGACCGGCGGAGCGGGCCAGTTCTCGGATCGCCGGCTTTTCGTGCCCGCCGACTGGAAAGAGAACTCGATCGAGCAGATCGCGATCGATGCCGAACAGCACATACGACTGATCTTTGGAAATGTCTTGTCCGCGCACCAGCGCCGGGCGATCTTCGCCGGGTGCTTCAAGAAGCTGCGCGTAATGGCCCGTCGCGATCCGTTCCGCGCCGACCTGCCGCGCGAAGTTCCATAGCTTGCCGAACTTTAGCCAGTTGTTACACATCACGCAGGGGTTCGGCGTGCGGCCGGCGAGGTATTCGTCGGCAAAGTAGTCCTTGATGCGGCCGAAGGCGTCCCGAAAGTTGAGCGCATGAAACGGAATGTCGAGCAGGTCCGCCACGCGGCGGGCATCGGCCGCATCGCTGGCACTGCAGCAGCCTTGCTTCGACGCCCGCGTATTGAGGATCGGCAGCGTAGCGCTCGCGGCGGACGGCCCGGCTGCCGAATTCGAAGACGGTTCCACTGCGCACGCCGTCTCCTCGGCAGCCCCGGACCGCATGAACAGCCCGATGACGTCGTAACCTTGTTGTTTGAGGAGCACGGCCGCCGCGGAACTATCCACGCCGCCGCTCATGGCTAAGACCACGCGCATGTCAGAACGTCTCGATTCGGCGCGCCGCTCGCGCGCTGTTGATTTCGGGAGATCGCGAAGAGACGATTCCCCGGAGCGTCCAGCATAACCGACCGGGAATTCTTGCAGAAGCTTGGGCCGCGACTAGCCTGTTGAGCCGCGAAATTGTCCGATGCGAATCGCTCACTCGTCGTTGATTGTGCGATTGGCCGGCTGCTCATGGGCCACAAGCCGCGTCGGCTGCAAGAGGCCCTGTTCCAGGAGCGCTTCGACAAACTTGCGGGCGACAGGTCCCGCCGCCTTTCCACCGCTGCCGGCGTGTTCCAGCACCACGGCGAAGGCTATCTGAGGCTTATCAACCGGGACGTATCCCGCGAACCAGGCGTGATCCGGTTTTCCGCCGCCAACTTCCGCCGTGCCTGTCTTGCCGGCGATCGAAATGGCTTCCATGCGGACCGTCTTGTATCCCGTGCCCGACGGGTCCGAGACAACCCGCTCCAGCCCTTCGCGAATCCGTTCCAGCGTGATGTCGGAGAGCCCCGCGATTTTACGGAGTTCTTGAGAAGGGCGGCGTGCGGTGTCGTTGAGCATAACCGCCTGTTCCACGGACGAACGGTTTGACGAGACCGAGAGCCGCGCGACGTGCGGCGTGACGAGGTAACCCCCATTGGCAACGGCCGCCATCATTCGTGCAACCTGTATGGGAGTCACCGTCAATCGCGATTGCCCGATCGCGAGTCCCAGCGTGTCGCCGGGATACCACGGACTCTTTTTCGTCCCCCCACCCGCGACGGTTCGCCGGCTGTCGGGAGATGGGACATGCCCGCCCGTCTCACCGGGAAGATCGACGCCGGTCGGGTGTCCGAAGCCGAATCGGTCTGCCCAGGCAACGATTGGCTCGGGACCGATGGTGTGGGCCGCTTCGTAGAAGTAGACGTTGCAACTACGGCACAGGGCGTCGCTCAAGGTCGTGTCGCCGTGGCCGATACCATAGTGGCTGTAGATGTAGCACCGGTGCCGGTTCGGATGGTCCGGATCTAGGTAACCCTGGCAGACGACCCGCGCATCGGGGTCAATCACCCGGCTCTCGATCACGGCGACCGACGTGAGTGTTTTGAAGACTGAGCCGGGGGGGAGCGTCATCTGAATCGCGCGATGGAACAACGGACGCCGCGGGTCGTTGTTGATCTGCCGCCAACTCTCCTCGTCGGGGCGAGCGAAGTGACCGAGATCGAACCGCGGGGCCGAAACGGCCGCGATCACTTCGCCGGTTCGGATATCGATCGCGACAATCGACGCACCGTCGGGAATGAGCGCCGGAGGTTCGGGAGAATCCGGGTTCTCTTCATCATTTTCGTGTTGGGATTTATTTGCATTCCCGGCAAGAACCTGGTCGAGGAGCGCTTCCATCTCCTGCTGCAAACCCATCTGCAGCGTGACTTCAATATCTTGTCCGGGGCGCGGCGCCCGCAGGACCTCGGAGGCGATGATCTCTCCATGCCGATTGCGCACGATCCGCTTCAATCCGCGCAGCCCGTGCAGTTGAGCATCGTAGCTACGTTCGATCCCCGTGCGGCCGATGCGGTCTCCCGGCTGATAGTCGAGCGGATCCCGGCCGTCGAACTGTTCTTTGCGTTCGGCGAACTCTTCGGCGGTTAAAGGAAGCCGTTTGCCGATGATGTGGGGCGCGACGGAGCTTTCGGGGTAAATGCGTTGCGCGCTCGTTTCAATTTTTACGCCGGGATAGCGTTGCGGGTGAGATTCGATTTCGGCCCGAACCGCCAGCGTTACGTTTTCAATTACGGTGTGGTAATCCAGCTCTTCTCGGGCGATGAGCGGATCGTCGGCGTCGCGCCGTGGTGGCGTCGTCAGGGCAGTCACGACGGCGCGCCAGGCGCGGGACCACCGGGTGGATTCCGAGCCAGCTTGCCGGGAAATGATGTCTTCGGGCGGGGATGCGAGCCGCTCTTCTCGGCGCTTCCGCATGCCTTCGACAATGCGTTCGACCCGTTGCTGAACGGCGGATCGTTGTTTTGAAAGTTGGTCGGGAGTCAAACGGGCCCATGTCGCAAGACCACGCCACAAGGCGTCTCGTCGCGCGAGCACTTCCTTTTTTGCCGCTTCGATCCGCTCCGGATCGCGGCGGTCCTTGCGCGCGAGTCTTACCATGGCTTGCTGTTTCAGCCACGTTTCGTTGGGGGGCTCCTCCAGCCAGCGATAATGAACGCTGATATTGAATCGTTCGAGGTCGTCAGCGAGCAATCGACCGTCGGCGGAGAGGATGCGTCCGTCGCGGGCCGGGATTGGTTCCTCTTCAATCGAGGTCACGTCGAAGCTATCGACATAGACGTCCGTGAGAAAAATCTGCAGATAGGCCAGTCTTGCCCCGATGATCGCCACCGGCAGCGCGAGCAACACAAACATCCAGGCGAGCCGCAGACCGGGATTCTGATCGACGTGCCATGGGCGGTCGGTCCCCGATTTTCGCGGGGCCGATTCGTCAAACAGATTGGTGATGCGGTTGTGCATGAGAATGCGGTTGGCGATCAACTTGCGGCGACGAGAATTCCACGGTCATGTTCTGAGCGGACGGAGCGCGGCGAACGGGGAAGAGCTGATCCGCAGGATCGTGTTCCAAAGTGCTCGGCCGATCGCCGCCACCAGAGCGGTATAGGCGGCACACCCGGCGATTTGGCGAAGCAACGCCGTAACGACGATCTCGCGGCGATTCAGCGCGACGTCCAGCGACGACGACAGAAACAGCGCGGTTGCCGCTATCAAGAATCCGAACAGGAACGTGAATAGCGGCGACTTCGAGGACCGTTGCGGCAGAACTGCTCCGATCGTGACCGCAACAACCGCGAGTACCCCCATTTCCCGGCCGAGAGCACCGGTACCCAGGCAATCGCAGCCGAGCCCGATGATCGCGCTCCAGATCAAGAGCGACGCTCCTTCGCAACAACCGACCGCGGCCAGAAACGGAACAAGCGGCAGATACGGCGTGATGCCACGAATCTCCATCTGCGCGGCCAAGGTCGTTTGCGCGACGAGCGCGGCGTACGTGAGAGCCAGCAGCGAGAGATGCTTCATGGGGAGACTTTCAGCAGTCAGTCAGCGGGGGACATAGAGTCGATGTGATCCAGCTCATTGGGCCGCGATGCGGTGCGGGTTGAGCCGGGTTCGTAGGACTTGCACTGTTTCCAGCGGAGTGTTCGTGGCAGCGGGTTGGACGCGAATATCCCATGCGGTCGCGCCGGGGTTGAGCCGAGCCTCGACCACTTTGCCGTAGTACATGGGAGAGGGGAGCCGCGCGTCGCGCCCGCCGGTGTAAACTTCGTCGCCGATTTCGACGGCGTCGGTGACTGGGATGCCGGTGAACTTGCAGGTATCGGTGCCATCCCCTTGCAGAATTCCTTCCGAGAGCAGGATCAGGCCGCGCGAAGTTTGGCGAGCCAGCCGCGCCAAGCCTCGGTAATCCTTATCGGTCACCCGTTGAACGGTGCTAGCCCAGCGTCCTACCGTGGCAATGCGGCCAATGACACAGCGGCCGGCGTAAACGTCCTGCTCCGGCTCGACGCCGTTTGTTCCTCCCTGATCGACCATCAGACGCGGGTCTTCCAGTACGAGCGCCATTTCCTCGACGCCGTCGGGTGCCCCCTTGTCGAGTATGGCGCCGCCTCGCCACAACGCGCGCGTCGCTTCCCCCAGCACATGAGCCTGAAGCAGTTCCGCCACGAAGAGATTTTCGGAAGGAGAACTGGAATACGGCGACGGCCCCAGTCGTTCGGCTGTTTGCAGATTCTCCTGGAGCCGGGCTGCCTGAAGCTGCGATTGCCGCAACGCGAGCTGCGCGCCCTCGAGTTCGGACCTGAGGTTGGCGACTTCATCCGAATGGTCGGTGGTATCGCGCAGACGATTCCAGCGCGCGAGCCCCTCTGCCGCGCCGGCCCGCACTAACTTTTGACCCGGACGGAGAGCGTCATGCAATGCCAGGCGGATCTTCGACGTCAGGTGATCGGGCGCGAAGCATAAGCCCGCCGCCGCGCCGAGAATCAGCAGCGGGATCGGGAATCGACGTTTCGAGGATTCTTTGCGCGGCATAATGTGTGCAATTGAGGCTAAATGTTGCTGGAATCTGCTTCCTGCGGCTGACGCCTAAGCGAATGGCTTTCCTCCCTTACACGTCTCCATCCCCCGAGTCGAGGCTGTCGCGCCACTGGCTCAGATGCTCCAGGCAAATGGCTGTGCCGCGGGCCACGGTCGTCAGTGGATCTTCGGTGACGCGGACAGGAATGCCGAGTTGCTCGTTCATGAACTGGTCGATTCCCCGCAACAGGGCCCCGCCGCCGGTCAGCACGAGTCCGGTATCCGCCAGATCGGCAACCAGCTCCGGCTTGCAGTTTTCGATGACATTCTTGATGCAGTTGAGAATCGCCTCGACCGGCTCCCGGAGGGCATCGCGAATTTCCTCGCTGGTGACGACCGCCTTACGGGGAACTCCGCTGATCGTGTCGAGTCCACTCACCTCCGTGGTCAATTCCTGCTCCAGCGGGAACGCACTACCGACTTCGATCTTGAGATGTTCGGCGGTCTGCTCGCCGATCCGCAGCGAAAAGTGCTGTTTCATGTACTCGACGATCGCTTCGTCCATCTCGTCGCCGGCAATACGGATCGACCGGCTGACGACGATGTCGGCAAGACTCAGAATCGCGACGTCGGTTGTTCCGCCGCCGATGTCGCAGACCATGTTCGCCATCGGCTCGGAGATGGGGAGTCCGGCGCCGATTCCCGCCGCTTTCGATTCCTCGAGCAGCCAGATCCGCCCCGCACCGGCGCGCTCCGCGCTGTTGAAGACGGCTCGTTTTTCAACCGGCGTGATTCCTCCGGGAACCGCGATCACCACGCGGGGACGCATCCCCGCCGATTGGCGACCTGCTTTCTGAATAAAGTAACGGAGCATCGCCTCGCAGAGTTCGAAGTCGGTGATCACGCCGTCTTTGATCGGCCGAACTGCGGTAATTGAATCGGGAGTACGCCCGAGCATTTGCTTGGCGAGCTTGCCGACCGCGGTGCCGCGCCCCAGCACGCGGCGCGTTCCCTTTTGGAGCGCCACGACCGAGGGTTCATTCAACAGAATCCCCTCACCGGTGACAGCGACGAGGGTGTTCGCCGTGCCCAGGTCGATCGCCAGGTCGGGGCAGAGCCATCTGCGAAAGGGGTTCAGCATCCGTGCCGGGGAGTGGCGCGAAAAGGGCGTGCTTTTGACTCCCGTGTTGCACCACGGAGACACGGAGAGCACGAGGACCAGAAAACGGAATATAGGATTGTCGAATTTACGAAATCAGACGTTCCACGCGCGACGCGAATGAAGGCGATGGGACACCGACGGTGCCACGATCCTGTCGTCGTGAACGACTGCTAACTCAAATGGAAGCGGGGATTTGTATTGCGCGCAGCCATTTCTGACAAGAGGCAGTTGGAGCGGGATCAAGCCCGGCGCGCAGCACAATGCAGAGAGTCGCTGGAATTCACGAAGATGCGGTGTCTGGGGTGGATGGGGTGCTCAGCCCGGCATCGACCAGCCGTAGGCATTCAGCTCGAAATACAGGAACATAATTCCCGCGGCGAGTGCACCAACGGAGATGAAGAGCAGGGCAACATAGACGTCCGCGGTCGGAGCCGGGCCTTCGGCGCCCCGCTTTTTGACCGGTTTCGGTTTAGAGCTTCGAGCTGACATTGTCCCCTTTCTGAATCACGCCGTTTTTCGCTTTGTCGATGACCACGCAAACCGCGGAATCGGGTTCGAGCGACTGCACCTTCAACTTACCGAGGTATTTCGGACGCTCGCCCGAGCTGTAGACAAACAGAATGTGCCCCTTGGCCAGGCCGTCGTCGCTTCCGAGCGTGACCTGCACGAGATCATCACTGCCGTTGCGGGTCGCCTTTTTGAAGTCCTGGACCTGTCCGTGTACGAGCGGCGGAGGAGCCTGCATCTTCTCGTACACTTTTGGATCGAGATTGAAGTCATTCTTCCGGGCGATGTCCTGCAACAGGGCGAGCTCTTCCTGGACGGCTTTGTGCTTCTCGTTCATCGCCTTCATCGCGACTTCGTAATTGAATGCTTTGTCGGAGAGTTCGCGAACCTGGTCGATGAGTTCGTTGCGGGTTTTATGCAGACTGTCGATGGTGGCTCGCAGCGAGAGAACTTCGTCCCGGCGGGCGCGGGCTTCTTCGCCCGAGATCTTGGACAGCGCCTGGGCGTTCTCCAATTGCGTGCGGACCTCGGCCAGCTGCTTCTCGTTGGCGGTCAGCTTTTCGGTGAGACCGGCGGCCTCGGCCTGAAACTTATTGGCCTCGTCGACCTGCCGCTTCGTTTCAGCGGTCTTTTCCTCGATCTGCTTGGTCAGGTCCGCCTGGATGGTCTGAAGATTCTGCTGCGCGGCGGCGGCGGCCTGCTTCTGTTTGGTGGCTTCGTCCTTCCATTTCGTCTGGACGGTGAACACGGCTCCCGCGAATCCGAGGAACATCAGGCTCAACACGACTTGTAAAACCACCAGCACTTTGCCGACGAACGTCATCGAAACTCTCCAGCGAGTGTCTTTGTGAAAGGCTATCCCGCGTTAGAAACTCTTTCAGCCGGTTGTTGCTGCAACCGGGCTGCCCCGCATGACTCCACGGTCCGTATCAGGGACATTGGACGGGGTTGTATATTTTTAATTTATGTCCTTGATTTCTATTCGTTGTTTTCGAGCTGTTTTTGCCGGCGCTCCAGCGGCTGAATGACTCCATCAAGCCGGATGAGGCTGTCTCGCAATTGCTTCAGTTGTTCGTTCGCTGTGTATTGCTCCGCCCGAATCTCCTCCAATTCGCGCTTCAAGCGGTAAACATCGCCACGACGCTTTCCCGCTTCGGCTCGAATTGATTGAGCCTCCTGCGATTTGCGAACGGTTTCCGTCTGAGTTGTGACGATTTTCTGATTAACCTCTTCCAATTGCGCGGCCAATTCGGCCTCGCGCTTCTTCATGGCTTCGATATCCATTTCGCGAAGCTTCACCGCCTCGGCGAGCTGGTTTTTCAATTCGGTAGTCTTGGCGTTGTTCGCCTGTGTTTTCTTGTCGAGTTCCGTGCCGAGGTGCTTTCGCGCGGCGATGATCGCGGCGGCGTGTACCTCGCTCTTGGTCACCGGGATGTTCTGTCCCGAAACTCGCTCCGTGACCTTCCAGGTCGGCTTCTCCCCCGCGACCTCCTCAATGGTGTAGCCTGGAAGCTCGGCTGCTTCGGCCGACCAATTCGGTCCGCCGAGCAGGGAGATCGCTGTCGCGCCGAGGAAAGTGATGGAGGCGGCGGCCGTAAAGACCACCAGAATCTTGCCGTAGATGTTCATCTTGTGTGAATTCCGTCGCGATGGCCGCCCGCGTTAACACGCCTCTTCTCTAATGCTTATGCCCCTTCTTCAAGTATCCGAGGGAGATGGCCCTTGGAAATTGAGAAGGCCGGGTGAAAGTTACCGGTCGTGAAAGCGTGATTACAGCCCGTCAATCAGAAATTATAGGGGGCCGTGAAAAGGGGTGTCAAACAAAAAGCACGTCCCCGGCGGAGGTTGCGGAACGGACGCGGCATAACCGAAATCGGCGTTACGACCGGTTCCCTGTCGTTTTTTTGGGGTGGTCGGAATAGCCAGAACCGAGGTTCAAAATGTTCTTTGCGAACGGAACAAAAAGACAGCATGGAAGGAGATGCGAGAAGAAATCCTCAAGAATGAAAAACTTTTCTGATTTCGGGATTGACTCTGTTGCGGCTGATTTCTTTCCGATACAGTATAGTCGCTTTCTTCGACCGAATGTCGGTCGCCAATTGCCTTTGCAGATCGTGGTTCTTAGCGGGTGGGCCGCGTTTCGACCACGGAGCGCTCCATCTCGCACCATCGACCATCAGGGCCGGGTGGCGCGGATCGGTTCGGTTCTCACATCACGAATCAGCAACCGGAGAGCATGTCGTGAGCCATGGAGCGAGTCCCTACCAGTGCGAGCAGACCGGCAGTTGCACGATCATCTCGCTGCTGCCCGAACTCAATGAAGCGCAATGGGCCGATTTTGAGCGGGTCGGCAACGATCTGATCTCAAGGCTGAATGCGGCTCAATCCCCCACATTCCTGGTGGATCTCACCTCGTTGAGCTACATGGGGAGCGCCATGGTGGCGTTGATTGTCCGCCTGTGGAAGTCGACGAAAGAACGCAAGGGAAGCATGGTGATTGTGAACCGGCACGAGCAGGTCATGGAAGTGCTCAAGCTGGCTGGCCTCACGAAGCTTTGGACGATCGTTGATTCCCGCGAGAAGGGACTGGCGGAGCTCGGGGTCTCGGGGGGTGTCTTCAGCGGCGCTTCCGGTGGAATAGGTCTGCTGGTGCTGGGCTGCGTGGCAGTGATGGGGGCTGTCGCGGGTCTGGGACTGCAGTTTTCCGACTCTGGACTCGGCGGAAAAATTGCCCAGGTGGTGGAGTTCGGGTTCGCGGCGCTCGGACTTGTGGTTGGAACGCTGCTGCTTGTTCGCGAAGGGAGCACAATGCGGCGCAACGTCGGCATTTTTGTGCTGGTTGTCTGCGTGCTCGTCGTGCTGACTGGCATCATCGCCGCCCCGGCCCCGGCTATTCCAGTGCCGGCACCTGCGGCAACGAACGCCGGCGGCGCAGCCCTCACTCCTCCGGCCAAGCAGGATGTTTCGCCAGCAGGCGCGGCTGCAGCTGCTCCGGAGAAGGGAACAAAACGTGATAAGGAGGACGATGACGCATCTGCCGCTGCAGGCACGGTAGCGGGGAAAAGCGGTGAAACCGCGCCGGCGAAAGAAGCTTCCTCCCCGTCTGGCGCGGGAAAAGCAGCCGAGACCGCCGCTCCCGCTGGCAAACTGAAATTTGGAGCTAACGAAGACAAATAAGTGAATTCGACCCGTGGCCCGAGATTGAATTCGGGGTCAACCTGGGCGCTGATGGATGGACGAGTAGGGTGGCCGTCGGAACGGCTGACGGCATTTGATCCGCGAAGCTTGCGATTATTCGGCAAGTTTGGGGAAAGGGACATCGGCAGCGGAGACAACATCATGAGTAGCGTTTCAAATTCGGGCGGAACTCAGCCTGGCGGCGTTCGGCAGAAAGCACTCCAGGAAGAAATGCGGGAGCTGGTGGACGTCGTCGGTCCCGGCCCCCTCGTCGATCTGCTGCTCGAACGTGCCTTCCAGCTTCAAGCGACCGATATTCACCTCGACCCGACCGACAAAGGATTGCGAGTGCGGCTGCGCGTCGACGGCCTGCTGCACGACGTGGCTCAATTGCCAAGCGAAATGATGTCGCAGGTCGTTTCACGCGTCAAACTGATGGCGAACATGGACATCACCGAGCGACGGCAGGCTCAAGACGGACACATTGCCAACGCGGTTCTCAAGCAGCAGCGCGACATCCGAGTCGGCAGCGGACCGACGATTCACGGCGAGCGGCTTGTTCTCCGATTGATGCCCGACACGACACGCTTCACCAAGCTGGAGGAGCTCGGCTTCGAGGATGATCAAATCGCCGCGGTCAAACGCTATGTGAATTGTCCCTACGGTATGGTGCTCAGCGTGGGCCCCGTCGGCTCGGGCAAGAGCACGACGATGTATTCCAGCCTGGAATTGCTCAACGATAAATCCAAGAGCCTCGTAACGATCGAAGATCCCGTCGAGAGACGCATCGAAGGGGTCAACCAGATTCAGGTCGATCAGAGAATTGAATTCGGATTTCCGGAAGCGCTCCGCGGCGTACTACGGCAGGATCCGAACGTCATTATGATCGGCGAAATCCGCGACCCGGAAACGGCTCATATTGGCTGCCGGGCGGGGCTTACCGGTGTCATGGTGCTTAGCACGCTGCACGCCAACGATACCGTGGCCACGATCGATGTCTTCCGCGAATTCGGCATCCCGCCAATGTTCATTGCCGACAGCTTGCAGGGAGTCATCTCGCAACGGCTTCTGCGGAAGGTTTGCCCGAAATGCCGGCAGACCTATAAGCCCGATTCGGCGACGGCTGAGTTTCTGGGGCTCGGATCATCCAGCATGGATCTGGTCCGCGGCACCGGTTGCGACTCCTGTTTCCACACCGGGTACCTTGGGAGAACCGGAGTCTTCGAGGTCATGGGGATCGATGACGACGTTCGGGAGGCGATTCTCAAGGGAAAACGGCACGCCGAGATGAAGGAAGTCGCCATCTCGAAGGGTATGGCGACGCTCGAGCAGTCAGCGAAGAAGAAGGTCGTCGCTGGGGTCACCACGGTGGAAGAAGTTCACCGCGTGCTGACTTTGTTCCCGGCGTAATCTTCGCCGCGCGGCTGCACCGTCGAACCGAAAGATCGGTGCGGCAATAAAACTGTGCTGAAAAAAAGTCCCGAAGAGGCGACTGAGCTGCCTTCCCTGGCAATGTGTCCTTCATTGGTCTCGTTCCAGTCGTCACTCCGGGACTTCGCATTTCAAATTGGACATGCCCGGCCTTTGTGAGAAGCGGCATCCGTGCCCACAAGCCCTCCTTGGGTGCCTGAATAGCTTGTCAAAGGCGACGGATCGGGGGTACTGAGTGAGTGCGTCACCCCTCACGACAAACAGGAGGCCGGGCATGTCCAGTGATTTTTGCGAAGTGGGATACCAGCCCTATAAAAATCCGCGGATCGCTCAAGTGGTCAAGTCGCGGAACAGCGGCCCGAATTCGGGCATGTCGCTCCGTAGAATCTCCAGCCAGGCCTGCGGGTTCCAAATCTCCACGCAGATCACGGCGCCCACTAGAATCACATCCTGGTTGACCGGCACATTCAGCAGTTCACGGTAACCTTCCGGAATCAGGAGCCGTGAGCGATTCGCGAGCTTGAGAGTGCGGCTGCGGGTTGAGAGCAATCGGCCAAGCCGCTGCACATCTCCCCAGCGTTGCTCCATTCGTCCCGCGGCGATTTTCTGGCGGATCAGCCCGACGCCATCGTCAAGCCGCTTCTGCCAGTCAGCCGCGCGCCACAAGCTCAGGCAGCCATCTCGTTCTTTGGCGAGGATCGTTTCCCCGTCTTTGTCCGAGATCGCCTCAGCCATTTCCGGAGGCAAGGTAAGCCGGAACCTGTCGTCGAGGGTTCGCTTCACTTCACCGGTGATAAAGCTCTCCGGCGACATGTTTCCCCTCGATCCAATCCTGGCGGCCTTTCCCTGGTGCGTCCGATCGGGCGGAGCCCGACACGGCTTTCTATGGTAATGGGCAAGAATCCCACATTCAACTGATTTTTAAAGATCAATTTGGGTATGAAACCCACAACTCAGATGGTCCAGAGCTTACAGACATCAAACTTGAATGGCAAACGAAAATCGCACTTCGTGGAACTTTTTCCGGAAAAAACTCCCACGCTTTCCTGATCGGCCCGCATGGCTGCGGAGTTTTGCTATGGAGTTGGTCCACGGAAGCTGCCTCGGTACGATTCAAGAGAAGTGCACAGCGAATTCCATGCGAAGTTGTGCAGCTATTCATTCCCAATTTTCCTGCGTGTTTGAGAGGCCGATGTCCGGAATCGATCCACACAGAATGATCCGCGCCAAACGCCGAATTCGGGGCGTGTCGGCGATTCTGCTCCCGTTCTTACCGTCGGGAGAGGTCGATTGGCAGGCGTTCGAGGCACATGTCGAACGGACCTCCGCGGTCGGGCTGACCCCCGCTGTGAATATGGACACCGGCTACGTCAATCTGATCGACGGTGCCACCCGCCGCGATGTCTTGAAGCGAACAAAGGCCATCCTTGGGGGACGGGAATTTGTCGCGGGGGCATTTGTGGGAGACAAGCCCGGCGATCCCTTCGCGGCGGACGCTTATCGCCGTGAAATGGAACAGATCACGCAACAGGGTGGACTCCCCATCATTTTCCAATCCTTCGGACTGGTGCGGCAGGCTCCCTCCGAGATCGTGGCTTCATACGTGCTGTTGGGGAGGTCATGCGGCCAGTTTCTCGGGTTCGAATTGACACGGGATCTGGCCCCATTCGGTGCGGTGTACGACCTCGAAACTTACGCCGGACTGCTCGATATCCCGCAATGTCTCGGTGCGAAGCATTCCTCGTTTCACCGGCTTCCCGAATGGGAGCGGCTGAAGCTGCGCGACGAAAAACGTCCCGACTTCATCGTCTACACGGGGAATGATTTCGCGATCGACATGGTGATTTACGGCAGCGATTATCTCCTCGGCTTGAGTACTTTTGCTCCCGATCTCTTTGCACGGCGCGACCGCATGTGGGAAGCAGGCGACCCGGAATTTTATGAACTTAATGATCAGCTGCAGTACCTGGGAGCATTTGCATTCCGTTCTCCTGGGCCAGCCTACAAGCATAGCGCTGCGCAGTTTCTGAAGCTGCGCGGCTGGATCGGCTGCGACCATGCGCATCCCGGGAACCCCACGCGGCCGGCCAGCGATATCGACGTACTCCGCGAAATCGGTCGGAGAATGGGAGTCGTCGATTGAGCGTCGATGCTCGGCCGATTGATGCTCCGACGTAGGCGAGATGATGCTTCCGAATTTGAAACAACCTATTTCTAGGACCGAAACATCCCATAAAAGACGCCGGCACAAAAACGATGAATCAGCCCCAAATCCCACTTGAAATTGATTGCCGAACGGTCAAAACGTGGCTCGACCGTTCAGACGATTTTTTGTTCCTCGATTGCCGGGAAGCGGACGAATACGCACTCGTCAAGATTGAGAAAGCACGGCTTCTTCCAATGACCGAGCTGCAAGCTCGGGTCAGCGAGTTGGACGCACACCGCCAAAAGCCGATCGTCGTGCATTGCCATCATGGCGGCAGAAGCTTGCGGGTAACGCATTGGCTGCGACAGCAGGGATTTGCCGACGTCCGGAGCATGGCGGGCGGCATCGATCTTTGGGCTCAAGAGATCGATCCGACTTTGCAGCGGTATTAAGCGTCGCAACTACGCAGCATTGCTCACTCAATTCCGGCGGCTTCCGAGTCCGAGCATTCGTCACTTCATGAAGTAAGTTCGCCGCGCGACATCACTATCGCGCGGCGAATCGTATTTTCATGCCGATCACAACGAAACAGCCTTTGAGCGGCCGTCTGATTGCGGGGCGAGTTCTTATTGACCGACCGAACTATTTCGGCGTGTTCGGGCATTGGCCGGCGGTATCGGCGAGAGATTCTTTCTTCTCGGTGAGTACCGGGCAGTTCGGGGCCAATTCGGCGTTGAGAGCGGTGTAGTCGGACCATTCCGACGGGAGATTGTCCTCGTGGAAGATCGCTTCGACGGGACATTCCGGCACGCAGGCCTCACAGTCGATGCACTCTTCCGGATGGATATAGAGCATCGACTCTCCCTCGTAGAAGCACTCGACGGGACACACGACCACGCAGTCGGTGTACTTGCAGTTGAAGCATGGCTCGGCGACAACGTGAGTCATTCTGCTCCCTTTCCTCCAACGCAGAAATGCATAAACACAGGATATTATCGGTCAGCTTTGGTCGAATATTAAAACTGCTCAGATTAAGTGTCAAGTCACTGTCGTGCGGCAATTTCCGTCGAAAAAAGCCCACGGATCGCGATTGTTCCCCGGGGAGCGGGACACCACGAAGTCGGGCCTCAAAGAGCCGTCTTGCTCCGAATCTCCGCCGCATGTACAGTTGAAGGTATGAAGATTGCGTGAACCGGCCCTCCGATCCGAGGATCGGGCGGTCGGTAGGAGTTCACTTGCCCGAGGCCGAACCTGGAGGTGCCTCGTGGTATCCATGGAGTCGTGGTTTCCACGGATTTATCCCTGACGACTCGCTCGGGACTCGATCGCAAATGGCCCTGACGGAAATCGATCGCCAGCTTCTGACCCGGTGCCTGAACGAGGAGCCGGGAGCGTGGAAGGACTTTGTCGATCGGTTCATCGGCCTGTTCGTGCACGTCATCAACCATACCGGACATTCGCGCAGTGTTCGGATGTCGGCGGAAGATACCGATGACATGTGCGCGGAGATTTTTCTCGCTCTGCTTGCCGACAAGTACGCCGTGCTGCGTCGGTTTCGCGGAGAGAGTTCGCTGGCGACCTATTTGACGGTTGTGGCCCGCAGGGTCGTCGTGCATGAAATGACCCGCCGTCGGATGGCCGAAGCGCTCGGCCACGTGTCGGTGCAACATCCCGCGCTCCGTGAAGCGAAGGCACCCGGCCGCGAATTGCAGCGGATCGACAACCGGGAAGAAATCCAGCAGATGCTTCGCGATCTGCCGAACACCGATGCCGAGGTGGTGAAGCAATTTCATCTGGAAGGAAAGTCCTACCGGGAAATCAGTTCCCGACTCGGGATTCCGGAAAACTCGATCGGGCCGACCCTCTCTCGCGCTCGTCAGAAATTGCTGACTCGCCGAGGACACGCGTCGTAACGGCCTGTCATGAACAAGCCTCCGTCCTCGGGCTTCAGGCAGTCAGGCGTTCGGGCTTCGGGAAAGCAAGAGGTTAGGAATCAGGAGTTAGGGGTGGGGGCTAGGCGGCTAAGCCGCCAGCGGCTCTTTCACCAGACCTCGACGTCACCGACTCGGG
>CAZVJA010000052.1:0-28318 GCA_964626885.1 uncultured Planctomycetaceae bacterium | reverse complement strand
GCATGCTGCGGCGAGAGACGGCAGCGATGGAACTGCCAAGCCGCCGGGTCGTCAACGATCGAACCGCGGAACAAGATCGTGACTGCACTGGGATCGCGTTCATCATGAGTAACGAGGCTAAAATCTTTTAAGGGCAACGACAGCCCCGTTCCCTTCGCCTTCAGATACGCTTCTTTGAGCGTCCAGATTTCAAAGAAGCGGTTCGCCTGTTCCGCGGCCGGCGTCGATCTCAGCCACGCGATCTCGTCGTCGGCAAAGCAAGTCTCCGCCAGTTTCATATCAGCCGGCGCGGTGATCCGTTCGACATCCACACCAACTTCGTCTTCCAGCGTCACAGCAATGGTCGCCAGCCCACGCGTGTGCGACAAATTGAATCTTAGCGGCGCAATCCCTTCCGGCCCGTCAATGCGAGGTTTGCCCCCATCGTCGCTCTTGAATACCCAAGCTGCTGGAGCTACCAGCGCGTACTTTGACAGGACCGACCGGACAAGCAAGTGCGAGACCAGAAACAATTGCCGGTCTTTCGCGAATACGAACCGCGCGCGGCGCCCCTCTTCCTCGGCCGAGAGGATCTTCGAATTGTCAGCAAGCTGTGCAGTATCGGTCTCATTGACACCGACGTACCAGACGTGCACCTCTCCCGGATTCAGACGCAATAGTGTCTGACCGGAAGGGGATTCATAATCGTCTGTGATTTTGGGAGAGTCGACGATCGCCACTGCCAAGTCCCTCTCGTCCACCATATCGGTCGGCCGGCGGAAATTTTCCGGGCTTCACATCGCCGTCGCAGCTATGTCTGTGCCTCAACCGGCATACGAGCCACCTTGTTCAGCACCTGTTCCAACTTCTCAACGTTTCCATCCCAGGTGAAGTACTCCTCGACAAACTGTCGGCCGGAGGAATCGGGTGTTCGATCCTGTTCGCACGCAGCCAGTCGTCGGATGATCGCCTCTGCAAACACGGCGGAAGATTCGACGACTTCAACCGGAGCGCGGGCATCGCCGTCCGGAAGCAATCCATCCGCCGCGAGTTGCGATGTGATGACGGGCACTTCCATCGCCATCGCTTCCAGCAGCTTGTTTTGAATGCCTGCTCCGAACCGCAGCGGCGCCGCGAAGACCGACGCCTGCTCCATATAGGGGCGAACGTCCTCTACGAAACCGGTCACCGTGACCCCCTCAGCCCGCTCCCCGGCTTCGACGAGTTCTTTCGGCGGGCTGTGTCCAACGATCAGCAGCTTCGCATCGGGCACCAACTTCTGCACGAGCGGCAGAATCTCACGGATGAGCCGCAGTGCCGCGTCGGTATTCGGCGGATACTTCATTCCGCCGGTGAAGAGGATCGTTTTGCGCCCCAATTCCTGCTTGGATCGCTTCCAGAAATCCACGTCAACACCGTTGGCCACCACTGTCGCCCGATCAAATGGTTCCCCGACCGCCGCTTCAAGATCGCGTTGGCTGGCAAACAGCAAATGTGTGGCCCGGGCCGAAACCTTCTCCGTGAAGCGTTCGGCCCATTTCAGCCCCAACCACAACAGCGGTCGCTGGGACGCCGGCGCCGACTTCATCCGTCCCCGAATATGCAGCGCCGCCGAATCACACACATCGACGATAAGTGGCGGCGTTTCCAGCCCTTCGAGAGCGGGTAGTGTCGCAGCACTGAGAATGACGGCGTCGAACAATTGTTCCCGCATCGCAGATTCCACGACGCGGCGCATCTCGGCATGTAACGGGGTGGATCCGGTGAAAAGCATGGCGACGCGGCTGGAAACCTTCTTCAGTCGCCCCTCCCCCTTCGTCGGCGCAAAGATTGTGAAAACATCATCGGTAATCGGCCGCATCGCCTCAGCGTGTTCCGGCAGGAAATCCTTCCCGACGAACGACATCAACGTCACCGCGTGGCGCGCGGAGAGTTCTCTAATGAAATGGTATTGCCGTACACGACCGCTGGTGAGCGGGTACGGAAATCCGTTTGTCAGATACAAAATTCGCATCATGCCACGCTCTGTCGACTTTCAATATCCCCGGAGACGCCGGGCACTTACTCGCGAGTACCTAGCCCACTCCGCATAGTTTCGATTCCGCCGTGATCGCCGCCGGCCACCAGTCGCGGATCGTCTCGATCACCGACTCCTGCTTCGCGGATTCCGTGAATGTGTGATCTGCCTCGCCGATGATCTGAAACCGCAGCTGTTCGCTTCCGCCGGCGCGAATGACATCCACACCGAGCACCACTTTCATAAACTCGAGGCCGGGGTCCCATTCCGAGCAGAGGACCAGCAGCCGCGCGCCGCGGCCGGTAATCGCCTGAATATCGGCGGCCGTCTGTTCCGCTTCAGGAAACGACTTTTTACTTCCGCCGAGTTTTCCTTTCGCATCCCGGCCTAAAGCACGAAAGACGTTGAGCAGGCCTCGCACGTGCATCTTCTCGCGAATGGCTGCGAACAGTCGCGTGCGGTTCTGCACGACAAAATTCCAATACTTGCGAATCGCGCTGCGGCCCTTGATGTAAGATTGCAGTTCCTCGCCGCCGGCCCGCGCGTTGATGAGCACCGCGCCGACGACGCGCTCATCGATTGCCGCCGTCTTGAGGGACGCCGTCGCTCCGGAGCAAAGCCCCATCAGTACGAATCGTTTTGGGCCGAATTGCTTGCTGAGGAAGCTCATCGCCTCTTGGGTTTCATCAATCACACTTTTCGCCATCGGCAGATGATCCTGCCGCACTCCGCTGTCGCCGAAGCCCGAGAAGTCGAACCGCAGCACCAACACTCCTTGGGCCGCTAGCGTGCGTGCGAGCTTCACGTACATCCGGTTCGGACCGACACGATGCACCATACCGGCATTCAACAGGATGACCGCAGGTGCTTCGGCCACGCACACCTCGGCCGGCGGATCATGCACGATCCCCACCAGCCGGCTCGCCTTTCCAAAAACCACAACTCGTTCGGCCATCACGCGCTCCTCGAAACCCACGAGATGATCGATTGCAGAACCTGCCCTGGCACCACGGCCCGGTCAGGCGCCGCCATCCAGATCTCATGATCCGGAACGTGCTGATATTCGACAGTCTCTTGTGAAATAGTTCCGGGAACGTTTTGCCAGCGCATCGCCAACTCTTCCGCGATCGGACTTGTGCTGCTTTCAATCACCAGACATTTTTTCGCGGGACGTTGTAAAATTGCTTTCAGATCGACTGCGGTCAGCGATTTCAGAAACTCCGGCCCGAAGCGGAATCCGAGGAATTCCGCTTGCGTCTCGCAGTCGCCTTCGTTCGACAACCGCCGAGCCGCCCGCGTCGGCAAAAACTCCAATTGCTTCTGATGCCTCCGACGGAGTTCGCTCAAATGCTCGGCGCCGTTGACGACCGGATCCCAGAGAACGAGTTTGTCGATTCCCTTGCGCTCCGCGCCAGCGAGCGCCGCGAGTGAACCACCGAGACGCAAACCGATCACCACGACTTCATCCGGATCGGTGCGCGTCCGCAGTTCGTCGACGGCTGCATTCACGTCGCGAATCCACCGCGTCACGTCCCCCTGTTCGTCGTCGCCGGCCGAATCACCGCAGCCGAAGAAATCGAACCGCATCACCGCGAAACCGGCCCGTGACAGTCGCCCGGCCAGTTGTCGCATCGCGCGGTGCGACCGAATGTACTCCGGACCGATCGGCTGACAAAGCAGTACGCCGCAATTTCGCGACGACCTCGCTGCGGGCCGGTGCAGGCATCCATAAAGCGGGGACGTGTCGTCGCCGAACAGGAACGGCTCAATCAATTCCCCCGCAGGACGGGGAGTTGCAGTGGTTTGTCCGGGTCGGGCTGCGTCGATCATCGGTCACCTCGCGATCCACCGACCGCGGCCTTCAATTTGCGAAATACACCAGCAATCAAACCCGATTGCTCGGGCTGCGGTTCGATGGGAGTATTCTTTCGTTCCATGCAGATGGCGGCAATCTGGCCGAGTGATTGGAACATCAGTTCGCGGGGCTTGATTTCGACGCCGCTCCGTTTCTTCACGTGGGCGATTACTTCCATCCCCAACAGCGAATGCCCCCCAAGGTCGAGAAAATTATCGAACACGGTAACATGCTCAATGTGCAACAGTTCCCGCCAGACCTCTGCAATCACTTGCTCCATTTCAGTCTGGGGCAGTCCATAATCATCCTGCGGTTCAGCGTTGCGCCGTTGTGAATCGGGAGCCGGCAGCGCCGCGCGGTCGATCTTACCGTTCGGTGTGAGCGGCAACCGATCGAGCACGACGTAAGCCGACGGAACCATGAACTCCGGCAGACGCTCCTTCAAAAAGCCTCGCAGATCACGCGACTCGGGAGCGTGACCGTTGCGTGGAACAACGTATGCCGCGAGTCGGCGGTCCCCCGTTTCGGGCTCATGCACGACGATCAGCACCTCGCCAACCTCGGTGTGCTCCCGCAGCGCCGATTCAATCTCCGCCGGCTCGACGCGATACCCTCGGATCTTCACCTGATCGTCCGCACGGCCGATGAACTCGACGGTTCCATCAAGCCGATAGCGGCCGAGGTCGCCGGTCTTGTACATCCTGTCGCCGGTTTGCTGAGCAACTGGCGTCAGGACGAATGGATTCTCAATGAATCGTTCGCGCGTCATCGACTCGTCGTAGATATAACCCCGAGAGAGATGCGGCGTACGGACATAAATCTCGCCGACCTCGCCGATGCCGCACAGATTCCCCGCACCATTGATCACCAGCAATTGCACGTCGGCGATGCCCCGTCCCAATGCAACAACCTCCACTTCGGGAGCTGCGTGTTCCAGCTGCGCGCTTTGTTGTGAAATGTTCGCGTGTGACACTCCGAATGTCGCCGGGACTTCCTGCCAGGCGATCGCTTGCGGGGTCTCGGTCGTACCATAGAAGTTGACGATGCCGGCGTTCGGAGCCCAAGCACGGGTCAGCTCGACGTCGCGTCGTGTGAGTCGATCTCCGCCGGAGAACAACCGCCGCAACGAAGGAATTGTGACCCGCTACATTGCCGACTCTCTTTGAATTTCTTCCTGACTAGTGCGACCCGCCCCCCCAGCGAGCACCTTGCCCATCGCGGGAGTCAGGTGCGCGACCGTAATGCTCTCTCGCCGCATCCACTCCGCGAGGCGTTCGCTGCCGATATCGTCCGAATCGGGAATATGCAGTGTCGCTCCCGTGACGAGCGGCGTGAAAATGTCGCGTAACAGCGGATCGTGTCCGAGACCGGAAAGCAGACTGTACCGGTCGGAATTGTTGAGTCCAAATGTCGGAATGTGCCACGCCAGGAAATGGCTTAAAGGACCATGCGTTCCCAGAATTCCCTTCGGCGCGCCGGTCGATCCGGAAGTAAAGGCGATATACGCCGGCTGCGCGGCGGTCACGGTAATTTCCGGAGCACTTTTCGGAAGTTCGTCGAGGAATTGCGTTGCGGAGGCTTGTGACCGATTTGGGATCGTCAGCCGCGGGAGTTCCGGGAGAGTTGAAAGATACTTGCTCAGGGAATCGGACAGTGGACCCGCGGAGTCGAGTTGCAGCCAGGCAGACGGCTGCGCGATCTTCAGGCACTCCTCCAGTCGCGACGCGGGCTGCGCGGGGTCGAGCATCAGGAACGCACCGCCGGCTTTCATCACGGCAAGCATTGCCCAGACAATCGAAGCGTCGCGGTGCGCGTAAATCGCCACCACACCCCCCGGTTTGACTCCCAAATGCACAAGCCGATGGGCCAGTTGATTGCTGCGGGTTTCCAGCTCCCCGTAGGTCCATTGATCCGTGGAATCAACCACCGCAACGCGGTCTGGGGTCTTACGTGCTTGCTCCGCACACTGCTGGTGTACTGGAGAGTCACACTCGGACGACAGGGGTTTCTCCGGGTCTGGCAGAACCGTCTTAGCAACAGATGTCACGAGTGAGTAGCGATCAATCCGTTCGTCAGGATTCTCGGCGATCGCGCCCAGCAGTACTTTGTATTGCTCGAGCAGCTCGCGTATTCGTTCTTCGGAAAACAGCTCGGCGTTATAGACCGCCAGGAAGACGAGACCCTCGGGCCGCGGCCGTGCATACAGCGTGAGCTCAAATTTCGAGTCAGTTTCCGGTGCCGCGATCCGTTCCACCCGCAAACCGGGCAATTGTAACGACTCTCCAGCCATGTTGAGCATGTTAAAGAAGTGCTGGAACAGCGGCGTACGGTTCATCGCCCGTTCCGGATGCAGTTCCTCAACCAGCTTCTCGAATGGCAGATCCTGGTTTTCATATGCTTCGAGCGTCGATTCCCGCACACGGCGCAGGACGTCACGAAACGTTGCGTCTCCGGACAAGTCGGCACGCAATACCAGCGTGTTGACGAAGAAGCCGATTAGTCCTTCGATCTCTTCCCGATTGCGTCCGGCGATGGGGGAACCGACGACAACGTCCTTCGTCCCCGCCAGCTTTCCAAGCAGCACTTGAAACGCCGCCAACAGCGTCATGAAAGGGGTCGCCTCTTCGCGACGGCTTAACTCTTCCAGCTTATGCGACAGTTCCGACGACAAGGCCATCATGTGCGTGCCGCTGCGCGAGCTTGTCACCACGTGCCGCGGCTTCTCAGTCGGAATCTCCAGCACAGGCGGCGCTCCCGTGAGCTGATTCCGCCAGTACGTCAATTGTTTCTGCAAAACCGGCCCCGCGAACCATTCCCGCTGCCAGACGGCGAAGTCGGCGTATTGAATTGGCAGTTCACGCAAAGCCGACGCGGCTCCGGAACAATGGACCGCGTAACTGGCCGCGATTTCGCGGAGCAGCACGTCCATAGACCAGCCGTCGGAGGCAATGTGATGCATCACGACCAGAAATACGTGTTCATCGCTCGCAAATCGGCAGAGCGCGCCGCGCAACATCAAGTCGCCAGCCAGATCGAACGGCCTGGCGATCTCCTGTTCAAGCCACTCCTCCAGGCCGGCTTCCCGCGCGTCCACCGGCGTGTTCGACAAATCGATGAACGGCAGGTCGATAGTGACGTCGTTCTGAATCGTCTGCACCGGGGTTCCATCGCACGCCTGCAGCGTCGTCCGCAGAATCTCATGCCGTTCGATGATCGTCTGCAACGCCTTCTCGAGCGCTTCGCGGTTCAGGCCGCCATGAATGCGATGCACGGCCGAGAGATGATATTGCGTCGTCCCCGGCTCGAGCACGTTGAGAAACCACAGGCGCTGTTGGGCGAACGACAATGGGCTCGCTGCCCCGGGCTCGCGGCGCGGAATCCCCGACGCGCGCCCTTTCGGAGCGGCACGCTCCATCAGGCGGCGTTCGAGCAGCTCGCGCTGCTTCGCGTTAAGATTGGGAACCGATCCCGGTTTCTTCGTCATGTCCCTTCACTCGCATGGCGGTCGGCAGTCAATACCGCGGATTTCTCTTCGACCTGTTCATCCCCAATGTGTTCTGTCTCGCCGACATCCCCCTCATCACCCTCGGCGAAGAGTGCCAGCAGAGCCAGTGAGAACTCCGCGACCGTTGGCGATTGGAACAACGTTCGCAGCGGCACATCGACATCGAACGTCCCGCGAATCCGCGAAATCACACGGGTCGCCAGCAGCGAATGCCCTCCCATCTGGAAGAAGTTGTCGTCAATGCCGATCCGCTCGACGTTCAGAATCTCGCACCAGATCTCGCAGAGCATTTCCTCGACCGGAGTGCTCGGCGGGGTATAGGGCCGCGATTCGCTCGCGCCGTCTGCCCCCGGAGCGGGAAGCGCGAGACGATCGACCTTTCCGTTCGGCGTCAGAGGCAGCACTTTCAGCGTGACGAATGCCGACGGCACCATGTAATCCGGAAGTTGAGCGGCGAGCCCGGCCCGTAACTCCGGCGTTGAAAGCGTCGCTCCCTCTGTGGAAACCACATACGCGACAAGCCGCTTGTCACCGGGTGAATCTTCCCGCGCAACGACGACCGCTTGCCGCACGCCAGGCTGAGCGAGCAGGACCGATTCAATTTCTCCCAACTCAATGCGGAAACCGCGAATCTTCACCTGGTGGTCAATGCGTCCGAGACATTCGAGCCGGCCGTCGGCGCGCCAGCGCGCCAGATCACCGGTCCGGTAGATCCGTGCACCGGAACCAAGTCGGAAGATGTCGTCGACGAATTTCTCGGCGGTTAATTCCGGACGATTGAGATAGCCGCGCGCCACTCCATCGCCACCGATATACAGTTCCCCCGGGACGCCGATCGGGACGAGCCTGCGATTGCGATCGAGCACGTAAACCTGCGTGTTCGCGATCGGCTTGCCGATGCGGATCGGTTCTCCAGGCTCAACCTTCTCGAGCGTTGACCAGACGGTTGTTTCGGTCGGGCCATACATATTCCAGACCGAATCGCTATGCTGCGTCAACTGCTCTGCCAGTTCGGGCGACATCGCTTCGCCCCCGCACAGAATCTTCAATCCTTTCGGCAGCGTACCTGCTTCAATCAGCATTCGCCACGTAGCCGGCGTCGCTTGCAGCACCGTCGCTTTCGTATTGCGGATCGAGTCGCCAAGTCGGTGCGCGTCGGTGGCAACATCGCGGCTGACAATCGCGACTCGGGCACCGGCCGTCAACGGCAGAAAGAGTTCCAGCCCCGCGATGTCGAACGACAGCGTCGTCACCGCCAACAGGATGTCACTCGCTTCGAGTCCCGGACATTTCGCCATCGAATGCAGGAAGTTGCAGATGGCCAGATGCGAGATCTGTACCCCCTTCGGCTTTCCGGTCGAACCGGACGTGTACAGGATGTACGCCAGATTTTCACCAGTCACCGGGTTGTCGAGATTCTCGTCGTCATAATTTGAGAGGTTCCCGCTGTCGGTGTCGAAGCAGAAGATTTTTGCGGAGTGCGGGCCGACGGCGTCTCTGAGATCGGTCTGCGTAAAGAGCACCGCGATCCGCGAATCTTCGACCATGAAGGCGAGCCGCGACTTCGGGAAGTCGGGATCGAGCGGAATGTATACCCCCCCTGCTTTCAAAATGCCGAGCAGCCCGACGAGCATCTCCGGAGATCGATCGACACAGATCCCAACGAGTGTCTCCGGTCCGACGCCGAGCGTCCGCAGATGCCGTGCAAGCCGGTTGGCCTGTCGGTTCAACTCGCAATACGTCAGCGTTCGGCCTTCGAACTCAACGGCGACGGCTTCCGGCGTTTGCGTGACTTGCGCTTCAAACAGACGATGCAGCGTTGGTTCCGGCAGCGTCGTATCGTCGGTCGCGTTCCATTCGGAAACCAGTTGCCGCTCCTCGGTACGGGTCAGCATCGGCAGTTCCGAAAGCCGTTTCTCCGGCGCGGCGACAATCGCTTCCAGCAGCGTCTGATAGTGCCCCTGCATCCGCGCGATCGTGTCACGATCGAACAGATCGGTGTTGTACTCGAAAATCACCCGCAATCCTTCCGGCTGCTCAGTAACGCTCAGCGTCAGATCAAATTTTGAGATACTTGCATCCAGATTGCGCAGAGAAACCGCAAGATCGCCCAACTTTGGGACGTTCGATGCGTTGTTCTGCAGGATGAATAACACCTGATAGAGCGGCGAATGGCTAAGATTCCGCGCCGGCTGCAGTTCCTCGACGAGCTTCTCGAACGGCACATCTTGATGAGAATAAGACTCGAGCGTCGTTTCACGAACGCGAGCCAGCAGATCCTTGAACGTCGGGTCTCCCGACAAATCACCCCGCAAAACGAGCGTGTTAACGAAGAACCCGATGAGACCTTCCGTTTCGACGCGGCCCCGGCCGGCAATTGGCGAACCAACGACAATATCCTCCAATCCGCTGTACCGTGACAGCAATGTTTGATACGCGGCGAGAAGGACCATGAACAGCGTCCCCCCCTCGGCCCGTGCGAGTTCTTTCAGTTGCTGCGCAAGTACCGGCGGCAACATTCTCCGTTCCCACGCCCCGTTGAACGTCTCGACCGCCGGGCGGGGATGATCGGTGGGCAACTCGAGCACCGCCGGAGCCCCTGCCAATTGCTTTTTCCAGTAATCGAGCTGCTTGGCCAACACGCCCTCGTCCAGCCAGCGGCGCTGCCAGACAGCGAAGTCGGCGTATTGGATCGGCAGTTCCGGAAGCGAAGGTGTCGTGCCGGAGTGGAACGCTCCGTAATACGCTCCGGCCTCGCGCAACAAGACGTCAAGCGACCAGCCGTCGGACGCGACGTGGTGCATCACCAAGAGCAAGACATGCTCGTCAGCCCCCAGGCGGTAGACGTAACCGCGAAGCATCACGTCTCGGGCAAGATCGAAAGGACGCGTGCTGTGATCGTTCAATTGCCGCAGGAGTTCCACGTCACGTTCGCCCGTTGAAAGCGATGACAGGTCGACCACGGTGAACGGTACCTTGGCCGATTGCGCGACGTTCTGAACTGGCGCATCGTTGACGCTGCTGAATGTCGTGCGCAACGACTCGTGCCGCGCGACAACCGCGTCGAGTGCCTTCTCCAGCGCGGGGACGTCGAGTGCCCCCTTCACGTCGAGGACAGTTGGAATGTTATAGAGCGAACTCCCCGGCTCGTATTGATCGAGAAACCAGAGCCGCTGTTGCGCGTACGACAACGGACAGGGTGCGTTCGGGTCGCGTTTGGGGATACCGGTTTTCTTCGCGGCACCACGTCCTTTGAGCAATTGCTTCTCCAGCAGTGCCCGTTGCTCTGGTGAAAGTTGTGAGAGTTTGTTACCCAAGTCGCTCATGGTTTCAGCTCCAGCAATGCATCTTCGAGCTCGCTTCCAGCGATCCGCGACGCCAGCAAATCCAGGATCGCCAGGGCCAGCCCTTCGACGGTGGGATGTTCAAACATCGTACGCAGCGGAAGATCGACGTCGAACGTCTCCCGCAGCCGGGACACAACCTGTGTCGCCAGCAGCGAGTGACCTCCCAGCTCAAAGAAATTGTCGTAAACACCAACACGATCGACGCGCAGAACCTGCGCCCAGATCGATGCGAGTTCCTCTTCCACCGGCGTCCGCGGTTCGGTGTAGTTGTGTGACCAATCCGGACGTTCAACCGCCGGTTCCGGCAATGCGTTTCGATCGAGCTTGCCATTCAGCGACAGCGGCAACCGATCGAGCACCACGAACGCCGAAGGGGCCATCTGATCAGCCAGTTCCTGCAGCAAGGTATTGCGAATCGCCCCAATCGGCCGCGCCTCGCCCGGTCGAAAGACCACATAGGCGATCAGCTGCTTCTCTTCCGCCTGCGTGCCGCGCGCCATGACGACCGCTTCCGCAATTCCCGGCTGCCGTAGCAGTGCGGCTTCAATTTCTCCCAGTTCAATCCGGAAGCCGCGAATCTTGACCTGAAAATCAACGCGGCCCAGCATCTCGATCTGCCCGTCCGCCCGCCACCGCGCGAGATCGCCGGTACGATACATCCGGGCGCCGGACTGCTTGCAGAACGGATCGGCAACAAATCGCTCTGCCGTCAGCTCCGGTCGGTTCAAATAGCCGCGCGCGAGCCCGTCGCCACCGATGTACAATTCTCCCGGCACTCCGGGCGGGACAAGCTGGCCGTGATCGTCAAGGATATAGACGGTCCGACCAGGAATCGGCTTGCCGATCGGCATCCGCTCCGCGGTAAGGGCCGCATCGAGTTGCTGGGAGATGTCAAAAGTCGTCGCGATGACGGTGGATTCCGTCGGACCGTATTGATTGACCAGCCGTGCGGATCGAAGGGGCGAATCCGCCCAATGCCGCACACTTTCGTTCGACAGAAAATCTCCGCCAACAGTCACTAACCGCACTTGCTCGCCAGGGCATTTGTCCGGATGGTCATGCCAGAAGCATATGAGCGGATGCCAGTAAGCCGGCGTGAACTGCAGCACGGTGGCGCCGAATTCCGCAATCACGCGGTGCATCTCCGCTGGCAACCAGATGTCGCCCGTCCGAAGCGCCAGCCTTCCTCCTGACAGCAACGCCCCAAGCATCTGCTCCATCGACGGATCGAAGTTGATCGAGAAGAATTGCAGAACGCAGTCATCGGGCGTGAACTCGTGATGTTTGCAGATCGCGTCGGCAAAGGATGCAACAGCCGAGTGAGGAATCACCACTCCTTTCGGTGTTCCGGTCGAACCCGACGTATAGATCACATACGCGGCATTCGTGCCATTGACGACGTTGTCGAGATTTGAGGATTCTTCCTGAGCAATTTCAGGCCAATCCGAATCCAGGCAGATCACCCTCGCGCTGTGCGAGGGTAATCCAGCGACGAGCTCACATTGTGTTAAAACCACGGCTGCCTGAGTGTCGTCGAGAAGGAACTTGACCCTCGCCGAGGGGTATTCCGGATCGATCGGCACGTACACACCGCCAGCTTTCCAGATGGCAAAGATACCCGCTATCACATCGGGAGAGTTGTGCATGCAGAGCGCCACGAGCGTCTCCGGACCCACGCCAAGCCTTCTCAACCGCCGTGCCAACCGGTTCGCTCGAGCGTTCAATTCCCCGTAGGTCATCCGGTGAACCGGTGTGTCCTCGGTACCTTCTGTGGGCGTCGTTTTGTAAAGCAGCGCCGGCGCGTCGGGAGTTTTCGCCGCCCATTCCTCAAAACGCTGAAACACGCAAGTATCGACTGGTACGACCGCAGCGTGATGGCGCCCCCAATCGTTCAGCAGGGTTGCACTTTCGCCTTCCGTCAACAACGACAGTTCCGACACGCGCTGATCAGGATTCGCGACAATGCTCTCCAACAGCGTGCGGAAGTGGTGAATCATCCTCTCAATCGTCTGTGATTCAAATATGTCTGTATTGTATTCGAGCAGACCCGAGAGCCTGCCATGGCCGTAGACCATCTCCAGACCGAGATCACCGCGCGATGTGCCAAGATCGGTCGTTAACCGTTCGACATCAATTCCCGGCAGGTGAAATGTCTCCGACAAAGTTCGTTGGTGCAGCACGAACATCGCCTGGAACAGCACACTTCGGCTGGTGTCGCGCTGCGGGCGAAGTTCTTCCACTAATTTGTCGAACGGGAGATCCTGGTGGGAGAAAGCATCAAGCGACACATCCCGCACGCGTCCGAGCATCTCACGAAACGTCAAATCTTCCGAGGAGTCAATCCGCAGCGCCAGCGTATTCGTAAACGGTCCGACGAGCGGTTCCAACTCCGCACGGTTCCGATTGGAGACCGCTGTTCCAATGACGATCTCCCGCTGTCGCGAGTATCGGCTCAGCAGCGTTTGAAAAGCCGCGAGCATCGTCATGAACAGCGTCACTCCTTCCCGACGGCTCAACGCTTGCAGCTTGTCGGACAATTCCGAGGAAAGCTCAAAAGTCGCGAGCGTCCCGTTGTTCGACTGCACCGCGGGACGCGGATGGTCGGTCGGCATTTCCAGCGCCGCGGGAGCCCCCCTGAGAGATTGTTTCCAATGTTCCAGTTGCTGTCGGAACAGCGGCCCATCCAATTGTTTTCGTTGCCAGGCGGCGAAATCGACATATTCCAGCGGCAACCGCGGCAGGTTCGGTACAGCCCCCTGCAACTTGGCTGCGTAGTGTGTTGCAATTTCTTGCAAAATGAGTCGCATGGAAACGCCGTCGACCGCAAAGTGATGCGTCGTGATGCAGAGCCAGTGCTCATTGTCTGACAACTGGAAATGAGTGACTCGGAACAGCGGGCCTGCTCCCAATTGGAATGGCCGTCGAGCTTCGACTTCACACTGCCGCAATGCTTCCTGGCTGCGATCCAATTCCGGAAGCGCACTCAGATCGATCGTTGGAACATCGATACAGAGTACTGGATGCACGACCAGACTCGGACGTCCTTCTCGCATGACGCAATTCGATCGGAGTACTTCGTGCCTGGCAACGACGGCCTGAATGGCGTCCACGAGCGCCCGAACATCAACGTTTCCATTCAATCGCAATGTCACATTGATGTTATAGGTTGCGCTCTCGGGCTCAAGCTGTTCCAGAAACCATATGCGCTCCTGATACGGAGACAGCGGCAATTCACCATCTCGGGCAATCCGCACCAAGCCGGCTTCGACAGTCGTATTCCTTTGATCTGATTCCGGCATGCTGTTTCCACTCGCACGGAGCAGCAAGCGGATCTCGTCGCGATGCGCCGCGAACTGATCTTTCAATTCGGGTGTTAACGCTCCCTTTGGCGCGCGGAAGCGAATCGCATCCCCCTCCAGCCAGAGCTGAACGCCCCGCTCCTGGAGCAATGAGAGAAATTGGCTGGGTGTCGTCATAGGGTTCCCTCCTCAAACGCATCCCAGTCAATGTTGGCGCCTGCTGACGAACTCCCCGCACCTTGCTGCGACATTGCTGGTGCAGAAGTCATAGCGCTTTGCTTGCGGGCCGTGTGCAGCCAACGCACCGTCGGCTGCCGATAGAAATCCCCAATCTTCGGCCGGAAGCCGAATGCCTTCTCGACGGCATTCACAATACGGATCATATCGATCGAGGTCGCACCAAGATTGAGCAGGTTCGCATCGACCGCCAACCTCTCGACCCCGAGAACTTGCGCGACAATCCGAGCGGTTTCCTGCGTCGCCGGATCAACAACAGTTGTTGCTTCAGCAGTTGCTGATGCGTCTTCGTATCGGTTTTCATTCTCCTCGGGGGCAGGAAGTGCCTTGCGGTCAACTTTGCCATTCGAGGAAAGCGGGAACCTGTCAAGCAGCATGTAACTGCCCGGAACCATATAGGCAGGCAATTTTGACAGGAGGAACTGCCGCATTTCCTCCGGCTGCGGATTTTCCCCTTCGTTGGGAATGACGTAGGCCACCAGTCGTTTTTCGGTGCGCGACGGTCCTACCGCCGAAACCACGGCCGCCTTAACCGACGCATGCTGCATCAAGGCCGCTTCAATGTCCCCCAGTTCAATCCGGTTCCCCCGGATCTTGACCTGGAAATCTTCTCGGCCGAGGAACTCGATGTTGGCGTCTGGGAGGAAACGTCCCAGATCGCCGGTCTTGTACAATCGCTCGCCGGTGTGCGGGTGCGTGATAAACGCGGCATTGGTGCGGGCTTCATCCCCCCAATAACCTTTCGCAAGACCGATGCCTCCAATGTGCAACTGGCCCGGCACCCAAACCGGACAGGGCTCCATCCGATCGTTGTAAACGTGAAAACTCTGATTGAGCATCCCCTTGCCGTACGGAATGCTCTTCCAGGAAGGATCGACCTCGCCGATTTCATAGATGATCGACCAGATGGATGCTTCGGTCGCTCCCCCCATGCTGATGAGGCGGATGTCACCGAACTGCTTGCGAATACGGTCAGGTAAATTTGTCGGAATCCAGTCGCCGCTCATCATGACGACGCGCAGCGATCGCGTGAACGATTCATTTCGCCCTTCGAGATGCTCGACGAGAAGTTCGACGAGTGCCGGCACGGAATTCCACAAGGTGATGCCGTACCGTTCAACAAGTTCCGCCCAACGGGCCGGGTTGCGGACCGCGTCCGCTTCGGGGATCATGATCGTGCCGCCGGCAATCAGCAGGCCAAAGACGTCGTACACCGACAGGTCGAAACTCAGGGATGAGAGCGCGAGAACTTTGTCGTTCGGTCCCACCTCGAACCGTGAGTTCACGTCGACAACGGTATTGAGCGCGCCACGATGATCGATAACTACTCCCTTGGGCCGTCCCGACGAACCCGACGTGTAGATTACGTAGGCCAAGTCGTCAGGTGTTTGAACCGGTTGAAGCGCTGCGGCATCGATGCTCGTCCACTGCGCGTCGTCATTGACGGCGAACCGAATCAGGTTCGCGGGCCATTCGAGTGTACTTTCAAACTTCGTCTGCGTAAGTGCGACTTGAACCCGCCCATCCTCGAGAATCTGCCACTGCCGATCCTTGGGCAATGTTGCATCGATCGGCAGATAGGCGGCTCCGGATTCAAGAATCCCGAGCACCGCAGCGACTTGCTCCCACCCTTTCTCCATCACGACTGCGACCAACTGATTCGGCTGCACGCCCGTTTGGCGAAGCTTGCGACCGATTCTGCGGCTAAGATCGAGCAATTCGCGATAACTAAGCGTGGTCTCTCCGGTGATGACCGCGGGATGATTTGGACGCAGCGCGGCCTGTTCCGCAAACCGCGAATGCAACAACCCGGCCGGGATCGGCGCATCGGTTGCGTTCGCTTCGTCCCTTGCGCGGCGTTGAGAGTCCGGCAGGAGGCCTGTTGCGGTCTCGTGACTCAACTCCTGCCACGTGTCGTCGTCGCTCGCAAGCCGGTTGAGCAATGCGTGATAAGCTGCGAACATATCGTCGATCATGCCTGCCGGGAAAAGCTCCTCGACGGCATCCCACGAGTAGCTCAACGCACCGGCATCTTCGAGAACGACATGATCCAGCCAGACCTGCGGTGTCTGCGAAACGTCGAACACCGACTTCCCAAGCCATCGAGAAAGCGCCGCCCCTCCCTTGGATGAGTCGTACGCCAACGCGCTGGTGAACACGATCGGCATCGCGGCCTTCAATTCGCCCGATTGACTTTTCGCAAGTTCACGAAGCACGCGTAAGCCATTGAATTCCAGATGATCGAGATCCCGCCACAACTGTTGTTGCAGCCGCTTCGCTTTCGATTCAAACGTCCCCGGCCGCGAATGGTCGACTTCGAGCAGCAACAGCGATGTGAAATCGCCGACGATCTTTTCGACGTCGGGATGCCCCGGCTTGCGGTCGAGGAAGGTGAGATTCACGCTGAATTTCGGGTTACGGCTCCAGACCCGCAGCACTTCCGTAAACGCGGAGAGTAATAATCCGGAGGGAGTAAGTCCCGACTGGTTTGCGCGGGCCTTCAATCGCGACCAGATCCCCGCCTCAAGACGGGCCGCCCGGCGGACGAACCGAGATTTCTCGATCGCTTCCGGTTCCTTGGCCAAGGGAAGATCGGGATGGGACGGTAAGGAATCGAGCCGTTTCCGCCAATACGCTTCAGCCGCTCGGTATCGGGGTGTCTCCCGTTGCGACTCTTCCGCCAGCAAGTAGTCTCGAAAGGTCAGCTCCAGAGGCTCCAGCATCGCCTCGGGATAATGATACAATTGCTGCCATTCTTCGAACAGGATCAACCGGCTCCGCAAGTCGAGAATCAGTGCGTCGAAGCTCATGTGCAGGCGGAAAGTCCGATCGTCGATCAGAACGGCGAAGAGTTCGAAGATCGGCCAACGGTCCGACGGCAACACCTGGTGCGACATCCGTTCCCGGACGCTCGCGATCGCTTCTTCCGCCTCACGGGAGTCTCTCCCGCGGACGTCCAATGTCTTGATCTGATATGGCGGAACCTGCTTGAGTACGCATTGCCGGCCGTCCGGCTGAACAATCGCCCGAAGCATGTCGTGCCGTTCGATCAGTTTTCGCCACGCTGCTTCCAGCCGCGAGAGATCAATATCGACACATTCCACCTCCATGTAACGATGTGTCGAAACATTGCCGAGTTCGACCAGCCCACTGCGGCCGATCCAATACGCCTGTTGAATATCATTGAGAGGAAAAGGCTCATGGCGCTGCTCGGGATGCAGAGTGATTGCGAACTGCGCTTTGTCTGCAGTCGCTGTTACGCTGCCCGGAACCGCTCGACTCAGTGCCGCCGTGTTCTCTGAATCACTGTCCCATTCTCCCGCTCGACGGTCCTCGACCACTTCCGCCAGTTGGGCAACCGTGGGGTGTTCCACCAAGCTCGACAACGACAACTCGACGCGAAGTACGCTGCGAACCTTGGAAACGACCTGCAACGCGTTGAGCGAATGTCCTCCCAGCTCGAAGAAATGGTCCGTTACGCCGACCCGCTCGAGTCCCAGCACTTCGGCCCAGATTTCCGAAAGGGCTTCCTCGACGGCGGTTCGCGGTGCAACCCATTCGCGGTCATTGGGCCGATGCACTTCACCAGGGAGCGGCAACGCCTTGCGGTCCACCTTGCCGCTGGTCGTCAGTGGCAGTGCATCCAGCGTGACGAATGCCGCCGGAATCATTGGTCCGGGAAGTTTTTCGGTCAGCGACTGACGCAGCATGCCGACAGAAGGTGGTTGGGCTCCGGTGGGCACGACGTAAGCCGCCAGGTATTTTTCGCCCGTTGTGTCATCGTGCGCTGTTACCGCCGCCTGTTTGATCCCCGGGATCCCCAAGAGTGTTGACTCGATCTCCGCGATCTCGACCCGCTGGCCGCGAATCTTGACCTGTGAGTCCTTGCGGCCGAGGTACTCAAGACACCCGTCCGGTCGCATCACACCCAAATCCCCGGAACGGAAGACCCTCTTAAGCCCTCCTTCCGGGTCGGACAAGAACGACGCTGCGGTCAGATCAGGACGTCGCCAATAACCGGGCGAAAGGTATTCGCTGCGGATCGCGACCTCGCCGATTTCTCCCGGTTTGACCGGCTTGCCGGCGTCGTCAAGCAGCAAAACTTCCTTGCCGCCAAACGGATATCCGACCGGCACGACAGTCCCCTCGAATTCGGTTTCCCGATCGATGAAGAACATGCGGTAGTTGCTCGCTTCCGTCGAGCCAAGACGGCAAACGAACAGTGAGTCGGCCGGAAAATGTTCTCTCCACAATTCAACGTCGCGCCGCGTGACCGCTTCGCTCCCCAGTACCAGCAGACGAGCCGCTGGAAACTCTTCCCCAACCGAACTCGCCACCTGATCGAATTCCGCTTTGAACAGGTGCCGAAAGCTGGTCGGAACCCAGTGCAGCAGGGAAATTCGTTCATCCGCCAACCAGCGCCGTAACCCCGTGAAACCCCGCGCGCGCACGTCCCAGACAGAGACCTGAGCACCATTAAGAATTCCCCAGAAGACTTCCGTGATCCCAGCGGAAAAACTCGTGGAATGAAGATGTGAAATGCAGTCGTCCGGCGAAATGCCCAGGGTATTGGTATACGACATGCACGTGTGCAGCACATTGCGGTGCGTTTGCACAATTCCTTTGGGGTGGCCGGTCGAACCGGATGTATAGAGCAACAGACAGGCGGAGTCGGCGGAAACCTCGATTCCGGGGTTTTCACATAAGATCCCTGCCGGGAGCGCATCCGTATTGAGAATCCGGACTCCCTCTCCCGCAATCTCTCGCGCGCGGGAATGTGTCGCCGAATCGCAGACCAGCAAGCCCGCTTCTGAGTTCTCCAGCATGTAAGACTGACGGGCTTTCGGATAGGCAGCATCGAGCGGGACGGCGATCTTCCCAGATTTGCAGGCGGCGAGGACTCCCACGATCATCGGGAGCCCCGATTCCATTAACAGAGCAACCTGCTCCACTTCGTGTCCGCACTCGCGGAGAATTCCCTGTGCAATCTTATTAGCGGCGACATTCAGCTCGCGGTAAGAGAATTGCCGCCGCGAGTCACGCAACGCCGTCCGCTCAGCGAAGTCTCGAGCGATCCACTCAAATCGCAATCCGACCGATCCGTCGAGGTGAGTGGATGGGAACTCGACAAATACATCACTTGGACATGTCTCCCGTGGGCTGGGAACCGTCCGATGTGACCTCCCGGCTGTCGCCGTTTGCGGATTCATCTCCTCGGCATCTCCGATGTAACTCTGGGGTCTCTTGCCGCTGCCTTGCTCAAGCCAAAAGTTCCCCCATGAATGGGGGATCTGCGTCAGTCCTTAGCAACTCACATTCATAGTGAGGCGTGTATCGCCACAGTCAATAAGTCTACCCAATCACACCAAACAGCTGTAACCACAATATCTATCCCATTTGACACATAGTATTTAACGCCGATTATCTTAACGGTTTTAACGTTAAACAGGGGGGTAAATGCATGGGATTCCACCTGATCGACAGAATGCAGCCGCAGGAGTATTATTCATTTGTACATATAACCACTGGAAACACAGACGATTGGCAAGTGGGACCATCCCTTCTCTGACGACACAAGGTCTTTGCAATCCCAACTCAGCGATACAACGAGGCGATTCCCAACGGTCCAAGTCCCGGGTATATTGCCTATGTTATCACATACCGGGTAGCACGGCGGAATTCCCACCGTAACTTGACTCGTCTTGCTGGCCGGATTATCGAGTCTGTCGTTACGACCACGCTATTGAGGAGAGTCACAAGATGAGGCTGCTCGCGTCAGTGCTTTCATTAGCCGTATGTGCCAACTTTGTCGGTTCTGCGGAAGCAGGATTGTTTGATTTCCTGCGGCAACACGATCACGGTTGTTGTGCCACGCCCGCCGATTGCTGTCAGCCAAAGCATTCCTGCTGTGCCCCAGCTCCGTCCTGCTGTGCACCAGCTCCGAGTTGCTGCGGCACGAAGACAGCATCACCGGCTCCCGAAGCAGCAGCACCTGCTCCTCCGGCGGAATCTGCTCCCCCTGCTCCATCTGCGGCGGCCTCCACGGCAGCAGCGCCGCAAGTGGCCGCAGCGGAAGATACCGGCTGGATCAGCCTGTTCAATGGCAAGGACTTGACCGGATGGAAAGTCGGTGACAAAGAACAATCGAAGATTCATGTCGAAGACGGCATGATCGTGGCGGCGGGACCACGCTCGCATATTTTCACCGAGAAGGAGTTCAAGAACTTCGAGTTCGAGGCGGAAGTAAAAACCACGCCAGGCAGCAACTCCGGATTGTACTTCCACACGAAATACCAGGAGAAAGGCTTTCCGGACACCGGTTTTGAGTCACAAGTCAACGTCACTCACGGCGACCCCGTGAAAACCGGGAGCCTCTACAATCTTGTCAAGCTGTTTGAAACTCCCGCGAAAGACAACGAGTGGTGGACACAGCGGATCGTCGTGAAAGGGAGCAACGTCACGGTTTCGATCAACGGTAAGAAGGTCATCGATTACACGGAACCGGCGGGTGTGACCGGCCCGCGCAACAAGCTCGCCAGCGGCAGCTTTGCCATTCAGGCGCATGACCCGAAGAGCGTCACTTACTATCGCAACCTTCGCGTGAAGCCACTCGCTGATTGAAATTCCGCGTCAACGCTCCAGCCATGGGGCGGAGTGGTGCGGTGGACCAGGCCCCCGGAAGTCATTTCCGGGGGCCCTTTTATTTGCAGCCATGAACCCCTCGCATGGAGTATTACGGGGATTTACGTTGCACACCGTTGGTTCGGGACCGATGGATCGCTAAAATGGAAATGTGAATAACAACAGGTGACAAAGACCTGTGCGTGCAGCCGTTTGGGCCGGCGCAAAGGTGGGAAACAGGGCCGGAAGCGGACGCCGGCCGGCGGATGATCCGAGATTTCTGGTATCAAACCCACAGGTGCCTGTCGAATGGCTGAACTATTTCACGAGTGTGGCATCGCCGCGGTTTACCATCTTGAAGGGATGGGAACCAGTCCTCTCGTGCCGCGGCAGTCGCGTGAGGAAACTTCGCGGCTGATCCCGAGAATGCTCCTCGATATTCAGAACCGCGGACAATTGGCCGCCGGCATTACCACGTACCACCCCGACCGAAGCCAACTCCTGAAGACCCGCAAGGAAGTCGGCACGGTCAGCGAAGTGTTTCGCCTCAATCACCGCGAAAAATTTGAGGCGATCATGCGGGAGCTCTCCGCCCCCGCGGCGATCGGCCATGTTCGCTACGCGACCTGTGGCAAGGATGACGTCAGTTACGCTCAACCTTTCGAGCGCGAGCACATCGAGAAGTCCAAGTGGTTCAGCTTTGCCTTCAATGGCCAATTGGCGAACTATCCGGAATTGCGCAAAGAGATTCTGGCAAATCCGAATTTCCACCTGTCGCTCGAAACTGATACCGAGGTGCTGCGGCATCTCATTGCCCAGGAGCTTTCCGAGGGCCGCCATGCCGACCTGCTGGAGGTGCTGATCAGCCTTAGCGAGCGGTTGGACGGTGCATATAACATCGTCTTTCTGAGCGCCTCGGGAGATATGTTCGTCGCCCGCGACAAGCTCGGCATCCGCCCGCTCTGCTATGCCAAGCAGGGTCCGCTCTTCGCCGCCGCCAGCGAAAGCGTCGCACTCAAGCATCTGGGATTCGACGATGCCAACATCAAAAGTCTCCCTCCTGGCTGCGCGGTGATCATTGAGAATGGGGAATACGACGTCAAGCAGTTTGTCGCAAGTCCCCGTCGTGCCCATTGCTTCTTCGAGTGGATTTACTTTGCAAACGTCGCCAGCTCGTTTGACGATCGCAGCGTGTACGTCACTCGCAAACGGCTCGGCGAGGAGCTTGCAGCGCAAGAAAGGGTGCAAGTCGACGAAGACACGATCGTTGTCCCGGTCCCTGATACCGCCAAAGCTGCCGCCGACTCAATGGCTTACAAGTTGAAAGTCCCTTCGATGGAGGGGTTGATCCGCAACCGGTATGTCGGCCGGACATTTATCGATGGCAACAATCGTGCGGAAAAGGTCCGCATGAAATACACCCCGCTGACCGAAGTCCTCGAAGGGAAACGGGTCTTTCTGGTCGAGGATACAATCGTCCGATCCACGACGATGAAGGAATTGATTTCGCGGTTGAAGCGAGATGGAAAAGCGCGCGAAGTCCATGTGCGGGTCGCCTGCCCGCCGATTGTTGCCCCTTGCTTTTATGGAATCGACATGTCGACGGTCGAGGAACTGTTCGCACCAAAGTTCATGCACGGAACAAAGCTCACGCCGGAAATCGAACAAAAGATGGCGGATGAAATCGGTGCCGACTCACTGCGTTATCTCTCCGTCGAATCCATTGCCCGTTGTCTCGACATGGACAGCAATTCTCTCTGCCAGGCTTGCATCGACACGGTCTATCCCACAGCCGCCGGACGCCGACTGTATCAAATCGCCCTCGAAAAATCCGAAAGCAGTTGTCCGTTAGGTGAGCCTGGACGCATTTTCGATTCTCCTCTCGTGACCACCTCGCAGACCTGACCGCGACAGAGCATGCTCACTCAACACGAGACTACCATTCGTGTCCGGTACAGTGAGACCGACGCGATGGGTTATCTGCACCATGCCAACTACCTCAGCTACTTCGAGGTTGGCCGAACCGAACTATTCCGCGCTCAGGGAGGAGATTACCGCGCGCTCGAAGAACGAGGTTTCTTCTTCGTCGTGGTGCGTATTGAGTGCAAGTATCATCTCCCCGCGAGATACGACGACGTCCTGACACTTCGAACAACTTTGTCGCGCGTCAGCCCCGCAAAACTGGAACATGTCTACGAGGTATTCCGCGACGGTCAATTGCTTGCACGAGCTCAAAGCGTGCTTGGCTGTGTCGATTCCACGGGGCGAGTCCGCCGGATCAGTGATGCCGTGCCGGAATTTGCCTGAGCAGGGACGGAATATCAGCCCCCAAAGAGCTTCCGTTCGAGCATCTCCGCCGCAACGGCATCGCCGCTACGCATTCCCCAGCCCGCCAGAATATTCCGATCTACAAACACAAATGCGGGCTGTTCAAGTCGGTCCGTTCCGGTACCAATAACCCTTTGCAATAACTCTCGCTCAGATGGGCTGAGCGCGTGCTCGTTGCACAATTCCCGAAACAGCGATTCGGGCGTGCTTTCCTCGCGCACCGTCGTTTCACGACGTCGATCCCAGAAGTATGCGGCGGCGGCGGCGGCGATCAGCAGCGCGAGCGTCCCGAACATCAGCAGATAATCGCCTGCGCTGGCCGTTCCCTGCGAGAATTTGCGAAAGCCGTCTCCGAGACCCTGCGCGAACAGGAAAAGCGAGCTTGTCATCTCTGTTCCTTTGTCGGCTACGGCGTTCGATCAGGAATTCGTCTGCACTTCCGATGTCCCCGGTTCCGACGCTTTTTCCGAGGAGGACGAAATTGCATCTCGGTGGTCGCGGACCACGCCGGCCAGCGATTTTTCGTATGATTTCTCGGCCGCGTCGCGAACATGCGGATTCACGTCATTCAGAAGTCCTTGCAAAACTTCCGCCGCCTGCGGCGTGGCCGACTGACCAAGTATTTCAGCGGCAGTCCGCCGGATCAGCGCATCTTCGTCACGGGCCATCTTGAATAGTTCGTCGCTGACATCATCCACCATGCCCAACGCCTGCGCGGCACGGGCGGCAAGCATTCGCTTCCTGGCAATCGGGCCGATGATTTGTTTTCGCAGTTTATCGATGCAGCCAGGATCGGTCTTGCGGAGAATCTGTCCCGCCCGCAAGCAGATACGCCCATCCAGTTGGTCGAACAAGCTCATGATCAGTTCAAGATTGAAACTGTGAAGTTCCTCTCGCGCGGCGGCCCGTACCGCTTCCAACGGGCTATCGAGCCGCTCGACAAGCAGCTTTACAGCCTCCGGAACACCACGTGACCGCAATTGACTGGTCGCCCAGGCTTGTGCAGTCTCGTTTTCCGAATCGAGACTTTGATACAACGCCGTCTTGACGGCCTGATCATCCAGCATTGTCAGCACATCGGCCGAAGCAACGCGAGCGTCTGAACTTCCGTTGCGAATCATCCATTGATGCAACGAGGATTTCTCCCGGTGCGAGACACCCGTCGCTGTCACAAACGAAACCAGTGCTCCGTGCAGGCCGGCGGGAATCGATTGGAGGAACGACCAGTCCCCGTTCAGCCATGCGAGGAATTCCACTTGGCGGTAGTTCTTTATCTGCACGTCATTCAGATTCTTCGGGAACCAACGCAGCAGGTGACACACGAATTCGGGATCGCATCTCTCTTGAATCACCTGCAAGGCACGCGGAGGCGGAAAGCCGCGCGCCATCAGATCCAACACGAATTGCATCACTCCCGGATGCCGACTGGTAATCATCGCCCGGCCGGCAACTTCGCGGCACAAAGGAGGGGATTGCAATAGAATCTTGCGGGCAGCTTCATGGTCGATGCAACTGAGCGCCAATGCCGCTTCGACGACGCCTTCCGGCCAGCGGAGCTTCTCGAAATTTCTCAGAGTGTTCTCTAATTGCGACAATACCAGCCGGCCGGCTTTGGCGGCTTTTTGAGCCAGCCGCTTGGTCGACTGCATATCGCTATCTGTTGTCGAGGCATCCCGTCCGGCATAGGTATGCTCGTATAATCGGTTCACCAGTTCCGCGAGGAGGCTGCCGCCGATATCGCGCAAGCCGGGATCAGAATTCTCCATCATCTCCAGAAGCGTCGGTACGAGATCGTAGTATTCCGCCTCAAGCAACAGCGCTCGGCCGTTCTCGCACAATTGCTGATCGCCATGAGTCAGACAGTGGCCGATGGCCGCAGTCAATCGTCCCGGCTGCTGATCGAGAATCATCTCGCGTACCCGTGGGGGCTGGCGCTCGAAACGTCGGATGACTTCAATCTGCCCTCGCGTCGCGGCCCGTCTCAATAGCGCGATTCCCGCCTTTTCGCGAATCATCTCGTCGACGGAATCCAGCGCGTAGATCAACACATCGACGGCGTGTACGTTGCCGGATGTCGTCAGGAAATCAAATGTTCTCGCCAGGGACTCGGACATCGTCCTCACGGATGATCAATTCGAGGAATTGCGCGCGGTTACTCCGTCTCGGTGTGGCCCGACTCTTCCTTGGTATCGAGCGTTTGGCTGGTTTTCCCCAACCCTTGGGAGACAATTCGAGCGAACTCGGTGCGAACTCCATTTCAACGGCATCGAGCGCACCGCCTGTATCAATTGACCGGCGAGACAGTTCGTAAAGTCCACGAACTCCCCAAACCGCGAAATCGTTACAGGCGGACCGGGGATACGAGAGAGCCAGCCGACCAATGATCGCGTTCAACTTCGGTCAGATGCCAAAGTTTCGTAGCACAATACCGGCAACGTCGCGATCACACACTCCGCCAGCCGCCACATTGGCAATTGCAGCCCCATCGGAGCAGAGCAGCACCGATTGCCGCTCCGGAACGTCGGCCGAATAGCCGTGTGACCCTTTGACCAGCGTCGCATCCAGAGGCGTGGCACGGGCTGGCATCTCGATGAAGAGCTCCACAGGGTCGTAGCCCGGCTTTTGGTGGATGTCGACGGTCCGAGCGAATTTTGGGGCTCGAGTATCGTCGAGCCACCAATAATAGGCAAACCACTTTCGTGGGTCGGAGATCAACACAATCTCGCCCGATCGGGGATGGTCGAGCCCGACCCGAGCCCGCTCTGGTCCGACAAGCACCTCTGCAACTCCCGGTTCGCGACGGAAGAGTTCCGCCACCGCTGGCACGTCGCCAAGATCGCGAACATACACGTGAGCAAATTGATGATCGACGAGCGCCCACGCACGCGACGCCGCCGGTTCGAGGTATTCGAGTCCCTCTTCCTCACGAAGCTTGAGAAAACCCGCCCGACGCAACAGACGATTGGGATAGACGGCTCCGTCAACTTCAGTGATCACATATTCTCCCGCCGCCAGCCAAAGGACATCCCCCATTCCGGCCGAGGCGACCCCATCGACGAGCCGTCCGATCGCGGCGTCGACTTCGCCCAGTGCCATGGCAAGTTGCGGGCTTTCCGGACCAAACTTCTGGGCCACATTATCCAAATGCTGAAGATAGATGTACGTGAAACGCGGCCGATAGCGCGCCGCTGCCAGCACTGCGGAGTCGACGATCCAATCGGTCGACTTGATGCTGGCGAGCGGTCCCCAGAAATTCATCAGTGGAAAGTGCCCTAACTGGTCACGCAGTTCGCCGTACAGTTCCGTCGGCCGTGTATAGCACCAAAGCGATTCTGTCCCGTCGGGATTGTGAATCGGAGCGGGAGTACAAATGAAGTCGGCCCCCGACCCTTTCACCAGTAACGGAAACCAAGCCGCCGAGGTGAGGCTCGCGTCGTGCTGGTGCAGCCTGTCCCAGATTTGCGGAGCGGTGATCACGTTGTTCCACGCGGTCCACATTTCGACCTCTCCCTTGTCTCGCCAATAGAACCCGTTGGCGATCACACCATGCTGATCCGGCCCAACGCCAGTCATCAACGTTGCCTGCACGGGACAAGTAACGCACGGGAATGAAGGCTTCAACGGAACCGCGCGTCCGCCCTCCGCCAGCGCGGCGAGCCGCGGCATCCTCGCAAGATCCTTCGACCGGAGTGCGGGAATCGACATCAAAACGGCATACTGGTGCATGGGATTCTGTTACGCAATCAGCCTGGAGAGAAACTCGAACGATTGCCTCACGGCCTCTGGTGCACAATGGCTGTGTCGGCTTAGTTCAACATGAACTCCGCCAGTGTAGCCGATCTCCTTGAGGGCCGAAATGACCGGCGGGAAGTCGATCTCCCCTTCTCCGAACATGAGATGTTCGTGCACGCCGCGACACATGTCTTCGATATGAACGTTGAACAGCCGGTGTTTCCAGCGGTGCAGATGTGACGCGATTGCTCCGTCTTCCACGCAGTGCACGTGACCAATATCGATCGTCAGGCCGAACAACGGTCCGTCGACGAAATCGAGCAGGCGGGCAAACTGCTCGAATCGTTCGATGAACATCCCCGGCTCCGGTTCGAATGCCACCCGGACGTTCCTGACAGCGGCGTGTTCGAGAACTTCCCGGCATCCTTCTGCAAGCCGATGCATCCCCTCTTCCGCTGAGATATTCTCCCGCAAAATGCCCGACCAGAATGAGACCGCATCGGATCCGAGTTCCGCCGCAATATCGACAGCTCGTTTCAGGAATCCGATCCGCACCCGGCGTTCGTCGACACTCGGGCTAAGCAGCGTCGGCTCATGCTTCACGCGAGGATTCAGTAGAAAACGCGCCCCGGTCTCAATGACCGATGAAAACTGATGGCGAGCCAGCACCTGTCGCATCCGGTCAATTTCTTGCGGCAAGTCCGGCGAGAAGGGATTCAGACAGTGATGATCGAGCGTTAACGCGATCGCACGATACCCCGACTCCGCCAGAATAGAGCATGCATCTTCCCATCGGTGAAACGCCAGACCATTGGTGTTATATCCGAGTCGCACTGCATCAGCTCACAGAAGTTTTTCTCGATCTCCCCAGCCGTTTATTTTATCGTCCGCCGACTCAAGAAGTGCAACAACTGTCGGGCGACAGTGAGCCCCCAACCGTTGCGTCAGCACGGGCGGCACTCACGATTTCAAGGCATACGCTGAGACCGAATGAGCTCGATGCATGCATTCAGGCGAAATCGATTTTCCTGCAAAATCCCGCCGTCCCAAGCTCAGTTTCCCGATCGGCGGGCAATGTTGCCGGAATGCAACATCCAAGTTTGCATACAATCCACTGCCCCGGCGGAATTCTTGACCTATACTTCGATTGGAGAAGACACTCCGTTTGAAGCGGGATCGTTCAACGATCTCGTTTCAGTTGAATTCCGTCGGTTCCATGAACGCACAGAACGGAACGCATGGGCTATTTCTTTGTGACGGCGATCGGCAGTCTCTGGTGGCTGGGGTATCTCCCCATCCCAAAGACGGTGATGATCTGGGGCAGCGTCGGCTTTGTGCTGTACGACGCATTCAAACGTTGATGCCGGCTGGAGCAGGCATCTTGCATCCCGATCCGTC
>CAZVJA010000051.1:0-28449 GCA_964626885.1 uncultured Planctomycetaceae bacterium | reverse complement strand
CCCGGGCTCCTTCCCAGGCTCTCCGGGGCGGTCTATGGACCGAGCTTGCGAGTCCGCAGGTCGGCGTAGCTGATCAATCGAATGCCGCGCGAGCCGATGATCTCCTTGACCTCCTGCGAACAGATCACCGCGACCGACTGCGCCTGACGCCGCGCGTAGAAGCCGGGGTGGCAGACCGTGTACCACGCGCCGGGCTGGAGCTTCTTGAGCGAGTCGAGGAATTTCAGCCGGGTGGCCTCGAGCGCCCGCCGGATCAGCGACTTGCTGGCTTCGGGTGTTTCGCGGCAAGAACTGGAGCAGAGCCTGCTTAGCCTGAAGCAGATGTGGCCGGATGCCGCAAAATCTCTCGCGCAGCTCGATCTGCTGGAATGGGACGCCCACGTTCTTATCCGAGACAACGTGGGATTGCTTGAGCCGTCGAGCCTGCAACGGCATTTCGATTTTGAGCCCCCTGCCCCGCCGACAGACGATTCCGCAACCCCGACCATTCGCCATCCCGGGACAGCCGCGCTCGAGCGATCGGACGAACGGGTGCATTGGTCCACCGAGGAATGGTACCGCGAAGGTTCCCGCCTGTTGGAAGCCGGCGAATTGGAACAAGCGGCGGAAGCATTTCGCCTCTGCCTGATGGAGCGGCCAGGTGATGCCGAATTGAGCTTTCTGCTGGCGGAAGTGTTGTACCGACTCGGTAAACTCGACGGGGCCGTCGAGAGGTATTACGCGGCCGTCGAGGCGGATCACAATTACATTGAAGCGTGGACGCAGCTTGGGTGCCTCCACTCTGAACGGGGGGAACTGATCTCAGCCCTGGAGTCGCTCGAAATCGCATTGGACATCCACCCCGACTACCCCGAAGCCCACTGGCACGCGGCCAACATTCTGCAACAATTGGGACAGACGGGCAAAGCCGTTGAGCATTGGCAACGCTATCTCGAATTCGACAAGCGCGGCCCTTGGGCAGATCAAGCCCGGCAAAAACTGGCTGGGTGCGTGGATACACCGCGGTAGATGTCACCAGGCGATGTCGCGCCGGTAATCACGAATCAGATCCGGCTGAAGGTCCAGGCTGCGGCGATCGACATCGCAATGATGGTGTAAAAGAAGATAATCGCCAGCAACTTGCCGATCGCACGCCCCGCGCTCGTGTCATCGTGGTCGAACTGAGTGAGTTCTTCTCGAGTGAACGGATTCTCGGGAACCGTTGAGGCCTGATCGGCGACGGCATGTTCCGACATGAGTGGACGAACTCCTCGATTTCAATTTCCAACGGCAAAGTGGTGAACCTTCCCTGTCAGGGAACGCTCACCGCAGTCTGGCTGAGGTGCTTATTCTGCGCAAAACAAGCGTGCGTGTCGAGTGAAGTCGGCGATCCCCTACCTCAAAACTCGCTCTGTAGGCTACTCATCTAACGCTTCTGATGACGGTTTAAACATGCCGTGCGTGCCTTACCCCTTGACCAGCGCGTGCAGCAGGTTGTCGCCCGGATACGGATGCCCTTTATGCTGGCGAAAGGCCTCACCATAGGCGACCCCAGCTTGTTGCCCCCGCTTCGCTGCCCAGCGTTCGGCCTTTTCAAGATACTCATCAATCCCGTGTTGCTTCCGCAGCCATGATCGCTGGCTGTCGTGGCAGGCCAGCATCTTCTGTTTGAGTTCAAACTCCTTTGAGATGTCGACGATGAAGTCGTACGGAACGGGCTGACCAAACCAATCGGACCCTTCGAGAGCATCGACATAGTACAAGTGAGGAATGTGTTCCGTTGGGGGAGCAGGATCCCATTGCTTCGTGACGTAATTCGGAACCGACGCGTTAAAGCATGCTTCCCGGACCAGCACGCTGGTTACCTCATGGTCGGTCATGTAATCGACCGGAGGGGCAGTCAGGACGATATCCGGGCGCGCCCGGCGAACAGCTTCGCAGACGCGACGCCGACTCTCATTGTCGACAACGATCGACAAGTCTCGGAACTCGAGGCAAACGTACACTGCCCCCAACAAATCGGCCGCTTTTTTGGCTTCGGCGCGGCGAGTACGGGCGATTTCCTCCGCATCCATTTCCGCGCTGCCGCAGTCGCCGGGGGTCATGGTGGCAATCGTGATCGAGCACCCATTTTGCTTTAAAATCGCCAGTGTCCCGGCACATTGAAACTCGATGTCGTCCGGATGGGCGTGGATCGCGAGAATTCGGGGAGATTCGTCGCGGCGTGGCATTGAATTCTCTCGTTGCGGCGGTTTTGATAGAAGTAAGGAAGAATAGCCGTAGAAAAACGCCTTCTACGTCATGCCACAATACCAATTCCTTGCTTCCGAGGGGAAGGATCCACAGCGCCCTTATGGCTACTGAGATGCTAAAACGCCCGCAAGCCGCGCAGTCGGCGCAATACGTTCGCCACACGAAGGTTCCCACGCTCGTCTTCAAAAACGCCCGCGAGGTCGACAAGCACGTCGCACTGGTGGTCGAAAGCCTGATCCGTGAGAACAATTCCGCCGGGGTGCGCACCGTGCTCGGTCTGCCGACCGGCTCAACGCCGATTGGTGTCTATCGTGAACTCATCCGCCTGCACCGGGAGGAAGACCTCGATTTTTCGAACGTCATCACGTTCAATCTCGACGAATACTGGCCGATGGAGAAGGAATCGATCCACAGCTACAACCGCTGGATGCGCGAGACCTTCTTCGACCATGTCAACATTCCACCGCAAAACATCCACATTCCCGACGGCACCATCCCCCGCGACGAAGTCGATGCTTATTGCGATGCCTACGAGCACGCCATCGAGAAAGCGGGCGGCATCGACCTGCAATTGCTCGGCATCGGACGGACCGGCCACATAGGGTTCAATGAGCCGGGGAGCCCGCGAGACAGCTTGACACGAATGGTGACGCTCGACCCCGTGACCCGCCGTGATGCCGCGAGTAACTTCTTCGGCGAAGAAAATGTCCCACAGCACGCGATCACGATGGGGGTCGGGACGATTCTTCGAGCACGGAAAATTATTATTATGGCGCTCGGTGAGCATAAAGCTCCCATCGTGCGGCGTGCCGTCGAGGAAGGCGTGACCGAAACCATCACCGCGAGCTTTCTACAGGGGCATCGGAATGCCATCCTCGCCTTGGATGAGGCGGCCGCTGGGAATTTGACGGCCTCACGGACGCCATGGCTTGTGGGTCAGGTCAAATGGACCCCCACCATGGAGAAGCGGGCTGTAATCTGGCTGACCGAACAGGTCAAGAAGCCTCTGCTGAAGCTCGAAGCCCGCGATTTTCTGGAACACCACCTGCATGACCTAGTGCGGGAATACGGCCCGCCACAGGCCATTCGCCAACGGGTTTTCGACGGACTCCTTGGAGGGATTTGCACGCGCCCTGGGGGTGAGAAATCGCAAACGGCGATCGTCTTCAGCCCCCACCCGGATGACGATGTCATTTCGATGGGGGGAACGCTGATTACGCTGGCAGAGCAAGGGCACGATGTCTGGATCGCCTACATGACCAGCGGCAACATCGCCGTTTTCGACCATGACGCCCTGCGGCATATCGAGTACGTGCGCCAATTCCACGAACTGTTTGGGCTCGTCTCGGAACCAAGCCAAGCCCTCTGCGCCCGACTCCGCTCAGCGATCCTGAAGAAGCAGGCCGGCGAGTTCGACACCGAAGAAGTGCTGAACGTAAAGAGCCTGATTCGGAAAACCGAAGCGACCGCCGGTGCAGTGACGGCAGGCGTTCCCGCCGAAAAACTGTATTTCCTCGATCTCCCCTTCTACCGGACGGGACAGGTCTCGAAGCGGCCGATCGGCGAGGAAGACGTGAATATCATCGCGAATGTGCTCCGGGAACGACGCCCCGGGCAGATTTACGTAGCAGGAGATCTCTCCGACCCGCACGGCACGCACCGTGTCTGTGCACAGGCGATTATTCAGGCTCTCAAAGTTGTGGAAGCCGAAGGGATCGTGCCGGAAGTTTGGCTGTATCGGGGCGCCTGGCAGGAATACGAACCGCACGAGATCGAACGGGCCGTTCCTCTGTCCCCGGAGACGATGCTCCGCAAGAAGCTCGCGATTTTCTGCCACGAATCGCAGAAGGACCGCGCGCTGTTCCCCGGGCATGACGAACGGGAATTCTGGGTGCGAGCTGAAGAACGGACGAAGAACACCGCTCGCGTTTACAACCAACTGGGGCTGCCGGAATTCTACGCACTGGAAGGCTTCGTGCGGTTCTCCGGCCAGTTGTAGCCTCTGCTTTAAACCAGATTCGATGTAGACGCTCTGCCAAGCGATTCGGGCTCCATGGACCGTGATCCGAACTGCTTGACCGCATGGAAATCGGCGGATTTTGCCGATTTCCTCTTCCCAAGAAGTCTGCGGTTCGATTAAAGTTCCGCACCGGCTGGTGGTTGCGCTTCAATTTCACGGCAAATTCAGCGCGTGATTACCCGCTTGGCCCCCTCCAAAACACGCAGAACGAAGAAGATCAGCCTACTATCTCTCAAAGGACGGAGAGGTCATGAACCCATCACGGACGAACTGGAAATCGATCGCACTCCTCAGCTTATGCCTCTCACTTCTTGCAGGTTGCGGCAGTTCGGCAAAGCCTGGAGCTGAGGGTTCGGGAGAAGCAGGTGCGTCGGCCAATCCGGCGCAAAAGAATCTCCCGCCGGCCGCGATTGGAGCGTCTGCGGATGCTCAGACGCAGCAGGGAACTCCCGTCCCGGAAAAAGGGAGCCCGGAGTGGTTCATCGGGGAGATGATCGTTCTGCAATCGGAACCGCTCACCGACTCCAAGGATCCCAAGGAGATCGAATCAGCGAGAAAAGAGCGGAACCACAAGATCATCGAGCTGGCCTCTGGAGTGATCGCCCGAACGCACGATGACGCCTCGAAGGAATCTGTGTTCAGTGACGCGGTGAAGTTCCTCGTCGAAGCCCGCCTGCAGTTGGCAAACACCGGCGACCAGAACGAGCGAGAGGCCCTTCTCGAAGATGCTGCCGTGCTCTACAAGCGAGACCCCGCCTCAAAAGCGGCTGCGGATGCCGCGTTCGCAGTGGCCCGGTATTACCACACAAGCGCCCAACGGTTCGCGAAACAGGAGCCGCGCTGGTTGTCGGAGTTTGCCCAGCAGGCCCGCCTGTTCGCCAAAAATTTCCCCATGCACCAGTCTCGTGCCATTCAGCTGCTGCTTTCAGCCGGCCGCAGTTGCGAACTGCATGACATTCGGAACGAAGCGTCTGCTTGTTATGCGATGATCCAGGAAAAATTCCCGGACGCACCTCAGGCAGCTCAGGCAACATCCATCCTGCGGCGGTTGAATCTGCAGGGCCAGAAGCTGGAACTCGGTGGAGAAACGCCTGAGGGGGGATTTGTCAAAATTGAAGATTTTCAGGGGAAGGTCGTGCTAGTCGCCTTCTGGTCGAGTGATTCTCCGGTGTTCCAGGAGCAAGTCCCGCAGCTCACAGAAATCGCCCGCAAATATGACAAAAAGGGGTTGGCAATTATCGGAATCAGCCTTGATGAAGACGAAACCCGCGTCGACCAGTTCATGGAGCAACACCCCCTTCCCTGGACCCAGATTTTCTCGGTGGATCGCGATAAGCGTCGCTGGGATCACCCGGTCGTCAAGGCTTATGGCGTGCAGGATATTCCTCTATATTGGCTCGTGGACCAGAATGGATCCGTTGTCAATAGCCAGATCCAGCCGGAACAATTCGACAGCCAAATCCGTACGCTTCTCGCCAAGAAGTCGGTCTCTGCTCAATAGGCTGGAGCGTATTTTGCTTTGATATGCCCACAAAACGCGGGGCAGATCGGGAAACGTCCGAAGGATGGTCGACGTACCCCCGCGGATCACCCTTTTGCTGCATGACAGCAATTGAACCCGCGACAGCACTCCTCCACTCCATCTTTCGAAGAGTTGAGTCGTTCATATCGTGTGTGTGGTATGGGCACGAAGAGTGCGATTTACACCCTTCGCTGCTCCCCCTCCGTCGTGGATAGGAACGCATTCCCCCTTTGCCTAAAAATTCGGGGAGAATCTCTCTGCGGGGCACTCTGTGCGGACTGAAATACAATGTCTGGATGACTGTAAACCGGACTCGACACCCGCTGCGCAGATCATTAGCCCACAGCCCGCCATGATGGCGAACGCGTGATTCTCTGAGCCCTTACCGATTCGCTCCCGACGTCCTGCTCAGATATTTGTCGCCATATGCGGCAATTGGAATTCCCATAGGTGCCTACCGTAGCTAGCGCATTCCACGCCATCGGTGGTCGCCCGCACAAGTGCTATTTTGTTCGCACCATTCGTTTGCACAGCAAAACTGGCTGAAGTTTCCTTCAGATTTGCAACCAAAATCGGTTGTTGCTTCAGAAGCCGCTAGAGACTCCCAAGAGACTCCACAGTGCAACAAATACGCTGAGGAGCTTCCCCTTCTCAACTCGCTGATCGAGATCGGCCGCTCTGCAAGCCATTTAAAAACAAGGACTTAATCACGCACAAGTGGCCGCTTGATACACCATTCTCAAACTGCGGCAGGTTCTACCTCTCTCCCCGGCAAACCTCGATTTGGAGGAAATCCTAAAAAACAAGCCCTCCCATGAATCAGGGACTTGCCCCATGCACAGTCGTATATTAGGATTCTCCTTGATGTAAGTTCGCACAGCCTGTCGATGTATTCACCGAACTCCTACGCACGTTTTTATTCTTTAGTGCAGATGTTCGACAGGTTCTGTGGAATTACACACGCTGCCTGGGCGAGGCGGCAGATCGCGGAACTCAGGGCCAAGCCGGAGATCGCATTGCCATGGCAGCTATCGTTTCACTGGAACCGTTGCGGGGTTCGACCCAGGAAGCCCGTCGCTTCCCAGGCAACCAGCATCCCTCGGGAGACAAAGCCAATATGAGCATTGCCGACGCGAAACCAGCACTGACATCACGTCAAAAAGAAATCTACGAATTCCTGAAGGACAAAATCCGGAATCGAGGCTATGGACCGACGGTCCGGGAAATTGGCACGCATTTCGGCATTCGGTCTCCTAACGGAGTCATGTGCCACCTAAAGGCGCTCGAGCGCAAAGGGTTGATAACACGCGAGTCGCACATGTCTCGCGCCATTCAACTCTCGGAATCTCCACAGGATCGCATGAGCCTTCCCCTGGCGGGGCAAATTGCAGCAGGCAGCCCCATGCTGGCCGTGGAACAGGACGAACGTGTCGACTTCGCCCCTCTGTTCGAGGAGGACGACCACTTCTGCCTGCGGGTCAAAGGGGACTCGATGATCGAGGACCAGATTGCCAACGGGGACTACGTTGTGGTCCGGAGGCAGAATACGTGTCGCGATGGCGACATCGTCGTCGCTTTGGTCGATGGCCAAGAAGCCACGCTCAAACGGTTCTACAAGGAGCGGGATCGTGTCCGACTCGAACCTGCAAACGCCTCGATGAAACCGATTTACTCGAACAACGTCAACGTTATGGGAGTCGTTACTGGCCTCATCCGGCAGTACTAATTGCGTCTAAAAAAATGCTTTGGACGGCGAGATTCTCTGGATCCTTCAGGGGCCTGGCTCGTTACCAACCGCGTTTGTTAGAGCCCCCAAGGCAACTGGCCGAGCCTTCAAAACAGCGTCCGACACAAAGCCCAAGCTGCTTGCTATCCGGCGACTGCTTGGGCTTGGTGTTGGTTCAGCTTATTGTAGAGAGTTTTTAGAGCGATCCCCAGTTCCGCCGCAGCCCGGGGCTTATCGCCCTGGTGCTTCTCCAGAACGTGGTAAATCACGTCCATTTCAATCTCGCGAAGCGTTTTCGATTGCCCGGACGCTGCCGCTGACATCACCGCACCGCCGCGCGGAGATGACCTGGTGACGCTGGCAGGCAAATGCTCGGGCAGAATCGTTTCCCCGTCCGAGAGAATCACCGCGTGCTCCAGTGCGTTCGCCAACTCGCGGACATTTCCCGTCCATTCATGTTCCAGGAGACTTTCGACCGTTTCCGGGGCCAGAATATCCGGCGACACGCTCTGCCGCTTGAGGTGCCGCGAGATCAAGAACCGCGCCAGCGTCGGGATGTCTTCCTTACGCTCTCGTAACGGAGGAAGATGAATTTCGAACGTGTTCACGCGAAAGAACAAGTCCTCGCGAAACGTCTCTTTGGCAACCATCTCCTGCAAATCCCGGTTCGTGGCACAGACCACGCGGACATCCACATGAAACGACTCGTTTTCACCAACACGCCGCACCTCACCGGACTCCAGGAACCGCAACAATTTCACCTGCATCGTTTTATCGAGCTCACCCAGTTCATCGAGGAACAGCGTCCCTTGATCCGCAACCTCGAAGAGTCCCTTGCGAGATGTATCGGCTCCGGTAAACGCTCCTTTTCGGTGCCCGAAGAACTCACTTTCAACGAGATTCTCTGGCAAAGCGCCGCAGTTCACCGCGACGAACGGTCCGTCGGCCCGAGAACTAAAATCGTGAATACGGCGCGCGACGAGTTCCTTTCCCGTTCCGGTCTCACCGAGGATCAAGACTGTTGAATCCGAAGGGGCGACCTTCTCAATCAATTGCTGAACCCGCTTCATGGCCGGCGTTTCGCCAACCAGATTGGAGCCCCCCTGCACCGCCATCAAGCGTGATTCCAGTGCAATCGCCTTGTTCGTCAGTGACAGTTTGTCGCTGATACGCTTAAGCACTCCGGCGATTTCGAACAGCTTGCAGGGCTTCTGCAGAAAATCGTAGGCCCCGCGACGCACCGCCTGAATAGCGTCTTCCATCGCGCCGTGGCCGGTGCTGATCACAACCTCCGTCTCGGGCGAATTCTTCTTCAGATAGTCGATCACGTCCCAGCCGCTCAGCCCAGGCATGCGGAGATCGACGATAGCCGCGTGATACGAATTCTTCTCGATCGCTTCAAGCGCCTGCCGGCCATCTTCGCAAATGGTCACGTCATGCCCCATGCGAGGCAATTCATTCTTCATGACTTCCCGGATCGAGGTTTCGTCGTCGACGAACAACACACGCAACTTGTGCTGCGGCGAAGAATTCAAGTAGCGTCTCCTTAGCAACTTGTTCAACGGATGCCGATTTATGCCCGAGGGGCCGGTTGATAACAGATCCGCCGGTTTGAAGCAATCGGAGTCGGGCCACGAAATTCCAGCCAAACCCGGCACGCTCAAACAGGTTAGGGCCAACCGCAAGCGAGCCCATTCCAAAGCGACGGCCAAGCGAAATACCAACCGAATGGGAATCGGCCCACAGGGTGGAACTTGCCTCGGAACCTGCCATCCTGACTTCTCAGGCGGCCGTCCCGGCACGGAAAGAGTTCCAAGGAAGAATGACCCGCACCGTACTTCCGCAGCCCGGCCCATCGCTCGTAGCGTCAATCGTTCCGCCGTGATCCGCGATGATGCGATTACTGATTGAAAGCCCAAGCCCCGTGCCACGGCCATCCTTGCGCTGGGTAAAGAACGGTTCAAAGAGATTCTCTAGAACTTCGGGCGTCATACCACAGCCGTCATCCACAAACTCGAGCACGACCTGCCCGGCTTGCTCCACGATGCGAATCGCTAATGTCCCCCCGCCCTGCATGGCTTCCAGGGCATTCGAGACCAGGTTGAGTACCACCTGCTGAATCTCGGGACCGTTGACATCCACCACGCAGGGGGCCGTTCGATCGAACTGAATGTTCCTGTCGCGATACTTACCCATGGGGCGAATCAAGGCCAGCACTTCGTTGACAATAGCGGTTAAATCATGCCGGCCGCGGGCTTCCCCATTTCCACGGGAGAACTCCAGCAACTTTCGGGTAATTTGCTGGCAACGGAAAGCCTCTCGCTGAATCATTCCCAGGTATTGCCGAATCACCTCGACATCCTTTTCCTCGGCTTCGTTGTTCGGCTCGGGGATTCGGGTTTCCAGTGATTCAGCCGCAATGGCGATCGCCTGCAGGGGATTATTAATTTCGTGCGCAACACCGGCGGCGAGAAAACCGATTCCCGCGAGACGCTCTGATCGCACAAGCTGCCGAAATTTGTCGCGAACCTGCTGATCGAGACCGTCGCGAATCTCCTGAAATCGGTCGGTCATATTGTTAAAGGCCTCGGCCAATTCCGACATTTCTTCGGGGGAGGGAAGCGTGAGTCGATAATCAAAATCACCTTGCGCCACGCGCAACGCTCCTTGATGCAATCGTTGCAGGGGAACAAGCACACAATGACGGAGGTACCAGACGAGACTGAAAAACAATAGCAGCACCACTCCGCTCGACCCGCCGATCAGCCAAAAACCCGTATGATAAGCGTTCTTGGCATGGTCGACCGTTTCATGCGGTCCCGCATTGAAATCCGGAATATCCCGCACCTGCAACTGCAGCCATTCAACCTCGCGCAGAAATGCGAGCTGACTCTCACCCTGCTCTTGTGCATCGGCGAATTTCAGGTTGGAGAGCCACCGGTGATTCCGCAAGCGATTGACCGTGGGGATAATGCTGTTGACCACACTTTGAGTCCCGAGCAACCGCGCCTGAGCAGTTTCGGGGTCGGGGGGCAACTGATCCAGATTTCGCTTGTAGTCGTTCAACTGGGCATCGAGATTGTCGAGTTGCCTGTGAAACTCCTGCAACGCAAAGGGCCTGTTTACGGGGATCGGCTCAAGTTCGCGAAGAAACTCGTTCAGCCCGACAACCGTATGGCAGAGCTTGTCGCGAGCAACGCGATCGTCGAAACTGTTCTCCAATTCAGCCACGACGTGCTTGTAGGAGAACAGACTGAGGATGCCTCCGATCGAAAGGGTCAGAAGCATCACCGAGACCAGCGTCATCCCGATCAGCATCGTGCGCCGGATCGTACGGTTCAGGAGCAAAGCGACCTCCCTGTCGCGGCTACCGTTCGAACGCCGGACGAACCTAGGCGTTCCTCTTATCAGGACGGGGCGAAGTTTAGCATCCCCTCAGGGACTGCGACAAGCCTTACATGGCAGCCCCAACCCCGGGGAGCAACCGAACATCGTTAACCGCGCACTGAGCCGTCGCGCTCAGGGCTTTGTCTTGGCTGTCGGTGAAGGAGGCGCGGAGCGTCCCCACTTCGCCTCTCGGCTCGCCTGCTTACGGAAAAGATGCAAACCGACCATGAGGATATCAATCACCTTTGCGAAATCCGCAAAAGCCCGGGTGTACTCGTGCCGATCCAATGCTTGCTTGGCGCTGCGATAGGCATTCTCATGCGACTCCCAATTGATTGGCCAGCCTTCATCCGTCGCGGCGCGCTGCAACTCCGACTCAATCGCGGCGAGATGGCTCAGGAACCGGCGGTTAAATTTCGCAGACGCGGTTCGATACGGTCGCCAAACCTTGGTTTCCGTCAGATCGGAATCCCCCTCGTTGGCTTCCCTTTTGGGCCGTTTTTCCAGCCAATAGGCGAACAATCCCACTGCCGCAAAGGCGGCAACGGAAACCGCCACCAACCCTTCCAAAAACATCCCAAACAGCGACAGGCAGACCCCCAACACGAATACGATCGCCAACACCCAAACCGATACGAGCCAGAACCAACTCATGGCACTTCGGCTGGGTGGACGTTCCTCTGGGGCGAGCGTGCTAATACCGTCAATGGCCCCTCCGACGCGGACGACGACGACTGAGACGTTGTCCGACCCACCCCGCAAGTTCGCGAGGTTCACCAGCAGCCGGCAGGCATCGCCCGGTGGTAACTCTGCCGCGATTGTTCCGATTTCGGGATCAGCGACGTGCGCCACCAATCCGTCGGAACAAAGAACATAGACATCGCCGGGCAGGACCGCATACGGCCCTTCAATATCAACGTTCACGGTCGGCTCCGGACCGAGGGAACGGGTGATAACGTGCCGCGGCTCTTGCAGATAGACCTCTTCCGGTTTCATCCGCCCCTGGCGAATCAGTTCCCATTGCAAACTATGGTCGAAGGAAAGCTGATCGATGCGATCTCCCCGAACGCGATAGACGCGGCTGTCTCCGACGTGACCGATGATTGCTCCATCCGGGCCAAGCACCAAAACGCTGCAAGTGGTTCCCATTCGTTCAAAATCACGATTGAGCGAACCTCGCTCGTGAATGGTGTTATTGGCAGTCACAATGGCGGATCGGAGTGCGTCGGAAAGGTTCGATTCTCGCGATTTGAAGAAGGTGTGCGGGATCGTGTCGGCGGCGATTTTGCTGGCCAGCTCTCCGACGGCGTGCCCTCCCATGCCGTCCGCCACCATGAATAAATGGCCGTGCTCCGCAAACTGCGACTGCTCCGAGCAAACCCGGGCCGCGACTGAGTCCTGGTTATTTTGCCTGCGAAATCCAATATCGCTGAGCGCGGCATATTGGACTGGCTGCTCCCAAAGCATGCGGACTCCCACTTGATCGCAGTCTTATCCGCCGCAGCCCCCTGAACCCGATAGTGGCCGCAGACATCTCCTGCACTCCGACCATCTTATCCCCAAACTTTGCGCTAAGTAAAGGTATGATCGCACCTTGCCGCATGGGCAGAACTGGCGGGAGAGTGATAACCTTGCGCACGATTCGCGAGACGCGATTGGTCTTGGCACTCCCTCCCGTCGCCGATAGAATCCGCCCGCGTTGTCGGATTTCGGAGGCAAGAATCGGATTCCCCACCGCAAATCTTAAACTGTCTTCGCCGCGCGACAGCAAATCGTATTGTCGATGCGGATTCAGTCTAGCAAAGATCCATGTCTCGACGCACCAGACAGCAATCCTCGGCGGACTCAACCAAACCCTCCGTCGTGCATTCTCCCAGATGGATGCTCCTGTTCTGCCTTCTGATATGCATCGGTCTGCCGGGCTGCATGTTTCGTCGTATGACGGTTCGCTCTGATCCGGCCGGGGCATTGGTCATGGTTGATGGCGAAGAAGTCGGCTACACACCCTGTAGCGTTCCCTTCATCTATTACGGAACTCGGGAAATCACTCTGATTAAGCCCGGTTACGAAACGCTGACCACAATGCAGAAAGTTTCGACACCCTGGTATCAGTATTTTCCACTCGAGTTCGTCACCGATAATCTCGTGCCGTACAAAATCACGGACCGCCGCGATTTTTACTACCGCATGCAGCCGCAGCAAATTGTGCCGACGAACGAGGTTTACGACCGAGCACGCTCGCTCCGTTCGGAATCGCAGATTCGTCCCTAGTCGCGGCGGAATTCATCCGCGAGCCACTGCCACCGCTACTGACGCCGACCGCGTTCCGGCTGATCGCTAACCCTGTACGGCGACGACGAGTTCTCGGGAGCATCTTTGATCCCGGAACTGCCGCGGAGGGCTCCGCTCACTCCGATCAATTCCGGATGCCGAGCCACTTTGTCGCTGAAGATTCGCAGATCGCGCACAACCGGCTCCAGATTTCGCAGCAAGACCGCCAAGGAGCCGGACGACTGGCTCAGATTCCGATACAGTTCCGGATCCTCGACGAATTTGCGGACCGAGCCGTCCTGTTTCGACAGCAGTTGCGCGAATTGGGCCAGTTCGTCAGAGAGTACTTCCAAGTTCGTCAGCGTCACCTCAAGTCGGGTCGTCAGCGTGGCGCTCCGCTTCGCGAGCGGCGTCGTGACCTCGTTCAAGTTGGCCAAGTTCTGATCCATCTTCTCGACGGCCGATTTCACCGCGGCGATGGTTTGTTGGGTTTGCTCGACAAGTTGCGGCATCGACGCGAGCGTGCGGCGCAGATTCTCCTGGTTCTTGGGGTCAGCCACGATCTGCTGCGTATCGGCCAACGTCTTTTCGGCGTTGCGCATTGCAACGGTAAACTGATGCAGTGCCTCGACGGAGCTTTCAACCACGGTGTTCAAATTACCCCGGTTTGTGTCGATCAGTCCGTTGATATTTCGCCCTACTTGCTGCCATTCTTTACTGGTGGCGTGGAATGAATCCACCGTTGCGGAGAACTTCTGATCGAGCCGAGTGATGAGTTCCGCCGGATCGGTCGGTAAATCCCCTTCGAGGACTGCTCCCGCGGGCAAAAATGCCTGATCCCGCCCCGGCGAGAACTCGATTGTCGCGTCCCCCAGCAGCGAATTGACCAGCCGCGCGCGTGCGTCTTTCCGCAGCTTGACTTCGTTGCGAATTTCCAGCACCACGATCACGCCACCTCGTTTGTCGTCGAAGCGGACATCACTCACGGAACCAATGGTGACGCCGTTTCGGCGCACGGGCGTATCGTGATAGACGCTTGGGGCGGATTCGAACCAGACCGAAATCGCATATTTCGGCTGCCACAGGGTGTGCAATTCGCCGAACTGGAAAATCATCGCTACCATTGCCAGCACAGCGACAATGACAAACAGGCCGACGCGAAACTGCAGTTGATTTTCAGACATGATGCTCAACTTCCGATAAGACGGTCGTCTTCGGCAAATACACCTCAGCGTTCCACGGCCGCTTCATCCATCCGTTCACCCGCCTCCCCCGCCACAAACTGAGCCACTCGCAAATCGGTCGAGGCAAACGCTTCGTCCGACGTCCCCTCGAAAACAATCTGCGGCTCATCGGGATCGAGTCGGGTCAACGGATACAGCATGATCACCCGATCGGCGACTTTCTGAACCGTGCGCATCTCGTGCGTCACGACAATGCTCGTCACGGAACGGCGTTCTCGAGTGCGGACAATCAGTTCGTTGATGACATCGGTCATGATCGGGTCGAGTCCGGTGGTGGGCTCATCGTACAGAATAACTTCCGGATCGAGCGCCAAAGCGCGCGCGAGAGCAACCCGTTTTTTCATCCCGCCGGAGAGATCTCCGGGCTTTTTTTGGCAGACCGAATCCCGCAGACCGACCCCTTGCAAATGACTGTGAACAATCTCGCGGATCTGTGCTTCCGGCATCTTCGTGTTATGCCGCAGGCCAAAGGCGACGTTTTCGTAGACCGTCATGCTGTCGAACAATGCCGCCCCTTGAAACACGTACCCAAATCGCAGCCGCTGGCGAACAAGTTCATCCTCCGTCAACTCGTGTACCGGCCTGCCATCCCAGCAAACGACTCCCTTCGTTGGCTTCAGCAGCGACATCATCAACTTGAGCGTGACGCTCTTGCCGCAGCCGCTTTCGCCAATCAGGACGAGTGTCTCACCGCGGCGAACACCGAGCGATACGTCTCTGAGCACCTCATGGGAACCGAAAGATTGGGTGACCTTTCGAAACTCAATGACCGATGTGGCCACCGCATCAAAATCATCCATTGCGTGCCGAACATGCGGCCCGGATAGATCGTCCGGGCCGGAGATCTTGTCGAGTTCGAGTGGTGGTACCCAATGGGACCACGCGTCCGTTTCCCGCGAGCGGGCGGGCTGTCCCTTCGCCAACGGCCGGTCAAAGCGTTGCCCCTCGAACGCAGTTGCCACGATTTGAATTCTCCCGTTCTGTCCCGTGGTGAATAGCAAAACGAACCGTCTACTGCTCAACGCCTTTCGGCTTCAAAACAGAGTGACGGAAGCTGGCCACAAAATGTAATACAACGTGTTCAGGAACATCCCGAGAAAGAAGTCGAGTGCGAGAATGGCCATGAAGGATAGCACGAATGCTTCGGTCGCTGCACGACCCACTCCCTCCGCCCCTGCTCCACAATGAAAGCCGCGATGACACGCCACGAGCGCAATCGCCGCGCCGAAGAATACACTTTTGAACAAGCCGCTGACCACCTCGTAGGCGCCGACATAGTTCACCGAGTGATACCAGTAATGAAAACTGCTGATTCCCAAATATTGCGTGCTGAAGAACCATCCGCCGAGAATACCCACGCCATCAGCGACGGCCGTCAACAGCGGAATGAGCAAGAAGCAGGACAGGAAACGGGGCACGACGAGATATTGAATCGGATTCGCCCCGAGCGCGCGCAGCGCGTCGATCTGCTCGGTCACGCGCATTGTCCCCAACTCGGCCGCCATGGCACTCCCGACACGTCCCGCCAGCATCGTGGCCGCCAGCACCGGGCCCAGTTCCTTTACCAACGAAACATTGATTACAGAACCAAGCCGCGTCTCTAGCCGCATCAGTCGAAACTGGTCGTAGGCCTGAACCGCCAGGACCATCCCGATGAATCCGCCGGTGACAATCACCACCGGCAGGCTGAGTACGCCGATCTGGTAAAGACATGGGAGCATCACATGCCGTTGCGGAAGACGTGTGAACATCCACCGCGCCATCCGCATCGAGAAGACCGACAAATCTCCCACCGCCCGGACGGAATTCAGGGTTCCCCGACCGATGCTGTGAACGAACGACCCGGAAGACCGGGAAACAGTCGCTGTGGACATGGTGTGATTTGCCGCGATTCCAAGAGTTCCTTCTGACTGGATCAGCCGGACGGGACACCGCGGGGGCCCAGTCTGACGACTGGTCCCATGGTCCATCAGGGGAACTTGGAGGATCGAAGTGCTAAAGAAACGTTGGAAACGCCCCCTTTGATGGGGCCTGCGGGGCGGAAGAGTACCGAAACAGGGCATCTGAATCGAGGGCAATTCTGCCGTTAATTCCTGCTGCAAAACCACAGAATCCCCGACCGTCCGCAGCCCCGAATTCCTGTTTTTCAGGAAACTTCTGCAAAACTGGCTCTCTCCCTCCCCTCCCCCTGCGGACATGTTAGACTGGAAAAGATCGGAAATCGGCCCAGATCGGGGCGTTATTCCGGCTGCGGGGCGCGAGTTTACCGAACCCAACCAGCCGTTTGCCGCCCCCAAAAAACGCATCAGCAAATGCCAACGTAATCCGGGACCGATGGAACACGACTTCGCCGAATTCATGGACAATTGGAATTGTTGGGGGATATCGCAATGCGGAAAGTTGTCGCTCTGACCCTCGTGTCGATTGTGGTCTTCAGCAGCCTGCGGGTCTTTGCCGCGGACGAGAAGCCCCAGCGCTCCGAAGCCGAGACCAAGGCCATCGCGAAGATTAAAGAACTGGGTGGCCAGGTCATGGATCTGGCTCAGAACGATCCGCATCTGGAAGTCTCCTTCCATCTCACGGAAGGAAAAGTCACCGACGACTTCCTCGCCCCTCTCGCTGACCTCAAGGATTTGGTGCATCTGAACCTGCGAGGGACGGAAGTCACGGACGCGGGAATGGCGACTGTCGGCAAGTTGTCCGGGCTCACTCAACTTCATCTGGAACGGACGAAAGTCACCGACGCCGGCCTCGCACAACTCAAAGGGCTGACGAACCTCCAATACCTCAATGTGTACGGCACGGCAGTCACCGACGCCGGCTTGGAACATCTGGCAGCGCTCAAGAACTTGAAGAAGGTCTACATCTGGGAAACAAAGGCGACGATTCCGGGCATCAATAAGCTGAAAGCCGCAGTGGCGGGAATTCAGGTCATCCCGGACCTGGAAGTGGAAATGCGAAAGGAAGCAGAAGCCCGGAAACGTGCAGAAGAAGACGCAGTCGCAGCCGTTGCGGAATCGAAGAAGAAAGCCGAAGAGACCGCCGCGAAAGCCGCGGAGGCCGCAAAGGCGGCCGAAGCTGCGGCGGCAACGGTGACGGCCGCTCAGAAGGAAGCAGAGACAACCGGCATTCAGGCTGAATTCGCAAAGAAAGTGGCAGACGAGCAAGCCAAGAAGAAAGCGGATGAACTGGCAGCGAAGGCCGCCGAAGCGGCGAAGGCCGCGCAAGCCGCCGCGGCGGCAGCCGAGGCAGCGAGGAAAGAAGCCGAGGCAGCCGCGAGCGCCGTCGGATTTGCAACCACGGTCGCCGAAAACGCCGCGAAACAAGCAGCCGAGAAGAAAGCGGCTCACGAGGCCGCCGCTAAGAAGGTCGAAGAAACTAAGAAGGCGGCTGACGAGGCGAAGAAGGCTGCCGACGAAGCAACGAAAGCGGTCGAAGCCGCCAACAAGAAGCTCGCCGAAGTGCAAGCCGCCAACAAAGCCGCTGAGGAAAAGAAAGCGGCCGACGCGAAACCGGCGGAAAAGAAGCCGGAAGAAGCAAAGAAGTGAAAAGGAGCTGACAGCGGTCAGCTTTCAGCGATCAGCTCATGCAAATGAGAACCGCCGGTTTTAGCCGGCGGTTTTTTTCACGGCGAACGGCTTCCCGTCAACGCGGGGAATCACCGCTACTCTATGGAGTTCGGAGACATTTGACCCGCTTGCTCTGGAGCGAGGGGTCGAGTGACGATGCGATCCCGGCCATCCGTCGAAGCGTGAGTTCCGTCCCCGCTTTTATCGACGGATACCCGTCCCCAGCCACCGGGAAATGATGACTCGAGCGCCTTTTTCTCGCGTTCATATTCGTCGAGCGTGATCGCGCCGCGGTCGAGGGCCGACTTGAGATCTTTCATCTCAGCACCCAAATGTCGCACGGTCCCCCGCCACACGAACGGGCTATCTGCCGCGTACATGATGCACCCGCCGCAAGTCGATGTGATAAGAAACAGCAGTAGACTCAACTGACGGATTTGCATGGCATGTGTCTTCGAAAGCTCCGAAACTAATGCCAGCCCTCAGTCGGCAGTTCCATTGCCTGGGGTTGTTGCTGTGGCATGGCGCCGGGCTGCATCATCCCTTCTTGCGGCATGGCTCCCTGCTGCGGGACCTGCATTGCTTGAGGGTTGAATTGTTGCGGCTGCATCATTTGGGGGTCGAATTGCTGTCCCTGTAATTGTGGGTCGAACTGAGGCTGCTGATATTGCGCCTGATCGACTGGATATTGCTCGTATTGCGGAGCGGCGTACTGGCGCTGGAGGTTCGGGGCAACCCGACGGGCATCGTGCGGCCGATTCCCCTGCCCCGGGGCACCCGCCAGGAGTTCGCGAGTGCGGGGGTGGCTGCCCGCCATCAATTGCGACTTTTGCTGTTCATATTCTTGAGGAGAGATCGCGCCTCTTTCGAGCGAGGTTCGCAGGTCGCCGAGTTCCCGTCCCAGTGTCGGCGGGTAGACTTCGTGCGTGTCGCCGAGCGACAGGCAGCCCGTAAATCCGGCAATCGTGACGAAGAGGAGAATCGCCTGAATACAGCGTTTCATTTCCCGATCTCCAGGAAAAATCGCTCCCGCCGCGCGAAGTTGGCGCAGAGGCTGAACGAAAATGGGACGGAAGGGAGTGCTTTGAACGAATTGACGTGGGATTTGGAGAGAGGGGTGCTTTGTAGCCGCAACAGCCGAACAGGTCAACGGCAATTCACGGAAGTTCTATCGGCGGTAGCGGGTGGGCGAGTCTCCGGGCATTGCCGCGCTCGCAACTGCATAGCCAGCCAAGATGTTACTTCGTCGTCGCCACTTCCGGCAGGGCGATGTCGTAACAGGCGGCTTCCTGCTCGCTACGGATGTAAAGCCGGCCCCGATTGACAACCGGATGATTCCAGGTCTTTCCCTCAATCGCTTGGAAGCGGGCGATTTCGTTCGCGGATTCAGGCGAAATCTCGACCAGAACCACTTCTCCCGTGTCCGTGGTGACCAACAACAGATCGTTGAGCAAAATCACCTGGCCGTAGCGGTAGCGTCCCTTGCGCCACATCCGCTTTCCCTGCGCGGCATCGTAGCAGGACAGAATTCCCTCATCGAGTCCATATACGTAGCCGTCGCGATAGACGCCGCCGTTGAATTTGAGCTTGAACTGATTCGGTGTTTCCCAGCGGGACTTGACCGTCCAGTTTTCCTCGGCACGGTTCAATTCAAGCAGAGCACTCCCCTTGCTGTATCCGCTGCTGATGAAGATCGTGCCATCTTCCCGAACGATCGGCTGCACGATGTTGTTGCGGGTATCATTGACCCACTCAAAGTGCCACATTTCGTGCCCATCTTTGGGATCGTATCCGCCGAGTCCGTCGGCATCGTAGACAAGGATATGCCGAGCACCCCCAATCTCCGCGAGTATGGGTGATGCGTACCCGGCATCATGACTTCCCGCTGCCCAAACCGGTTCTCCCGAGACGCGATTGTAGGCCGCGACCGCCGAGTTCTTTTTGCCGCCGGGACAGACGACGATCAGATCGTCGAAAACCAACGGCGATGCGCACATCCCATAGCCGGCATTGCCAACCTTCGCATCCTCCAGAATGTTGCGGGACCAAATTTTCTTTCCCGTCGAGGGTTCCAGGCAGTTGAGAATGCCTGTGGCGCCGAGTGCGTAAAGACGACCATCGTGCAGAGTCGGCGTGGCCCGCGGCCCGTCCCCCCCCATCGCGCTCACAAAGCGAGTCGTGTCGGAATGCGCCCAGATTTGTTCCCCCGTATCGGAGTTGTAGCAGACGACGACTTCCTCTTCGCCGCGCTGTTCCTGAGTAAACGCGAAGCGGTCGACGATGGAAAAAGAGGACCATCCCAGCCCGACCGGGTGCTTCCAGAGTTGTTTGGGCGGGTTCTTGCTCCAGTCGCTGCGAACTCGTTCCCCACGGGCAATGCCATCCCGCTGTGGACCACCAAACTGGGGCCAATCGGCCTTGGTGATTTCAATCGTCTGTGCCGCGGTTTCCCCGTGTACTCCACCGGATTTCTGATCCGAGAGAAACTGGGCCAGACGTTCCTCCGGAGTCGCGGACCAACGGGCCTCGTACTGCGGGATAAAATCACCGGTGAATCCCTTAAATCGAAAGGCGGCGAAAAATGCGCCCACAACGACCGCCAGCAGCGCGATTCCCGTCAGCCGTGTTTTCCATCGCAATGCCGAAAAGAATAGCCACCACAGAACCAACAACAGTGCTGTCAGAGGAAACATCACCCACGAGGACAACACCTGCTTGGAACTGTCTCCGGACAGCCACCACCAGAGCGCGGCCTGCACACTGGCTGTAATTGCCACAATGATGAGCGCCGGCCGGATCGAGAACTTGCGGGGGGCTGGCGAAGGAGTGGATTGCGGGTCAGTCGTCGGGGACTCGGGCGACATGGGGGACATCCTTGCTGGGAACTGCTGTTGTGCTCAGCGCTGTATATCTGGCCGGCGATCCGCCGGCCGAGCGGATTTTCCCAAATCATCGCTGATTGCATCGTCCCGTCAAGCGCCACATCCGTTATTCCACCTGATTGCGAAGACGCCCCATCTCCCCCTGGTAATCCGAGACGGCGGTTCGCCACGCATCCGACTCCCCCAACCCAGACGTGGAGGCAACCCTGTTGAGGTCTTTTTCCAGCCGATGGATGTCTTGCAGAATATGCTCCCGCGAAACAGCGCTGTGAACACGGAGATCTCTCCGCAACAATCGGCGGGCACGCAATCGCGTCACGGCCCGAGACACGGGTCGTCGAAAACGAAGAGCAAGCATCAATCCGATGTAGGCCCCGATCATGAGCCCAATCAAGCCTGCTTCCAACCAACCAGGAAGCGATTGGTTCATACTCTTCCCGTAGACTGCCGTCGCTCCGAATATGCCTATCAGGTTGTCAATCATAGTGGGTATCTCAGGTTATCTTACCTTTTGCCGTGCTGTTTTGAACGGTGCGCCACGGCTTCAATATCAAGTGTTTTTGATTCACGGAAGAAACCTCGCTCGTTCTTCCAAAGTCGGCATGCGGCAGGTTTCTTTTTTTCCGAAGATCGCATAGCGATATCGCGCGACCAATCGATAGCCCAGATCGCGCAACGGACGAGGAATCATCGCGAGGAGGAAACCGGTGATCTTCCATCCCAGGCCCAACCGGCAAAGGATGCGGACGACCGCCGTCGATCGCCGATACACCCCTTGCTCATCGATCAAGACGATGGTGGAAATGTTCTCGACGTCGGCTGCGTCGAGTCGTTCGCGTGCGGTCTCTCCCTGCAATGGCGCGAACAGGAAGACTCCACGGTGATCGCGCGGCAGCAGAAAATCTACAAAGCGATTGCACATTCCACATACGCCGTCGAAGAAGACAATGGGGTAAACGCCAATCTGCCCGTCGTGCCGGCCTGTGTCCCGAGAATTGCCCGCCACGGCATCAGCGCCAGGGTTCTGAGGAGAAACAGCAATGAAGTCGGTTTCGTGCGACATGAGCGATGCACTCCACGGTTCGAGCGGCCCCCGTCGGCCTGCGTCAAAGCACGCATCGACGGGAGCCCGTCCTCTCTTCAAAGGAACCGTGCTTTCCCCCCCATCATAACCGGTACAGCCGGGCTCCGCCGAGCCGTTTCGCTCGATTCCCCCGCAAATTGCCCCAAGATCGCGTTTTTCAGCCCTCTGCTCGATCCGATTTCTCGAAGGCACGGTGGCACAGCTTTTTGCTCTCACCCTCTCCATCTGATAGGCTGGATGGTGGAAGGATAGAAAGTTTGGGAGCAGTTTTCCGAAGGTTTGCCAGCCACCGAAATGAACGTCGGCTGCCCCGAATCGATGGATTGTAGTTGAGTTCTAAGCACGCGTTTTGAATCGTCGAGACGAATCTGTGTCGCGAGAAGTACCCGTCGAGTCCTCTGTCGGTGCTGCCATTTGGGTGGAACGGGGATGGTACGCCGCACTCGCGGTTTCGACGGTGGTCCACCTCTCCGCGATCGTTGCCACCAGTCTCGTTCCCGTGGAGCCGCAGCCTCTCGATACCGGCCGAAAAACGATCGAGAGCGAATGGAGTTCCGGTGAACTCAAAACCGAACTCACAAGTTTCGAACCGACCGTGGAAGTCCCTGTGATTCAGGCAGACCGGATTCCCGGAGGGAGCGATTCAGCTGCAGCCGCAATCGCGGTAGAGGACTCGAACACACCAGTCAACCCGACGGAGCCGTTGCGCGAATTGCCGGAGATCTCGTCGTGGATTGCTGAGTTAGCAAAGCAAAATGATCTCGCTCGTGTCGTCGGTCCGGTCCATTCGGGAAAATCGAGTAAATTAGGCACTGGAAACGGAGGGGGTGCAGGCAATGGAACCGGCAATGGTTTCGGCCAAGGGCAGTTCTTTGACACGAAAGCGGAAGGCAAGCGATTCGTGTTTGTTGTCGACCGCTCGCGGAGCATGAATTATCCCTACCCCGGTGAGTACAAGACGCGGTTCAATCGGGTCAAGATTGAGATCGGGCGGTCCATCACGCAAATGAACGCGGAGGCGGAATTCTACATCATCTTTTTCAACGACGGGCTGCTTCCGATGCCGACCGAGTCCTATCTGCCGGTTGGTTCCGACGCCCGCGCAAAGTCCTTCGAATGGCTGGCAGCGGTGCCGGCGGACGGCAATACCGATCCGCGACCGGCACTGCGGATGGCTCTGAACATGAAGCCGGATGCGATTTACTTCCTCACCGACGGCGAGTTCCAACCGGAGATTTCGCACGACCTGGAATCGCTCGTGCAGCGCAACGTGCCCATCCATACCTTCTCCCTGGCAAATCCCAATGCGGAGAAGACCCTCAAAGCGGTGGCGGAACACAACGGTGGACAGTACACTTTTGTGCCATAAGCTTTCTTTCGGAACGTTCAGTAATCCGGAAGGCTACCGTGGATGACCCCTTGGCATTCGATGTAACGAATTGCCATTTCCCGAATTAGCAATTCGACAGCACAATTTCCGCGTGATATTTCGGGTGGAATTCCGCCTGAAATGGCATGCACATGAAAATTCCCCGTTCCGCCGCCATGGAGGCGCCGGAAACGAATCGCCGTTTGGAGCGCGTCACGATGGGCGAGCCGGAGCAGGATACTCCGCAACAACTCCGAGGGAAACTCCTTACGCGCAGCTTTGTCGGGCTGCTGTTGACTCAGTTTCTCAGCGCATTCAACGATAACATGTTCCGCTGGCTTGCCGTGCCATTCGCCAAGCCGGTCCTCGGCGATGCGCAGGCTCTCTCTCTCGGCCTGTTCTGCTTCACGCTCCCCTACATCCTGCTGGCGGCGCCGGCGGGGTATCTCGCAGACCGTTTCAGCAAGCGAACGGTGATCGTTGCCTGCAAAGTGGCGGAAATCGTGCTCATGTTTCTGGGTGTAACAGCCATCATATCGGGAAGCCTGACGTCGTTATTCGTCATTGTGTTTCTCATGGGAGGACACAGCGCTTTGTTTTCTCCTTCGAAGTTCGGCAGCATTCCCGAGCTTGTTCCGGGAGATCGCATTTCGCACGCCAACGGCTGGATGGGGCTGACAACCGTGATTGCCTCCGCCGGAGGAACAGTCGCCGGTAATCTGCTGGCGGCAACCATTCCCAATGCCACGACGGACGGGGTCACGTTGAGCGCGCTCACCCCTGCCGCGGCATCCTTGCTCGGAGTGGCAATTGTCGGATTGCTGACCAGCTTGATTATCGAACACCTGCCGGCGGCCGATCCCAACCGAGCGATGCCGCCGAATCCCGTTGTCGAAACCTGGCACAGTCTTCGTCTGCTGACGGCAAACCGTGCCCTCTTGCGGACCAGTCTGGGAATCGCGTTCTTCTGGTTTCTCGCGTCGCTCGCGAACATGAACATTGACACGTTCGGCAATCACGAGTTGCAGTTGCAGCAGAAGGATATCGGCCCGCTGCTTGGAGTACTGGTGATCGGCGTCGCGCTGGGAAGTGTGCTGGCCGGTATCTGGTCACGAGGGCGTGTGGAGTTGGGGCTGGTTCCACTCGGCGCTATCGGCGTCGCTATCAGCGTCCTGCTCTTGTATCTCACCGGAGACAACATCGATCCGGCCGTTATCGCCTCGGCACGGCACGCGTACATCTGGTCATGTGTCTGGCTCTTCACCCTGGGGATCAGCGCCGGGCTATTCAACGTCCCGCTGGAATCGTTTCTGCAGCATCGTAGCGACTCTCAGACGCGCGGAATCATTCTGGCCGCGAATAACTTCGTTACGTTCTCGCTGATGCTGCTGGCTGCGGGTTTGTTCTGGCTGTTAAGCGACCAGTTGCATCTGAAGGCCAGCACCATTTTCCTGATCGCCGGTCTGGGGACGATTCCGGTGGTGATCTACGTGCTGAGCCTACTACCGGACGCGACGATCCGTTTCGTCGTCTGGCTGGCGAGCGCCACCTTTTACCGCGTCCGCGTTCGGGGACGTGAAAACCTTCCCGCAACCGGCGGAGCACTGCTCGTGGCGAACCATGTCTCCTGGCTCGACGGTATCCTGCTTCTGCTGACGTCGTCGCGGCCGATTCGCATGCTGGCCTACGCCGATTATGTCAGCGGTTGGTGGATTCGCCGCATCGCAACGCTCTTCGGCGTGATCCCCATCAAGAGTACCGACGGGCCCAAAGGATTGCTGCGTTCCCTCTCGACGGCCCGCGAGGCCATTGAGAACGGCGAACTGGTTTGCATCTTCGCGGAGGGACAAATCACTCGCACCGGGCAATTGCAGCCTTTTCAACGTGGAATGCTGCGAATTGTCCAAGGAACAGGCGCACCGGTCATTCCAGTGTACCTCGATGGATTATGGGGGAGTATTTTCAGCTACAGCGAGGGACGGTTTTTCTGGAAATGGCCGCGCCGCTGGCCCTATCCTGTATCAATCAGTTTCGGCAAACCTCTCGCCGATCCCGATAACGTCAACCAGGTCCGTGAAGCAGTCCAGCAATTGGGAGTCGAGTCCGTGGACGAGCGCAAAGGGAGTCAACTTCTGCCGCCGCGGCAGATGATCCGGCAACTTCGTAAGAGTCTATTCCGGTCCAAGGTTGCCGATTCGGCGGGAGCCGATTTGACGGGGGGCAAACTGCTGACCGGTTGCTTGGCGTTCAAGCGGCTTTTGACGCGCGAAGTCATCAAGCCCGACGAGAAAATGATCGGAATTCTGCTCCCACCCGCGGCCGGTGCGGTAATCGCTAATGGCGCCGTGACACTGATGCAGCGCGTGGCGGTCAATCTCAATTACACACTCTCTGAAAAGGACGTTAACTTCTGCATTAAGGAAAGCGGCATCCGGCATGTCCTCACGAGCCGGCGATTTCTCGAAAAACGCCCCTACGATCTCGATGCGGAACTCGTTTATCTCGAGGATTTGAAAGAAAAAATTACTCCGCTCGACAAAGCGGCGGCGTTGGCCCAAACCTATTTGGCCCCATCCTTCATTCTGGAACGGCTGCATGGCCTAACGTCCGTTAAGCCGGACGACCTGATGACGGTCATCTTTACATCGGGCTCAACCGGCGAGCCGAAGGGGGTCATGCTGTCGTACTACAATATCGCGAGCAACATCGAGGCGGCCAACCAGATACTACACTTCAAGAAAACCGACGTGCTGCTTGGCATCCTGCCGTTCTTTCACTCGTTCGGATTCACGTTTCCGTTGTGGTTGACGCTGAGCATCGACCCAAAAACCATCTACCATTTCAATCCGGCGGAAGCACGGCAGGTCGGCAAACTCTGCCAGCAGCACAAGGTGACGATCATCGCCGCTACGCCGACATTCCTTCGACGATACCTCAAGCGCTGCGATAAAGAGCAGTTCGCGACGGTCGATACCGTCATCCTTGGCGCCGAGAAAATGCCGCTTGATCTGGCAAAGGAGTTCGAGGATAAGTTCGGTGTTTGGCCCACGGAGGGCTACGGCACGACCGAACTTTCTCCGCTGGCTGCCTGCAACATTCCCGCGCATCGTTCGACGGGAGGAATTCACGACGGCACGCGGAACGGCACCGTCGGCCGACCGGTCCCCAACGTCAGCGCCAAGGTCGTTGATCCGGAATCCCGAGCCGATCTGGGACTCAACACCGAGGGGTTGCTATTGATCAAAGGCCCCAACGTCATGCAGGGCTACCTCAACCGGCCTGACAAGACCGCCGAGGTCATTCGGGACGGCTGGTACAACACAGGCGACATTGCCAAGATCGATGACGACGGGTTTATTCAAATCACCGGACGGCAGAGCCGGTTCTCGAAAATCGGTGGCGAAATGGTCCCGCATCTGCGCGTGGAAGAGATTCTTTCAAGAATCGTGGAAGATCCGCACGACGAGGAAGGCGAGATCCGTGTCGCGGTCACATCCGTTCCCGATGATGACAAGGGAGAGCGGCTGATTGTCGTTCACAAGCCTCTGCACAAACCGCTTGAGGATGTTCTCAAGGAGATGGCAGCGAGCGGACTGCCGAATCTCTGGCTGCCGTCACGAGACAGTTTCGTCGAAGTGGAAGCAATTCCGCTGCTTGGCACCGGTAAGCTCGACCTCAAGGGACTCAAGCAACTCGCGCTCGAAAAATTCAGCAACGAACCGGCTACACAACCCGGCGAATGATGCTGTTCAATGCACGGACTTACGAGTCCAAGATTGGCTGGACCCGGCTGAATCGGTCAGCCGGCGAATTCCACTGGTAAGCTCCGCCGACGGAGTTTGGCCCAGCCATTCGCGAATCGATTTCGCACGTAAGCACCGCTCCTTGACACCTTTTGGCGACAATGCTACTTTGACCCCCGTCCGTTCGGTTCGAGCAAATCGAATCAGATTTCTTTTCCCTGAATCGATAAACATATCCGAACGCACCGGCTTGGCTGGCTGTCCATAATCGGACAGTCGAGCAACAACCACCGGGGGATTAGCTCAGTTGGGAGAGCGTCTGGCTGGCAGCCAGAAGGTCAGGGGTTCGAGTCCCCTATCCTCCATTTTTACGATATCCCCAGCACGCGGTTCATCCGCTCGGCGATGTCGCGGAGTTCTTTTTCTCCGCCGCCGGCGACTTCCGACGTCGCCCAGCCGTCGTAGCCGATCTCGTCGAGGGCCTTCAACACCTCCGGCCAGTTTTCGTCCCCTTCACCGATCGCCACCCACTGCTTTTCGTGGCTGTACCCTTTGAAGTCGAACTTCAGCATCCGTTTGCCGAGGAGCCGAATCCATTCGGCGGCGGGCCGGCGGTACTTTAACATGTTGCTCACATCAAAGTATGCACCGACGATCGGGTTCTTGAAATCATCCACATACTGCACCAGTTGCTCCGGCTTGGTGATGAAATCGTTCCAGACCACCTCGATGGCGATCTTCACGCCGAGATCCTCCGCCTGCGGAATAACTTTGCGGATCTCTTCCTGCGAACGGGAATAGACCTGGTCGTAATTCTCCGTTTCGGGATTCGTCACCTTACCGGGGACGAGGAGCACCGTCGTGGCACCGTAATATTTGGCATCATTCAGAGCCGTGCGGAGTGCTTCGACTCCTTTCGCACGGACCTTCGCGTCGGGATCAGAGAGGCGCGTTCCCCAGTGAACGGAGTCAATCACCCCGTGGATCATGATGCCGGTTTTCTCTTGAGCGCGGAGCGCTTCCGTTTTATCGATGCTGGAATCGGGGCTGTTGAATTCGACCCCCTCGAAACCGAGCGACTTGATGAGGTTGAACTTATCCTCGATCGAACCGTCGATGCGGATCATGCCGAACTTCACCGCCTTGCGAAGCTTTCGGCCAGACTTCTTCTCAGCGGCTGGTAAAGATGGCGGAAGTGCAAAATTCGCGCCGATCACAGACACGGCTGCGAGTGTGCCTGCTGTCGTGCCAAGAAAGTCACGTCGGTAGATATGGGTGGTCATAATCGGGAACCTCGTGGAATGGCTGGGGCAAGAGGGGAATCGGTGCTGTTATAGGAATTCCCAGTGGACAGCGCGGCCTGGATTCACAGGTCGCGTTTCTCGTTCCGGGGGCTCGCT
>CAZVJA010000050.1:0-28567 GCA_964626885.1 uncultured Planctomycetaceae bacterium | reverse complement strand
GCCTCAACTGCTCGCGCTGCGGTAGCGGTTGAGAGACCATTGAAACACCCCGCGCGATAGCGCCAACCCGGCAAGAGACCCGACGACCAACACCAAAGTCAGCCACGATGGCTCCAGCGTTTTCGACAACAGCACCCGCGCGGGAACGGTCACCACGAGCAGGATCGGCAGCACGTAAGAGAAGCTGAAGCGGATCAGTTCCCCCGCCGGCGAACCGCTGTAAATGCTCTGCGGGTAGCGGGCAAAGACAGTCACGTAGAACCAGAAATCGTACAACCCCTGGTTCCGGCCGAAGAAGATGCTGGTACTGGCGAGCGTGAGCATCAGACTGTAGAAGAACGCCACACCAATACCCAGCAGCAGCACATACATCCCCGCCTGTGTGATCGTGACCGGCCGATCGATTTTGAGAAGTGCATAACCGAGCAGCACCCCGGCCAGCAGAATCTGATTGAGCATCGCGAGGTTCAGCTTCTCGAACGAGATCAGAAACTGGGCATCGATCGGCTTGAGCAACGCGAAATCGAGGTTGCCGGTCCGGATCAGTTCGCTCAAGTTCGCGCAGTTCGGCATGAAGAAGGTCTCGACGACGGCGTTGATGAGCATCCCGGTCGCCATGAAGGCAAAATACTCCTCACGCGACCAATCATTGATGCTCGCGACGTTGCGATAGATAATTTCATACAACGTCAGCTGCGCGGCGAACCAGAAAACCCGCGTCAGCACTTCAATGACGAAGTTCCCTCGAAAAGTCATCTCCCGAACAAGCGAGTTGCGGAAGAACATCGCGAAGACACGGAAGTAGTTGGGTCGGTAAGACATGTGGAGGAACCGATGTTTGGCGAACCGGAATCAGGGGGCAGGCTTCGGGCATTGCGGATTGCGGACCCGGGACTTTGGACCTCTTTTCCGTCCTCCCCCCTCGATCTTTCGGCCAATGTCCGACCGCTTCCACCCGACTGTAGAGCGAATGCCATTCCCGTGCAACTCCCTGCTCTCAGGCCGCGTTCGCCCGCGGTACGGAGCCGCTGTTGCGCGGATCGAGTTTTTCCAGCAGGTAATCCGCGGTGCGGCTGGTGGCACCGGTCCGGGCGACGGTGCCGCACACAGCAACTAATTCGCGCGTGCTTTCCGCCAGCTTGCGAGGGTCGGACAACCAGCCGTCGAGAGTGTCGGTAATCTGCCCGGCGTCTCGTTGAGGGAACCAGGCGACCGCCCATTCCGGATAAAGCCGCTTGTTGGCAATCAAGTTGGGCAACGTCATCGACGCGACTTTGATGAGCGGACGGACAATCGAGTACGTCATGCGGCTCAACGTGTAAATCACCACCGCCGGTTTTCGCCTGGCGAGCATCTCGAGACTGACCGACCCGGAAACCATGAAGCAGCAATCAGCCGACTCGATGATCTCCGGCGTCTTGCCGACAAAGAATTCCACCGGCAGTTGAAGTCCGCGTTCTTCCAGCATCTCTCGGCAGCGTTCTAATTGAGACTGCTTGTAACAAGCCACAGGGAACCGCGCCTGTGGATGACGGCGGTGGAGTTCGGAGATCACGTCGATCATCACGGGCCAATTGCGGGCGATTTCATAGTTTCGTGAACCAGGAAGAATACCGACAATCGGTGCATCCCCCGAAGACCACCGCTGGCAGAACTCGCGGTCGAGCGGGTAGTCGGCCACTTCGTCAAAGAATGGATGCCCCACAAACTCGGCATGCACGCCCCGCTGGGCGTACCATTCCGGCTCAAACGGCAATCCGCACAGCACGTGGTCCACATACTTCCGCATGCGGCGAACCCGCCAACCGTTCCAGGCCCATAATTGCGGGGGCATATAGTAGAACACTGGGATCCCGGCCCGTTTCGCCTTACGAGCGATCCACCAGTTGAAGCCGGGAAAATCGACCAGCACGACCGCATCGGGCCGCGTCTCGCTCAAGATCCGGCCGGCATCGCGGACCAGCCGGTAAAACTTGAAAATCATCGGCAGGACCGCCAGAAACCCCATCACGGCGAGATCTGTCAGCCGATAATCGAGCCGGCAGCCGGCCTGCTCCATTAATGGACCGCCATAGCCGCTCGTCCGCACATCGGGCCGACGGCGTCGAAGTTCGCGAATGAGGTGTGCGGCATGTTGATCGCCGCTCGGTTCACCAACCGAAAAGAAAATGTGCATCGCTGAAATCGTCCCCCCGTCGCCGCTGACGCGGCCCGTCTGTTGGATTATGCGGCCACCCGCCGAATGACCGGGCCGGCGACGTTCTCCGCCCAAGCGCAGCAGACGGAGCGTTTACCGATTCGGCTCCCTTCGGCGAACTGCAACCACTCCTCGCGCGTATATTGTTCCGCAGGTGCCTGCCACTCGACGATGTTCGGCCCGCTGCGCGCCGTGCCGGAGAACCAGGATCTCCACCCCCGCTCCGGCGATTTTTCCGAGGTCACCGGCGCATCGATCGTACCGGGGAAGCATTCCAGGTGTCGCGCGAAGCAGGGCACGCGATGCCCAACCTGGTCATTTCGCCCCTGCGACAGTTCGGGATCGAGAAAGACCAATCTCCCTCCCGGCTTCACCGCCGACATCAGCATGGCTGTCGTCCGCAGAGGCGCGGAATCGAACAATGAGCAGGAATACGATGCCAGTTCCCGTACGATGACGAGGTGAAATTTGTGCTGAAATGCCGGGAGCGCCGCTGAAGTCCCATAGATCACCTCAGCTCGTCCGGCAACGCGACGCGCGGCGACAGCAGCTTCGGGCGATTCCGTGAATCCGGTAACCCGATAGCCAAGTAACGACAGATAAGCCGTGAGCTCTCCCTGTCCGCAACCGGCATCGAGGATCGATGCCCCAACACCGGAACCACGACGGCCGAGCAATCTGCGCAATACCGGGCGGGGAATTCCGGTGCGTTCCAGTTCCTGATGAGAATCCGCTTGGAGCCGCCGCCACCGTTCCACGAGAAGCCCTCCTTGGCCGCGCAAGAATCGGCTGGTCGATTGACCAGGGGGCGTACTCTAATTCTGAAGAACGGAAGGGTCAATACGGGATGCAGCCGCCGGATTTCCGCGGAAATCACGGCCCTAAATGCTGTTTACTCCCAAGAGCAGCACTGCGGTGCAGCTCGTGGCAAGAAACTCACGAAACCGGCTCAGTTTACGTCGCTCCCGCTTTACCGGCGGAAGTGGTACGCCTCGTTCCCACGATCGAAATCGGCCGCCGTCAGCTCCCGATTGAACTGGATGTCGGTATAGACGTAGTTCTCGATGATCGTCTCCTCATCGAGCTTTTCGGGAGCAATCGGTTCCGCCGATTCCGGCCAGCCGTAGTTCCGAACGCAAATCGGCAGGCAGAGCTCTTTGTCGATGAACTGCACCGATTTGCGATACGTTTCCTGCTGCTTCTTGTTCATATAGGTGATGATGAAGCAGTAGCACGGGCGATCATTCACGACCTGGTCGTCGATGAGTTGGCAGCGCATGTCGTGCTTGTCGCGCATTTCCGCTTTGCGGCGAGTGATAATCTCGTTGGCCAAATTGAGCAGTCCCACCATCGTCACCGGATGCCGCGATTCGGCCATGACCAGCGAGTTCGTCGGCTCCAGCTTGATCGACGGTAGCAAGCGGCCGCGCAACCCGCCGGGATGCACGATGATCTTCCCCTCGTTCTCCCCTTCATGATAGAGCAGCTCGCGGCCCACCTCACCGGCATGCCACTTCATATAGACGCAGAACGGAGCATGCCGCAGCTTCAACTCCATGATCTGCTCTTCCAGCAATTCTCCGTCGATTCGTTCCTGCTTGACGAACGTCGCGGTGTAGTCGGGAACCTTCTTAAGGCGCTCCGCTCCCTGCTCGAGCAGAAACAGATTCATCAACAGCGACAGTCGATTCGCTTCGGCGTTAAAGTCCAGCGATGGCGATGCCGGAGCTGCCTCATTCAGCGATGCCGTCTGGACCGGCGCGGCCGGGATCGGTGTCGCCTGCGGAATCGGAATGGAAATCGAGACGGCCGACGTCAGCTTGGCCACATCGATTTTTCCCGGCTGCAAGTCGGAACCGGCTGGGGCGGATTCAAAGTTAAAATGCAGAATGCCGAGTGCGGCGAGGGAAATCAGAATTGCCAGACCATTGTGACGGCGAAATTGCCGGACCATCGGGTCGGCATGCTGCGATCGCTTCATGCGTCCGCCTCTTGGGGGGAAGAGCCGTTGTTGAGCCGAGAAAGGGGAACCTCGGGGTAATCGGCGATTCCTCAAGAGGATGGTGAAAGTTTATCGATTCAGAGAAAAAGTCTTCGTAGGGGTGAAAGAGAGGTGTACCGTAAAAGCCAGAAGTGATTTCCCAACTGCGAAACTCGCCGATACCGGATTTTTTCAGGCAAGGCCCCCAGATTAACTCGCCTGATCCCATGGAATCCTGCGTCAGCTACTTCTTTTCCGCCCCCTTCTCCTTTTGATCGAAGACCGGAATCAATTCGACGGTGACTTCGGTTCCGACTGGAGGGAGCCGCTCGGTATAGGGCTCAAACAGGATGCCCTCTTCCTGGTTCGCGCTGCTTTTGATGGAGACGTCGAGGGTCGCGGTGCTGAAATTCGCCACGCAGATAAGATCTCCCCCCTCCGCCGCATAAAACTCTTCCCCTGTCTGGGTATTCTTGGCGAAGCCGCTCCCCGCAAACACGAAGTGCGCATCCAGCTCGCGCGGACGAGTCTGCTCAAAGTACTTTTCGATAATCTTTCGATATCCGGCATCGCTGCTGAGCTTCAGCAATTTGTCTCGTTGGCGAACCGACATCGGACCATACCACGACAGTTCCTTGAACTTCGCGAGGTACTTGAGATTGAGATCGTCGTCCTCTTTCGGAATGGTCAGGTCGGCGGGAAGCTTCTCGACTTTCTCCACGTAAAACTTGTGCAGCGCGTGCCGCACCCACGACTGGGCGGGAACCCGCTGCAATTTCCCTTTGTCATCCGTCCACTGCACGAAAACGTCAATTCTCTGCCCTGTCGGCGGGGAATACTTCGGTTCAAATTGGACCGGCGTTCCCGGCTTGGCACCAACGGCCAACAGCCCCGTGTGCACCACATAGGCCTTTGCATCGAGCGACAAGATCGACTCGTGCTCTTTGGAACCCGCCAAGCAGCAGAACATTTCCAGAAATCCTTCGCGGAGCACGACCTTCGTCTTCAACAGCACCCGCTTCCCTTTGACATCGAGCAGCACCGTTTCCTGCTTGTTGAGGGGGGTCAATCCGTCGGTCCGCTTCGCCGGCGCACTCGCCGCCGGCTTCTCCGTCGATTTCTCCTCCGGCTTGTCCGCGGCCGGCGCCTCACGGAGAGCAAACAGCACAGCCAAGAGGATTGCGCCTTGAAGCAGAACCGCACGAGTGGACAATGGCTTCGACAATTCGACCATGTCTGAATCCTTACTGAGCATGACCTACCGACTCCTTCACTCCGGGCGACGACCACCGATCCGAATCACCGGACTTCAGCCTATTATCTTAACCAGATTCACCGAAATGTTCGGCGAGAATCCCTCCGTTCCAACAATAGGACGCAATCCTGGCCGATATCAAACGATATATTTTGCCGAAATGTCATTCAGCCACGCGATCAAATCGCCGACGAACCGCTCCCGGTCGGGCTCGAATTCGAGCGTATGCGCCGCCGTAGGGTATTCGATTACGTGCTTCGATGCCGAACCGAACCGACCGAAGTAGCGCCGCGTGGCGGAATTCCTGGCAATCCGATCCTTTCCAGCCAGCATCAGCAGAGCGGGACAGCGAATTCGCTCTGGGGCCGCGGAGGCCAGATGATCGAGCGCGCGGCTCGACCGCTGCAATCCCACGGTCGCCCGCCGCAACATCAACGGATCGTTCCGAATGAATTCCCGCCAACTCGGCTCGTTTGTGAAGAATTCCGGATCGTTGAGGGGAATTCGCGTCTTCCGCCATTTGATATCGAAGAACCCGACGGTACGCAGAACAAGATCCTGGTCGAATCGCGGCTTCACCCGCGAGCAGATGCCCGGATACAAAATCGCCAGCGCCGCGACCAGATCGGGACGATGCGCGGCAGATGCAACTGCCAGCTTCCCTCCCCAACTGACGGCCAGAAGAATGACCGGAGCGGTCACACCGGCATCCTTTCGCCGCCAATGTGTCGCCGTGAGAAACTGTGCGACGTCGTTGATCAGTCGGTCGGCGTGCGGTGCGTGCCCGCGCAACACGTCGTTCAGGCCGGAGCCGCGCCGATCCAGAAATGAGACGTCATAACCCGCTTCCGCCATCCGGCTGCTCGAATACTCATACCAGCCCGAATGGCTTTGAATGCCATGCAGCGCGACGACGTAGCCGCGCGGGATCGAGATCGCCGGCGACCAATGCCGATAGTGAAACCGGTAGCCGTCCGAGGCCTGAAACTGTTTGATTTCGGCGGTGTTCAAGTGAGATAACTTCGCAAGGTCACAAGTAGATGCAGGTACCCGGCAGGCATCACGATCCGATCAATGATTCAAGCACCCGCGCGAATGCGCCGTACGAGCCTCCGTCGAACAGCACGAACCGCACCAGCTTCGGCTTCCCCTTCTCCATCAGAAAATCGCGCGCCGCGCGCAAGGCGACGTCGGCCGCAAGATCCATCGGATAGCCGTACACGCCGGTGCTGATCGCGGGAAAGGCGATCGATTCGCAGCCGTTTTCGACGGCCAGTTCCAGGCAGCGGCGGTAGGCCGACGCCAGCAGCTTCGGCTCGCCATGATAACCGCCGCGCCACACCGGGCCGACCGCATGAAAAACGAATTTCGCCCGCAGTTCGCCGGCCGAGGTTGCCACGGCATCTCCCGTTTTACACCCCTGCGGGTAACGGGTCCGTGTCTCCTGCATCAGTGTTGCCCCGGCGGCGCGATGCATCGCGCCATCCACTCCCCCGCCCCCCGCCAGTTGCGCATTCGCGGCATTCACGATCGCATCGACCTGCTGTCGGGTGATGTCTCCCTGCACCAGTTCCAGCCGGCAGGTTCCAAACTGAACCAGCATCATTGCGCTCCGTCGTTGCAAACACTCCGCATGCGGCGAATAATGAGAAGATAGCGGATCAGCGTCAGAAGGAATAGACCGCGCCGCTCCGATGTCAAACCCATCTTCATCCAGTTCCATGAGCCCTATTCGTCTCCGCCGACCGCATCGAAAGTTCCGCTTCTCGTGATCAAGGTTTTGCTTCTCATTCCCACTCTTGATCGCTCCGGTGCGGAGAAGCAGTTCGCTCTGTTAACGGCACGGCTGCCGCGCGACGAATTTGAAGTGCAAGCGGTCGCCCTCACACGCGGCGGTCCGTATGAAGCATTGCTCCGTGACGCCGAAATTCCGCTCACGATTCTCGGCAAACGGTGGAGATTCGACCTCGCTCCGCTGCGAAAGCTCAAACGGCTAATCGAACGGGAGCAACCTGATATCCTCCATTCCTGGCTGTTCGCCGCGAATGCTACGGCGCGATTGGTCGCCGGCCGCACGCCCCCTCCCCATGTGATTATTTCGGAACGATGCGTCGACAGTTGGAAGAGCGGCTGGCAGTTGTGGCTCGATCGTCGGCAGATCGGCCGCACGGCGCGGCTCGTCGGCAATTCTCAGTCGGTCGTCGAATTCTATCGGCAACTCGGCTATCCCGCCGAAAAGCTCGTGATGATTCCCAACGGCGTCGAAATCCCCGCACCCATCACCCTCGCCGAGCGGGAGAAGCTGGTTGCGGAGTTCGGGATCTCTCCCGGATCGCGAATTGTCGGATATGTCGGCCGGCTTGCGTCACAAAAGCGGCTCCGCGACCTTATCTGGGGAATGCAAGTGCTCCGGCAACTGACCGATCGCGTACATTTTTTGATTGTCGGTGACGGCCCGGAACGCAACGATCTGATGCGCTTCGCGAAAAATGTCGACTGCGAACAATTCGTTCATTTCGCGGGACATCGGGAAGACGCCGCGCGCCTGGCTGGCTTGTGCGACCTCTTCTGGCTGGCCAGCGACTTCGAGGGGATGTCGAACAGCGTGATGGAGGCGATGGCCGCCGGTGTACCGGTGGTGGCGAGTGACATTCCCGCCAACCGCGAATTGGTCGTGGATGGTGAAACCGGATTTCTCGTGAAAGTCGGCGACAGCGCCGGGTTTGCACAATTCGCAGACCGCCTGCTGGCCGATCCTCAGAAGGCACGACAAATGGGAGACGCCGGTCGAGCACGGATGCGGAAAGATTTCAGCATCGACAGGATGATTGCGGCTCATGCGGCACTGTATCGCGAGGTCGTTGGGCGTGCCGCGGCTACTGGTACTGAAAGTCCTCTCGTGTCCGGCGGGGGGAAGTGACCATGTGTGGCATCGCAGGAGCCGCCTGGACCGCGCACGGGACGCCGCTCCCCCAGGATGTTCTGCAGCGCATGACCGACGTGCTGGCACATCGGGGTCCCGATGATCGCGGGTTCTACCATTCTCATTCCACAGGCGATGCGGCTCCGGAAAACAGATCGCAGGGACCGCGCGGCGGCGCTGCCCTCGGGCATCGACGGTTATCGATCATCGATCTGGCGAGCGGACATCAGCCACTCTCCAACGAGGACGGCACGGTCTGGATCGTGTTCAATGGCGAGATCTACAACTACAAGGAACTCCGTCCCACGCTCGAGTCCCGCGGGCATCGTTTTCAGACCTCGACCGATACCGAAACCATCGTCCATCTGTATGAAGAATATGGCGAACGATGCGTCGAACATCTGCGCGGAATGTTTGCCTTCGCGATTTGGGATGAGAAAGCGCAGCGGCTGTTCTTGGCGCGCGACAGGCTCGGGAAGAAACCGCTCCTATACCGCAAGGAATCGGGGCGTTTGCTGTTCGCCAGCGAGTTGAAAGGGCTGCTGCAGGTTCCCGACGCGCCGCGGACGCTCAATCCCCGGGCGGTCGACTACTTCCTCACGTACCAGTACGTGCCGCATCCGCATTCCATTCTCGAAGGGTACCACAAGCTGCCGCCGGGGCATTTGGCTGTCTACGAAAACGGCCGGCTGGAAGTGCGCCGCTACTGGTCCCCACCTTTTGAACCGACCACACAGACACCCGCCGGCGACCATTCCGGCTGGTCACCCGAACGCTGGAAGACCGAGCTTCGCGAAACATTGACCGAAGCCGTGCGTCTGCGAATGCGCAGCGACGTACCGCTGGGGGCGTTCCTGTCGGGAGGGATCGATTCGACAATCATCTCCGGATTGATGCAGCAACTCTCGGAACGTCCGGTGCATACGTTCTCGATCGGGTTTCCGGTCAAACAGTTCGATGAAACCTCGTACGCACGCGAAGCGGCGCGCGCTCTCGGCACCGAGCATCATGAACTGACGGTGGAGCCCGATGCACTGTCGATTTTGCCGAAGCTCATTTGGCATTACGACGAACCTTTCGCCGACAGCTCCGCCATTCCGATGATGTATCTCTCCGAAATGACACGTCGAAAGGTGACCGTCGCGCTTTCGGGAGACGGGGGGGATGAATTGTTCGCGGGCTATGATCGGTACCGGGCGGTCCGGTTCGGCATCACGTTCGATCGGCTCCCACGTCCGTTGCGTGCCCTGCTCACCTCGCGCCTCTGGCAGAAAATCCCCGCAAGCGTGCAGCAACGCTCGTTTCGGCGAAGACTCAAGCGGCTGCTCGCGGAACTGGGCAAGCCGCCGGAACGCCGCTATCTGCGATGGATCAGCATTTACGACACCGAGCGCCGCCGCGATCTCTATACCGACGGATTCCGCGCGGCTGTGGGAGACGTCGATTCGGCGGATGTTCTGTTGGAAGCCTATGCCGCCTGCCCGTCGCGCGACTTTGTGACCCGCACGAGCTGCGCCGACGTGTTGACGTACTTGCCGTGCGACATTCTCACGAAGGTCGATATCGCGAGCATGGCCTACAGCCTCGAAAGCCGCTGTCCGTTCCTCGATCATCGAGTCGCCGAGCTGGCGGCCCGCATGCCAATCGAACTCAAGCAAACGCCGCAGCAAGGCAAAAAGATCCTCATCGAAACATTCTCCGATCTGCTGCCAGCGTCGATTCAACGACGCTCAAAAATGGGATTCGGTGTTCCGCTCGATCACTGGTTCCGGAACGAGTTGCGGCCGCTGCTGCTCGACGCCCTGCTCGATCGCCGCGCGCTCGAGCGCGGATACTTTAATCCCACGGCCGTGAAACGCCTCATCGACGAGCATCTCGAGGGGCGCTGGGACCACAGCTACCGCTTGTGGGCACTCCTGGTGTTTGAGATGTGGCAGCGGATGTATCTCGACAACGCCGAGATTCCACTCGCTCCTCCGGCGGGATTTTGAATTGACTCCAGTTGGCTTCAAGACAGGGAGGGCGAGGCTCCCGCCGAGCCGCTGCATCCGAAAGCCTCTCGTTCTGGCGGCTCCACGGACCACCCTCCGGGCGGTGCCCTGTCGCCCTCCCAAATGCAGGATCTTGATACCACCTCGCGGCTGCTTGAAATGCCACTCCGCACTGGCGAATTCGTGTGACCAGAAAGGCAATTCAAAAAAGAAGCCCATCGACGGCGGTCAATGGGCTTGTGTGAGATTCACGTGATTGCCGTGGTCGATGTCGATCTGCTACGGGTTTTTCGCCGCCTTCTTCGGAGTCTGCGGCGTATCGTCGAGGTTCTCTCGTGAAAAATCGGCCGTGGCCTTCCCCGCAAAACGAAGAATACCGGTCTGCACGGTCAGTTGGCCGACGAGCTTCTTATCGACTCGCCGAATTTCGCCGGAGACAATGTCGTCCCCCTGCCCGAAGGCTTCGAGTGAGATCTTCCTCATTTTCGGGCTCCCCTGCTTCGGGTCGCGCTCCTCGCGGAGCTTGATCCACGGCAACAGTTTTACGTAAATCTGGCCGAACGGCGCATCGGTCGCGGGAGCCGCACCCGGTTCGGAACGCTTCTTGATCGCGGCCTTCAACTCCGCCAGAGCATTCTCACCGGCGGCACACCAGACCGCTTCTTTCGAAGAGCCGACGTAGAGGACCGTACCCCCAAAGAAACTCTGATAGTGCGGATGATCCGTCTCCGAAACGGTGACTTCATGGATCTTCACATCCCCTTCGGCATCGGCATCGAGCTTGGTCTGTCGTCCCTTTTTCGACTCCGGGAGGATCTTGAGGATGTCGACGACCGCGGTGCCGTCGGCGGTACGGAATCCGCCGACCAGCGTGTTCTTCCCCGATGCATTTGCGTGCACTTCAATGAAGCCGTCAGCGATGCCCGCCTTCAGTCCGGCGGTCAACATATCGAAAATCTTGTCGGCGAGATTTTTGGTAGCCGCTTTTTCCTCAGCGGAACGATTAGCATATCCATCGGCGTCAGACTTCGCCCGGTCACGCAGCAGCACCGCGAGCTCGGTAAGGCTCTTTCGTCGCGGCTCGTCGAGCGGGTGATTTAACCGGCCGCTGAAGATCGGGTTCTCGCTGCGGGCGATATTTGCAAAATAACTGGGAGTCGTCCCGAGTTCACCGATCACCTTCTCCAGCGAAGTGCCGGGAATCGCCGAGAGTTCGACATCGAGCCGCCCCTGACTCTTTTCCGCGTCGGTCGTCCAGCCGAGCAGCAGGTTCTCGGATTCGACGAAGAAACGCTCCCCTTCGTCGAACTGCGACTCGAGAACCTTTTTCTTCAAATCGAAATCGGCGTCTGTCTCTTCCTTTTTCTTTTTGAGGGCGCCGAGCAACTCCTTGCGGGTGTTCGCGAAATTCTTTCGGCGGGCGTCTTGCGCGGCGGAGTCTGTTTTGGAGTTCCGCGCTTCGACGGCCACATCGTAGTTCTTGGCGATCAAAGCTTTGACGGCGGCGTTGCGGGGATCTCCCGCCGGAAGATCTTCCTGCGTTTCGCCGATGCTGACATAGGGTTGAGCAAACTTCATCCACCCCTTAAAGGTCTTCGATAACTCGTACAAATTGGGGGCTTTGAGCTTGGGGACAATCGCCAGACCTTTGAGCGTGACGTTTCGGAACGTGTTTATGTTGTCGATCGGTATCGACCAGACCTGCCGTGTCGATGGATTTCCGAATTTCAATTCAAGCAGGACCGGTTCTTTGCGGTCGACCCCCGCCAGGAACCCGTCCTCGATATATCCCTTGATGATGTCGAATTGCTTCTGCTCTTGCTCGGTGGTGAGGCTGAACAGGAATTTCAAATCGCCGAACAGGTTGTCGGCCCCCGACTGCACGACGTTGACCGAGGGAGCGGAATCTTCGGCCCTAACGGCCCGATGGGCCGATGTCAGAACGGCCCCCAAGGCCACAAGAGTACCAACCAATCGGATTGACGAAAGAATCCGGAAATAAGAACGCATTATGAACGACTCCTGATGTCTCGCCTTGAGACCTGCGATTTGGCCACGATGGAGGGAATTCCGAAACGGAATCGCTGAGTTGAGTGTCAAAAGTCTTCGGCACTCGGCGCCATGACTAGCAACTCAAAACCGCTAACGGAACTGTCTGGAGAACGATCCATGAACCAGACAACACATTTTCCGAAGCTGCCGCAAACACGAATCTGCGGGCTTCTCCAAACCGGCGGTATTCTATACGGACCGGGCAAACTAGTGAAGATTGAATCGTTTTCCCGATAACAACGTCGGTAAAACGCGTGGAAAATCGCGATTGCTCAGTTTCCGTTACCCGCCGCTTCCGTCGGATTCTTCCGAGGAACCTGGTGCTCACGGGCAATCAAACCGAGCAATAGACCGCGCGATAATGCCACTTGTTCAGTTGGGGTCAAAGTAGCCTCGTCGATCCTCTGCAAGATGACCCGGCCATGCCCCAGCCGGGCTGACAATGCACCGGAGGCTTCGAGGAGAACTTCCCGCCACACGATGTCTTCGAAGGCCGCGATGAATTTGAGCGTCTCCGCAATCTTCCCTTGCTTGATAAGCCGGCTGGTGGTTTGCAGCCCCCAAACCAGCCGCCAGTTTTTATCGATACGGCGGAATGCGTCAATTTCGCTCGCGGCCTTCTCGAATTTTCCCCCCTTCAGGAGTTCGTCCGTGGTTTGGATCAACTTGATCCGCGATTCCCCTTCGGACTGTTGTCCCTTCTCTTTTTGAGGGGAGGCAGCCAGCACCTCGGCTGCTTTATCCGCCTTCCCTGCTTTCTCGAAGTCGACCGCCAACAGAGCCGGTAAAGAGGTCTCCAACCAGGGCTCTGATGATCCCTGGGGATTGGATGACCGGATGACATTCCAGATATCGTCCTGAAATCCCCATTCGACGGCGGCTTCAAAAATCCTTGCCTGCAATTGAAAACGTGCATCGGCTGCTTCGAAAATCGACGTGCAATTCTTACGGTACTCGATAACCGCGTGGAAGACGTCCTCGTCCTTGCGGAGACTCAACGCCGACTTCAACTTCGATCTGACCGAACTCAGATCCGATTCAATTTCACTCAAGCGGGCCTTAACGTCAGTTGGAGACGGAGCAGTTCCGCGCAAGTAGGTCTGAGCACGGGTCAGCGATCCCCAAGCCGCATCAAGATTCTCCATTGCCGATTCAACTCGCGCAATCTCGGCGGAAGCGAGCGCGGCCTGTCGCAGATTACTCGGGTCCGGCAGCACCAGACTGTAGAGCCCCTTCATGTCGGGGAGCAAGCTGGGAGCCGGCTCTGCTACGGTAACAATCGATTCGCGTGCGACAGCCAACGATTTCTCGGCAAGCTCCTTATCTCCCGCCGCGAGGGCCCGCACAGCCATGCGCGCATAAACACAGGCCTTGCCGGCTGCCCCCAGCGGCGCCGCCGTCGGCTCGATCTCCGTGAGAAGTTCCGGGGCTTTTCGATGAACGGATTGTTCAACGAGCACTTCCGCCCAGGCAACAACACAGTCGGTGCGAATTTCGAGGGAATCGCCCTTTTCGGCCCATTTCCTCGCGGCGTCGGAAAAACCATGCCATGTGAGTCCGCGCGCCACGGCTCCCCATTGAAGGGGAACCACACCCACAACGGCGCGCTCGTTGAACGCTTTCTCTAAGTCGAAGATTTCCGAATCGAAGGCCCCTCTCCATGCCGCCGTCATTTCCCCCAGAATCCCCGTTTCTGAACGAGTCTTGAGCATGGCGGTCGCATCATCCAGGCGGCCGGCGGCCGCAAGAGCGGTCGCGTATGCCGTCGCGATATTCAACGATTCCAAGCCGACTTTCGGCAGCGAGGCGGATTGCTTTGCTTCATCAAGTGTTTTATTGGCTCCGTCGAGATCACCCGACTTCAATTGCTGCCAGGCGATCGCCGTGAAGGGTATCACAGCATAATAAGGAACATTCCGGCCGACATCCCGCAGACGTTCGATTTGCTCGCGTGCGGCGACGAGATCTCCGCAGGCGGCGAACGTCTCGGAAGTTGACTGACGACAGTAAGGTTTGCTGCGGTTCATCGTCGGCTTTTGCGATGCAGCAACCATCTTCTTGAGAACGTCTTCCTGGACATCCGCGAGCAAGAGAGGTTTAGACTCGGCGTTCGGTGTCTCCCCGTTATCAGCCTGCTCCTTGCCTTCCCCCTCTTTCGCGTTCGCCTCCGTGCCGATATCGCGACGATCGGCAATGTGCGACTTTCGGCTCAAACGTCCCGTTCCAGAACCGCCCCGATGGCTGAGAACGAACCAAGTCCCCCCCACTCCCACGAGAACCAATGCTGCGATGACCACCCCGATCCACAGGCCGGCCCCGCCGTGGTCTGCTTCCGCGGAGCTGGAATCCTCTTGTTTCGTGATGCGAGGAGCTTTGAAAACGGGAACCATGCACTCCGGATTGGCGCAGCGCACGCTTTTGCCGGCGGCGGCAACTGGCGCAAATCCCTCGGTCTCGCACATCGGGCAGACGACACGATAAGGCCGACTCTTCGTCCTCTTGGGAGAGAGGAGCACGGCGTCCGACGCTTGATCCGCCAATTCCAACTCAAAAGGATTCTCCTCATCCGCCACGGTCTGTCCAATGGCACGCCGAGGGCGTGGTTCGGCCCCCCCCTTTTGCGGCGGCGCGGCTCCTCGACTTCCTGCGGATGAATTGGACACTGGTGTTGCGGCGCGCGGAATTCCAGGTGACGCGGGCCTGTTGGCCGGCACCTTGGAACTTGGAGGGGACGGGGCTGAGCCTCGGCTCGCTCCCCCCTTCATCGGCTTACCGCAAAATGGACAGGTATCGGCATCCTCTTCGAGGACCGACTGCCCACAGGAACGACAGACTGGGAGATCCATGAGGCTTCCGTTGGACTCGGTTACGCTCGGCGAAGCAGGCTTTTCATCAGGTTCAGACAGCCAAAGGATATCATTCCCGGCGGACCAGTTTCTAGCCCTGACCAAAGAACATGTTCGATGCGTTCCGCAACGCACGCCAATTGAAGTGCTCTACCATTGAACGGGGATCGAGAATGGTTCGCCAGGAAATGCAGGATCGGCGACAAATCCCCACATCACAATTGTACGGCCCCAGCGAAATCTGCAAACCCCTCCCAATCCAAAATCGCAACCCGACCGGGCGAATGAGGCTTCGGAAATCTGTGAAAGCAAGGTTGCAGGCGTTAGAATTCCTGGGAGGGAAGTTGTGCTTTCATTTCAAAACTCAACGGATTGCATGAGGACTACAGCACCGTGAAGATTTTGCTTCCAATAGACAGCTCGCAGGGGTGTCGCAAAGCGGTCGAGTTCATGGCGAAAATGCTCGCCGGCTCGAAGCTCGATATCTCGCTGACCTTGTACCACGTTATCGAAACATTGCCGGAATACTTGCTGGCGCGGGGGAACGATTCGATCGCCGGAACGACCTACCGTCAAATCATTGACGACCTGACCGCCAGCCGCCGCACGGATGGAGAGCGACTGCTGTCGAGCTACAAACAGCTACTCCTCTCCAGCGGGATTCCCGCGGCGTCACTCCATTGTAAGCTGGAAATCCGCGATGCGCTGCCCGAAGCAAAAAAGGTAATCGCCGCCTTGGCCATCATTGATGAGATGAAAGCCGGAGATTATTCGGTCATTTGTCTCGGCCGGCGCGGCAACGGCGCGGCGCGCGGTTTTCTGGGGAGCGTTGCTGAAAAAATTCTGAACGAGGCGGAGGGACGATCGGTCTGGGTTGTCGATTGAAGTTGACGTCGGCCATTGCACAGCGTGTCCATACGGGATGCATCATCTGGAGGCCCTATGCCGGAACGTTTGAATCCGAGACATGCCGTATGCATTGGCAGCTTCGATCCGCTCACGCTGGGACACCTCGACATCATTCATCGCGGTTCGGGAATCTTCGACAAATTGACCGTCGGAATTGGGATCAATCCCGAGAAGAAACCGCTCTTCTCCCCGGAAGAACGGCTGCAATTGACGCGTAATGTTCTTGCTCCTCTGAAGAACGTAAACATCGAGTGCTTCGTCGGCCTGACCGTCAACTTTGTCCGCCGCTGCGGAGCGGCAGTAATGCTCCGCGGTTTGCGGACCCTGACCGATATCGAAGGGGAATTCACCATCGCCCTGGCCAATCGAGCACTCGCGCCCGATATCGAAACCGTCTTCCTGATGGCCGGCGAAAAGTACACGCATATTTCCAGTTCACTCATCAAGCAGATCGCTCAGATGGGACAACAGGATGCCGCGGAACAACTGAAATCATTCGTTCCCGCGGAGATCATTCCCCCGCTGCTCGACAAATTCACATCGCCTGCGCGTTGAAGGGCAGGCTCAGTTCCAGGAGTTCCAACAATGGTCAAAACCGCATCCACCATGCTGCCGTTGGGAACCAAGGCTCCCGATTTCTCGCTGCCGAATGTCGACGGCAAGACCGTGTCGTTGGCAGGCTTCGCGGAAAAGCCGGCGCTCCTCGTGATCTTCATGTGCAATCACTGCCCATTCGTCATTTATCTCCGCTCCGAGCTGGCGAAGTTCGCCGCCGAGTATCAGAAGAAGGGGCTAGCGATCATCGGCATCAGCGCCAACGACGTCACCACTCACCCCGACGACGGCCCCGCACGAATGGCCCAGGAGGCTAAAAGCGCGGGATACACGTTCCCCTATCTCTATGATGAATCGCAACAAGTCGCCAAGGCCTACAGCGCCGCCTGTACACCCGACTTCTTTCTGTTCGATAGGGACCGCAAGCTGGTCTATCGGGGACAATTTGATGACAGCCGCCCAAACAGCGGCAAACCGGTGACAGGCGCCGATCTCCGCGCCGCCTGCGATGCGGCGCTTGCCGGAAAACCGGTCGCGGACACGCAGAAGCCAAGCATCGGGTGCAACATCAAGTGGAAGAAAGGGAACGAGCCGGCTTACTACACCGGTTTGCCCACAGCGTAGAACCTGTCCAACGCTGCCCCCGCATCGAGTGATCGCCTGATTCCGCTTCCATCGATTTCGGGTTGATGGTTCTAATTCGCGATTATTGCAGCCGTTCCGCCTCACCCGCCGAACCCCACAGAGAAAATCTTAAGTCTTTTCTCTGAAATATCTTCCGATATATCTCCACACGATTCTCAGCGTCGCGGGAGGTACCAAACTGCTGTTGCTATCCCAATCACCCCATGTAAAAATAGGAAATACGAATGAAATAGTAAAACCTGCGGGACTAGGTCGTGACGGCACGCAATTTCATAACTCCACGTTCGCCACGGTACGTAACGCTCGATCATTGGCGCGGAATCGCCGCTCTGCTCGTAACGTTGGTGCATTCGTGCTTCTACGTGAAGGGAGGACTCGGCGGTTCGATCAGCGAAACCCTGCTGTGGTTGTGCAGCAGGGGCTGGATCGGCGTACCGATGTTTTTCGTAATCAGTGGATATTGCATCTCCGCGACGGCCGATTCCAACCGCCGCAAGCAGAAGCCCGCCGGCCAATATTTCGTGCGACGTCTCCGACGCATCTTTCCTCCGTATTGGTTTGCGCTGCTGTTCACCGTGATCGCGGTGGCCCTCACCGAGCGATACTTCTGCCCGGGGTTATTCGCCGACGAAATCCATCCGCTCGAGGTTCCCTCGGCGCGAACGCCCCTCGAATGGTTCGGCAACATCACGTTAACCGAAGGCTGGCGGTGGCATTTCACTCCGGGCGAACATGCCTGGTATTTGCTCCAAGCCTGGACGCTCGGTTATGAAGAACAATTCTACATCGCCATGGGAGTCATGCTGCTGCTGTTTCGACGGCGTTTCTTCCTCACGGCGGCGACCCTCACCGCAGGTCAAATTGTCCTCAATTGGATCGCCCGTCCTGTTGGATTTTCGGACCAGATTCGAGGTTTCTTTTTCGATCCGTATTGGGAAATGTTCGCTGCCGGCATTGGGGTTTATTGCGTTGTGAATTACTGGCGTGGTTGGCAAACGGCTGCGGCCTACTTCGCGACGATCGGACTGATCGGCATCCATACCTGGCAGTACAGCCTTCACGACAAAGAAGCACTAGTCGCCTGGAGCTTCGTGCTGATCATCCTGATTCTCCACCGCTTCGACCACAGAATCGCCGCTTCAAGAATGGCAAAGCCGTTCGCTGTCTGCGGCAGCATGTGCTACAGCCTCTATCTGGTCCACTGGCCGGTCGTGAAGGGCATCAGCCATGCGCTGTACCTCAACGGACTCACGGAGCCAACCGAAACCGTGCTAGTGACGATACCAGCATGTGCCATTGCAACCTTAGCGGTGGGATGGTTGTTCCACCTTGGCATCGAGCGGCATTTCCTCAACGTGCCACAGGTGACGGCGAACGAACAGGTGTTAATCGAGGCGGAGCAGAATCCTGCCTCGGTTCCTGTCCAGGCGTGATCTCTTCGACATTGGTCGCAGCCCAGGGTCATTCCGCGTGAGTGAACTCAACACCGCGATACGTCCCATCTTTGACTTCGATAGTACTAGCTGTTCACCGGTGAGCAATTCCCTGTACTTGCGATCCCAGATCCAATCCGTCACCCCCTCGGATTCTGTGCGTTTATTGACTGGGCATCGGCAGAATTCAGCCGATTTCAGACGCACTCGCAGGCTCCCCTCGCGCAATAAATAAAATCGCAACACAATAAAAAATAAAGACTTAAAGCAATTCCACACAAGCTAATAATGGCAATTGCCCACGCTGAAACGCATGGTAGAATAGGAAGCCTGAAGAATATTTAGGGTCCATGGGGACTCTGCAAAGATTTCAGAGGAACAAGCAACCCATGGATGCCTTACCCGTCCCCAAGACCCGTTCTTCCCGATTTGAGACACTGGACCAATGGCGTGGTTTGGCCGCCCTGATGGTCGTGGCCTTCCATTCCATGTATTACGTCGGGGAAGGCGCTCTAGGAGCCTCGCTCGGCGATACCATCCTCTGGTTCGTCGCCAAGTGCTGGGTGGCTGTGCCGATGTTCTTCGTCATCAGCGGCTATGGCATCTCGGCGACTGCTGACTCATGCCGCCGTGGAAAATACAAAGTCAGCCAGTATTTCGTGCGGCGGCTGCGGCGAGTTTTCCCTCCCTTCTGGATCGCGATGGGTGTATTGGCCCTGTCGATCTATACCGTCCAATATCACCTCTGGCCGGGACTTCTCACCGATGATCCCTACCCGGTTCCCGATCCATCGCAAATGCACGCCTGGCAGTGGGCCGGCAACCTGACTCTGACCGAGAACTGGCGAATCCACTTTTCCGAACCGGACCGCTCCTGGCTCATCATGCAGGCATGGACACTTGGCTATGAGGAACAATTCTACGCGGTCGTGGGACTGCTCCTGATCTTTTGCCGCCGCCGGCTCTTCATCGCGGCGGGAGTGCTGACACTGTTGCAGATCGTAATCCGGGCGCTGCCGAAATCGTTTCATGTCAACGATTACCTCAGCGGATTTTTCATCGATGGCCGCTGGGAGATGTTCGCGGCCGGCATGGCAATCTACTGTATCGTGACCTACTTCCGCCGCTGGCAGGTAATTGCGGCCTGGATCGTGATTCCGCTCCTCGCAGCCGCACATCTCAAACGAAACGGATTATTCGACCGGGACATCGCCGCCGCGTGGGGCTTCGGACTGCTGCTGTTGGTTCTCCGCCGCTGGGATGTACAGATCGCGTCGTCGAGGTGGGTTTGGCCGTTCGACTTTTCGGGACGGTTTTGCTACAGCCTGTACCTGATCCATTGGCCGCTGGTCAAAGGGATCAGCCATGCGCTCTACGCGGCCGGACTGACCAGTCGAACCGAAACGGCGCTGATCACCGTCCCCATCTGCCTCGCTGCCAGTCTCGGATTCGGCTGGCTGTTCTACATGGCTGTCGAGCGACACTTCCTGAATGCGCCGAACGTTCGAGTCGTGAAACCCGCGTCTCAACCGGCCACCGGTAGTCCCCTTGCGGATCGCTCTGCGACTCTGCACAAGAGCCCGGAGGTCATTCTAGAAGGAGCCGCGTTGCTGGAAGGCAGCCGGGACTAATTTCGTCCGGCGTCATGATTTCCGGCGAGCCGCGAGCGGAGATATGTCGCCCGAGCCACGTTACGCTCAGCCGACGCGAGATGCTCCTTGCGCAGCTTTTGCAGATGTGCCGGCTGGGTGTGGATAAACAATTCATTGACGGTCGGGATTTCCAGATCGTCAATCAAACCCAAGTTGACTCCCATCCGCACGCTCGACAGCAGATGCATCGTTTCTTCCGAGCTGATCGTCTGTGCGTTTTTCAAAATACCGTACGCACGTGAGATCTGATCGTGCAGGCTTTCCCTGTTGTCTTTCACCAGCGCGTTGCGCACGCGCCGCTCATACGAGATGATATTGGGAACGACGTCTCGCAAATCGCCAATCAGCTTCTCTTCGCTCTTGCCGAGCGTCACCTGGTTGGAGATTTGGTAGAAGTCTCCCATCGCCTGGCTTCCCTCGCCATACAGCCCCCGGACCGCCAGCTGGATCTTCTGCAACGCCTGAAAGACCTTCTGAATTTCGCGTGTGATGACCAGCGCCGGCAGATGCAGCATGACGCTCACGCGAATCCCGGTGCCGACGTTCGTCGGGCAAGCGGTCAGGTAGCCGAACTGCCCGCTGAACGCGTACGTCACCTGCTCTTCGATGGCGTCGTCCAGCCGATTGATTGCGTTCCAGCCGTCCTCCAGAGCGAAACCACTACGAAGAACCTGAATCCGCAGATGATCTTCCTCGTTGATCATCAGGCTGATGTTTTCCTCATCGCCGATCCCCACGCCTCGCGCTCCGTGACTTTCGGAATGTTCGCGGCTGATGAGTTGCCGCTCGACGAGAAATTGACGATCGAGGCTCTCAAGCTGATTCACATCGACGTAGGTGATCTTCGAGCCGATGTGCAGATTGCCGATCTTCTCGCGCAACTGGGCTTCAATTTCGCTCCGCGTCGTGTCGTCGGCCCGGTTCGGAAACGGAAATTGCGCAAGGTTGCGCGCGAGACGAATGCGGCTGGAAATGACGATGTCCGACTCCGGGCCGTTCCCGCGCAGCCACTCTCCACTCGTGTGCGTCAGGCTGTTCAGGTCGAACATCAATCCCCTCGTCGTCATCCAAAAGAATTACGTATCTGTCAAACCGGCAGGGCCGAATACTCACAGCCGCTCCGGTGTTTCATTCCGGCGGTGGGCCGCTCTCACCCTCCGACAATTCCGCTTCCAGGATGCGAATCTGGTCCCGTAGACCCGCCGCCCGCTCGTAATCCTCGTCATCCACCGCGCTTTTCAATTCGTTGCGAAGCTTGATCAGCTCGAATTGTCTCTGGCTCGAATCCGGCGCGCGTTTCGGGTATTTCCCCACATGCTGCGTCGCCCCGTGAATGTTCTCCAGGAGGGGGACCAATTCGCGCTCAAACGCGATGTAATCGTGAGGGCAGCCCAGACGCCCCTGGCTGCGGAATTCCCGAAATGAGATCCCGCAATTGGGGCAAACCAGATGGTCGAGCTCTTCCAGTCCCTCTTGCATTCCGGCGGGGAGCTTGTCGGTGATTCCCTCCGGCGAATCCGCACTCTCCGTGTCGCTGGCACTATTCAAATATTGCTGGGCACACGACTCACAGAGATGCAACTCCTGCACGCCCCCCTCGCGCAGCTCAGTAATGTGCAGCGTCGCGGGTTTCGAGCAGCGGTGGCACTTCTTCATAATCGGTCCGTCTTCAGCCTCTGACCGTCTGATTCACGACGCCCGTTCGGGCGGCTTTGAGCCGAACAACAATCGGGGCAAAACTTATCTCCCCGCCGGCATCGATACTCAGCACGCCGAGAAAGCCATCTGATGCTGGGGGTTCGTGTGAATCGACAATTCAACAGAATTGGTGCTAACGTCGCGTCAATTCTAGCCTTCGGCCAATGAGTGTCAAGCGACGCTCTGGAGCCGCTTTGCGACGTAACGGCCTGTCGTTATTATGGATCGGGCGTTGCAGCGTTCGCGCTTCAACGCTCGGGAAGCCAGGCTCGACTTCCACCTTCCAATGTCGGATGGACTCCCTTTTGATGCGAGTCGGCATGCTCATTTTGTTGGAACGGGGAACGATCGTCCGAACCTGAATGCCCGGTTTCCCGTCTGGCGATTTGGATCATTCATGAAACACCATCCCAACTACGAAACCTTTGCCAAGCTCGCCGAACAGCGCTACCTCGTCCCGGTCTACCGGCAACTTGTCGGCGATACCCTCACACCCGTCAGCGCGTACTGCCGAATTCAGGGGGGCGAGTCATCCTTCCTGTTCGAGAGCGTTGTCGGTGGGGAAAAAATCGGCCGGTACAGCTTTCTCGGAGCCGATCCGTTCCTCAGCATTGAAGCCTTCGGCGAGAAAGTGGTCGTCACCCGCGACGGCAAGCCGCATAAGTACACGTCCGATGATCCGCTCCGCGACCTCGAAAATCTCCTCGGTGAATTCCCCGCGGTGCATGTAAAAGGGCTTCCCCGCTTTTGCGGCGGCGCGGTCGGATACGCCGGGTACGACGTCGTTCGCTATACCGAGCACCTCCCGAACGCTCCCGCTGACGACCGCAAGCTCCCCGACATGGCGTTCGCCTTTTACGACCGGATGGTGATCTTCGATCACATCAATAAGACGGTCCTCGTTGCGGCGCATGCCGACAGCCGCAAAACGGATCTGAAAGCCGAGTATGCCCGCGCCTGCGAACGGGTCGACGATCTTTGCCGCCAGTTGCAGCAAAAAGAGGCTGACCTGGAACTAACCGACATCGCCGTCGGCGGCGAACCGCAGCCGAACTGGAAATCGAACTTCACGCAGGATCAATTCGAGAAGTCCGTCACGAAGTGCCAGGAGTACATCCGGGCCGGCGACATTTTTCAGGTGGTCATCAGCCAGCGACTACAACGGGAGACCTCCGCCAGCCCGCTCGACATTTACCGCGCCCTCCGCGTCGTCAATCCCAGCCCGTTCATGTTCCTGCTCCGCTCGCCGGGGGTGAATCTCGTCGGCAGTTCGCCGGAGATCATGGTCCGCGTCGAAGACGGTGTGACAACAGTTCGCCCCCTCGCCGGAACGCGCAAGCGGGGGGCGACCGAAGAAGAAGACCGACGGCTGGCCGAGGAACTGCTGGCAGACCCGAAGGAACGGGCCGAGCACGTGATGCTCATCGATCTGGCGCGGAACGACGTCGGCCGGGTCTCGCGGTACGGCAGCGTCGAGTTGAGCGACGTGATGGTCGTCGAGCGTTACAGTCACGTGATGCACATCACGTCGAATGTCAAAGGAACGCTGGCGGAAGGAAAAACCGCGCTCGACGCGCTCCGCGCGGGGCTGCCGGCCGGAACCGTCTCCGGCGCGCCGAAGGTCCGGGCGATGGAGATCATCGACGAGATCGAGCCGCACCGCCGTGGTCCGTATGCCGGCGCGGTGGGCTACGTCGATTTCACCGGCAACATGGATACCTGCATCGCCCTGCGAACCCTCGTGATGCAAGGGCAGACCGCCTACATCCAGGCCGGCGCGGGAATCGTGGCCGACAGCGTCCCCGCCAGCGAATACGAAGAGACCCTCAACAAGGCAAAGGGGCTGATCAAAGCAATCGAAGTCGCGGAGCAGCAGCTCTGAACGGAGCTGTCAGCAGTTTCAGCACATTGGGGATATCATTTCCGCGATACCATTCGTGTGCGAACGGTAGTTCGTAATTGGGCCAACCCAATGAGGCCGCAGCCAATAACAATGTTCCGGCGAATACTTTAGTCGCCTTGCGACTTCAGAACATCTAAAATATCACTCAGTTGCTTTGAGATGTTTGCCTGAAGCTTCAAATGGCAGCTTGTCGCGGCAACGGCACGAATGACAATCCAGAGTGAAGTGAGAGCGGCGATGGCGCTGCCGACGAACGCGCCGCCTGCCACGCCGCCACCAAGTTCACCTCCCACAGCCATCACGAAAAAGATGAGCAGGCCAAAGGCGTTGATGACCAGGACAAACAGTAATCCTTCGCGGAGGTTTTCTAGTGATTTGACGTTTGATTTGACCTGTGGATAGACATCGGGGAAGTCAAAAGCGGTTTTCAGCTTTGCTGAATTGTCGGGATTCTGAGCGGCGTTTCGTGCATAAGCAAGGAGTTCGTCCTTGCTGGTTCCCGGTGTCTCCTGAGCGTTTTCTGCTGCGTCACGGGCAAATTGCAAAAGCTCTTCCTTGTTTGTTGCAGTGCTTTGCGGCTTGTCCTCTTTAGGAGTGGCGCCAACTGCATCCTCCGCCGATTGATGCGATTCTTGCTGATGAAACGCCAGCCCCTTCACCCGTCCTGCTGAATACCATCTTCCTTCTTTTCCTTGACGAATTTGCGTGTCTGCGACGATTTTTCCTTGCGCCGCGTATTCCCGCAGCGTGTCCGCCGAGTACGGCCCGTATTCCTTCTCACCTTTCTTGATATACCACGCTTCACTCATGGCAGCGGCCCTTCAGAACGATTTCTAATTCGAGTAATTTCATTTCGCCTGGTGCCGCCCGCAACGAACTTCGTCGCCAGACCTCACTTTGTCGCATTCTGTTTGTCCATCAAGTCATCCAGTCGCTTCGCAATGCGGGCCTGAAGTTTCAAATGGCAGCTAGTCGCGGCAATTGCGCGAATCACAATCCAGAGGATAACAATGGCGGAAATGCCGCTGCTGAACAACGCGCCGAATGCCACGCCGCTAATTGCGCCACTCATACCCACGGGGAAAAGAACGAGCAACAGGCCAAAGGCGTTGATTCCCAGGACAAAGAACAGCCCGACTTGAAGCGCATCGAGCGAATTCGTGTTCTTCGTGGCTACGTAATATATGTCGTCGCCACCGGTATTGGGCGTATATTCGCTTGCGATTATCGTTGAACGCGAAAATGATTGAGTTGTTCGCTCTTTGTTTTCGGCATTCTCGTCCAAGCTGCTACCATCTTGGTTGGTGTTCCCCAAAGCATGAACGTTGGTTTCAGGTGGGTGACTTGGTTCGGGCAGCAAGCCCTTCACTTTTTCCGCTGGATACCACTTGCCTACTCTCCCCTGACGCACCAGAGCATCGCGCGTAATCTTGCCTTCAGCAGCGCGCCTTCGTAATTCGTCGGCTGGAAACGGGCCGTGTTCGATACCATTCTTCTTCACAAACCACAATTCACTCATCACAGCGGCCCTCATCCGACAAATAGTGATTAACGTTGTTGCAATCCGTTTTACGAGCAGGATTGTACCACGGTCCAACTTTCTGCTGACAGCAAATTCTTCCGTCACCATAAAAGAAAAGACCGTGACCAAAACAGGCCACAGTTCAAAACAGTTGTGCCTGACTATTGTGCCTGACTCTCACTCACAACATGGTGCACGGAATGGGGAGTTTACTGCTCGTTCTCACCGCGCTGCAGCCGTCGAACCTTTGCCACGTAATACATCCATTGCGGCACGAGCAGCAGCGCGACGACCGCGGCTGCCAGCCAGAACGGCGCGCGATCGTCGAACTGGTTCCCCGCCACTCCGCCGCACAGCGATCCCGCCGTCAGGCCGAATGCGAGCGTCGCCTCATGAATACCTGTGGCCCGCCCCTTGTTGCGGTCGGCCGCGCCGGTCGTCGTGTAATACAGGCTCGCGAAATAATTGCAGCCGATGAGGATCGCCAGCGCCGCCAGCCCCACGGTGAGCATCGCGACATTCCGGCCGAACGCCAGGAGCGTCAACCCGCCGCAGGCCGCAACCTGCACCGCCAGCGAAACGGAAATGCGATACCGCCAGAACGTCGAGAAATGCATCGTCAAGAACGTCGAAAGAATCATCAACCGGCTGCCGGCAAGCATCACGCCATGCAGATCCGATGGAATCCCGAGATCGACCGCCAACCGCGGCAAATGATATAGCACAATGCTGTACGAGAACGTCCCTCCGACATTGGCCATCCACGCGACACGGGCAAAACCCGCGGAGAGTACCCGCTCCGACGCGGCGGCGGTCTCGGCCTCCTCCGCAAGGGATGCCAGCGGGCGCGCCGGCCGAGCGCGGGAGATCGCGGCGATGATCAGCACAATCGCCCCCATCCCGGCGAACAGCGGTCCGGGCGCGCCGTAGATGCGAAACAACCACCCTCCGACCGTCTGTCCACACACAACGCCGAGATTGAACGCGATGCAAAATAACAGAAACGCCAGACTGGCGGACCGCCCGGTCAACCCCTGGCCAATCCAGGCGATGACCGGCGGATAAATGATCCCCGCCGCGGCCCCGCCGCAAGCAAACGCCGCCACGGCCGTCCAGTGTTCCGGCGGCAACAGCCACGTGGCGAGAAGGCTCGCGAACATCAGCAGCGCCCCGGCAATCGCCACGACGCGCCGGCCGAACCGGTCGGAGAGATGCCCCGAAACCGGATTGCAAAGCGTACTCGCCCCGGCGTAACACGCACCAACCAGGCCGATGACCAGCGGCTCCGCGCGCAGTTCCGCCAGCCGCCGCGTGACGGAAAAGACCAGCAGGTTCGAGGTGAAGTCGGTCAGCCAGGAGATGAAGTACAACATGCCCGGACAGCGTATCGTCCCACCGCACAGATTTCACCGGATCAGCGGGCGTGGAACAAATTTGGACTCCCGAGCGGGCAGGCCCGGCCGTCAAGCTGATTGGGCGTTCCGCTGGGTTCGTCCTTCCCACCTGCGGCCCGGCGGATAAAATCATCGCGACGCAATGCCCAAATCAAACACCGCCGCAATCACGATCACCGTTACCTTCGACGAACGTGTCCAGACGGCGGAACTGGACCAGATCGGCCAATCGTTCGACCGTATACGAAAAAGGACAATCAATGATGGAGCAGTCGCCACGCGAACAACTCGACGGAATGATTACAGGATATTGGCTTTCGCAGGCAATTTATGCCGCAGCCAAGTTTGATATCGCCGGATATCTCAAAGACGGACCCAAGTCGGTCGAAGACCTCGCAGAAGCGACGTCGACCAATCCGGATGCCCTGTACCGCCTGCTGCGCGCGTTGTCGAGCGTGGGAATCTTCGTCGAGAGCAACGCACGTCACTTCTCGTTGACCCCGTTAGCAGAACCGCTGCGCAGCGATGTGCCCCACTCGAAACGGGCATTGGCCTTGATGGCCGGAGATGAGCAATTTCGCACGTGGGGTGAAATCGAATACAGCATTCGCACCGGCAAAGTCGCCTTTGAAAAGGTCTACGGCAAACCGATCTTCGATTACCTCGGCGAGAACCCCGAGAAGGCTGTGATCTTCGATGCAGCGATGACCGGCATTCATGGCAGCGAGACGAACGCCATGCTGGATGCGTACGACTTCACGGGAATTGGTGTTCTGGCGGACATCGGGGGTGGAAACGGATCACAAATCACGGCGATCCTGCAGAAGCATACAACCCTCAAGGGAATTCTGTTTGACTTGCCGCATGTCGTCGAAAGGTCGAAGAGCCATCTCGAAGCGGCAGGCGTCTCAAATCGTTGTAAGATCGTCGGCGGCAATTTCTTTGAAGCGGTCCCCGCCAACGCAGATGCCTATTTGCTGCGGCACATCATTCATGACTGGGACGATGAAAAGTCCGTCCGAATCCTGAGTCATTGCCACACGGCGATGTCGTCGAGCAGCAGACTTCTTCTTGTCGAAAGTGTGATTCCGCCCGGCAATGACAGGTTCGGCGGCAAGTTTCTGGATTTGGTGATGCTGCTGATTCCCGGCGGAAAGGAACGGACCGAAGGCGAGTATCGAACGTTATTGCGCGAGGCTGGTTTTGATCTGACGCGAGTCGTTCCGACCGCTTCGGAGGTCAGCGTGATTGAGGGCATGAAACGATAGACCGCTCTAACGGCCTGATCGGCGAAGATCCGCATCGCCGCTACAAGTGCACGTTGACGCATCTCGCAAAGCGCGGTGGAATGGTCGCTGTGTTCTCACAAAAGAACGGCGTGTGCCGCGGGCTCTGCCCGTGATCGGTTTCGATTGAATGCTCAACACTGGCGGACAAGCCGCCAGTGCCACCCAAAACACCGGCACTGGCATAGCCAGTGGCACACGAGAGAGAACGTCGATTCTCGTCCGAGGAAATGCCATGCGGATGGTCGAGCACGCATCCATGAGCAGCCAAGCAATGCTCGAGCAACTCAGCCGTTCGAAGATGCGCGCGGGTGCGCGCACCTTC